>DASWOJ010000141.1:0-23076 GCA_036398775.1 Acetobacteraceae bacterium
GCGACCTCGGCCTCGCAGCCCTGCCCGGCAGCCGCCCCTGGAAGCGCCGCGCCACCGCCGACATCGCCCAACTCAACGCCCGAGCCGCCGCCCCAAGCCGCCCCGCAAGGGGCGCCGCCCGCCCGCCCGGCCCAGGCCCGCACGATCCCAACCCGCACGATCCCGGCCCGCACGACGGCCATCCCGCCGCCCAGCCCGCCCCCGGTCCAGACCCGGACCAGCACGATCCCGGCCCGCCCGAACCCGGCAAGGCCACCGCGCCCGCCCGGGCGCCCGTCCTCCCCGGCCACATCCTGCCAGAAGACCCGGCCGAAGCCGTCGCCTTCGTCCTGCGCCAAGCCGCCCATGCCGACGCCCGATGGCGACCGCCGCCCGGCGCCTGACCACCGCCATCTGCTCCGGCTCTTCTTCCGGCCAGCCCCGTAGGGCGTATAAGCAAAGCGCCATATGCCGCCCCGCAGCACCGCGTCACGGCCAGGAACGCCGGAGCACGTCCGCCCCGCAAAGGCCGCCATCGCCGGAACACTCAAGCCAAACCGCCGCTGGCGCCAGCCCCCGCCGACCACGCGCACCAACGAAAGACAACCAGGCCCGCACGCCCCAGCTCCGCCGGCAACGCAGCACGCGCCAACCCGCGCCAGCCCGCCTAGAAATCCAGCAGCGCGGTCTCCGCCATCACCGCCTCGGCCGTGCGATGCCGCCAGGCCGCCCGCCGCTCCTCCTCCGTACTGCGCTGCGCCTGCAAATAGGCGCCCAAATGCCGAGCCCGCTGCACGACCCGGCGCCCCGCCGGCTGCCGCTCCACCTCATACCGGACCAGCCCAGCCGGCACGTCTCCCCCCGTCTCCAGCGCCGCCGCCAAGGCCAGGGCATCCTCCGCCGCCTTCGTCACCCCCGCGCCCACGTGCGGCCGGGCGATGAACGCGCCGTCGCCCAGCAGCGCCACCCGCCCCGACGCCATCCGCGCGCTTTCCAGGTCATAGATCGGCTGCAGGAACGGCTGCGCCGTCGCCCGCACCACCGCGGCGAACTGCGGCGCCAGCGTAGCATCCGCCGCCCGGCGCATCGCCTCCACCACCGCCCCGCGTATCAGCGGCGGCGGGATCGACAGGGCGTGGGTATGCCCCGCCGCGTCCGTCAGCAGGTCCGGCAACCCGTCCGCCTCGCCAGCCCCCCGATACCAGACGAAGTTGTAGCGGCGATGTCCCGGCCGCAGGTCGTTGCCTTCCCCCGCCACCGGATACCCCAGCATCTGCTCCCCCTCCGGCAGGCAAAAGCCGAAATGCTCGAACAGGTCCGCATGCGCCCGCGCCGGCATCTCCGCCTCCGCGATCAGCCCCCGCCACGCGACATAACCGGCATAACGCGGCGCCGCGTCCCCCATCCGCAACGCCCGCACCACCGAGCGGAACCCATCGGCCCCCACCAGCAGATCCGCCTCACGCACGGCGCCGTTGCCGAACCGCGCCACGACCCCGTCCCCAACGCAGGCCACCGACCGCAGCTCCTCGCCAAGGCTGTAGCGCCCATCCGGCCAGGCCCCGCGCAGCATCCGGAACAGCCGGTCCCAAGACGTCATCACCTGCGGGCAGTCCAGCCCTCCAAGAACGGAGCCATCCCTCGCCAACGTCACCCGCCGCCGCACCGCCACCCCAAACTCGGTATGCGGGTCCAGCCCCAACCCCTCCAGGATGCGCCAAAGCTGCGGATGGGTGACGATCCCCGCCCCGCGCCCGGACAGCGGCGCCGCCACCCGTTCGCTGACATGCACATCCCAGCCCCGCTGCCGCAGCAGCAACGCGGCAAACAGCCCGCCAATGGACCCGCCGACGACAATGGCCCGGCGGGCGCCCCCAACCGGCACGGCTCAACGCCCTCCCTGCTGGCCGCGCAGCCGCCATCCTGCCTCGCCTGCCACGCCTCAACCGCCCCCGGCGCTTTGCAGGTAGCAGTCCAGTATCTCCGCCCCGGTCAGCATCGCTACGCCCTCATGCCCCAGGATGTAGTCATACAGCGCCTCCAGATACTTGATCCGGTGCGGAACCCCGGTGAGATACGGATGTATCGAGATCGCCATCACCCGCGGATGCTCCGCCCCCTCCTGCCACAGCCGGTCGAACTGGTCCCGCCCGCGGTGCAGCAGCTCGTCCGACCGGTGCTGCTGCACCGCGGTGATGACGACGTCGTTGACCTCGACCGTATAGGGCACCGACACCAGCCGCCCGTTGCGGGTCAGCACCGGAACCGGCTGATCGTCCAGCACCCAGTCCGCCACATACTCGATCCCCGCCTCGGCCAGCAGGTCGGCAGTGTCCGCCGTCTCGGTCAGCCCCGGGCTTTCCCAGCCGCGCGGCGGCGCCCCGGTGCACTCGCGGATCGCGGCAACCGTGTCGGCGATGGCCGCCCGCTGGTCCTCCACCCGGTGCATCGGCTTCTGCACGTAGCCATGCCCCATGAAGTCCCACCCCGCCCGGTGCGCCGCCTCGCACATCTCGGGATACAGCCGGCAAACCGACCCGTTGAGCGCGAACGACGCCCGCAGCCCCCGCTTGGCCAGCACCTCGAAGAACCGCCAAACTCCCACGCGCATCCCATATTCATGCCAGGCCCAGTTGGGCAGGTCCGGCAGCAGCGGCTGCCCCATCGGCGGCGGCAGCACCGTACGCGGCATCGCCGCCCCGGGGTCCCAGTTCTCGACGTTCACGATTGTCCAAACCGCCACCCGTGCGTCCCCAGGCAGGCGGAACGGCGGCCGGCGATGGATCGGCGCATAGGGGACACGGGCACGGAAATCGGGCAGGTCTTCGGTCATGGCGCCTTTCCGGCGAGGTGTATCAGGCTGCGGCGTGGGCTAAGCAAACCTCTGGAGGTTTGCGCACAGATGAAAAACTAACCAGGCTTATGCGGCCAACTCCGTCCGCTGCGTGTTCGGACCCTGCTGCAATCTGCCCTATGCGGCCCCGCCCATCGGATGCAGGGACGCGCGTAGGCACCTGCGGCGCTGCGCAGATCAATGCTCCACCGCCTCGACCCCGCCGCTGCCCGCGGATCGGAACACCGCCTCCAGCGCGGCAATGGTGCCAAGCATCTCCTCGTCCGGCATGGGATACGGCGCCCCGCCAGCCGCAGCCCGCGCGAACGCCTCCAGGTTGAGGCGCACCGCCGACGCCGGCGGATAGTCCACCGTGGCCTTCCCCACGCCCCGGATCGAGGTCGTCAGCGTCCAGCCCTCCGACCGCTCCGGATGGTTCCGGTCCCGTACCTCCGCCCATCCCTTGCTGCCATAAACCGCAAACCGCCCATCGAACGGAGTGGCAAGGATCGCGGAAATCAGCGCGTTCGCCCCGCTGCGGAACCCTACCAGAGCGCCCAGCGTGTCGCCGTTGGCCAGCGGGCTGCCAAGCTGGCGCACGTTCGCCAGCACCCGCTCCGCCGGACCCAGCAAGCTTACGGCCAGGTCGAGCAGGTGTATCCCCGTCGCCGTCATCGGCCCCGCCGGCGCCTCCCGGCCCGACAAGCGCCAGTTGTCCGCCGGCAGCTCCAAGAACTTGTCCTGGCTGAAATTGGCCTCGACCTGCAGCAGCACGCCAAGCTCGCCGGCCCCAGCCATGCGCCGCAGCTCCTGCACCGGCGGCTCGAACCGCCGCTCATGGCCAACCCCCAGCACCACCCCCGCGGCACGGCAGGCGGCAATCGCCTCCACCGCGTCCGCCCGCGTCAGGCACAGCGGCTTCTCGCAGAACACGTGCTTGCCCGCCGCCGCCGCCCGGCGCACCTGCTCCGCGTGCAGCGTATGCGGCGTGCAAAGGATCACGGCGCCAACGTCGGGATCGGCAAGCACCGCGTCGAAGTCCGGCAGCACCCGCAGCCCACGCTGGGCGGCGAACCCGGCCGCAGCCGGGTCCGGGTCGAACGCCGCCGTGATCCGGACCGCATCGCTCCCCTGCAGCGTCGCGGTGATCGTGCGGCCCCACCAGCCCAGGCCCAGGATTGCAGCATTCAGCACGTCGTTCCCCCCGGCTGGCTGACGCGACACTGCCCGGACCTTCCCCGCCGGGTCAACGTGCCGCCTCCCGCGCCAGCCCAGCCTGATCCCGGCGCTACCCTGCACCCCGGCCCAGACTCACAACTCCGGCCCAGCCTCACACCCCGGCGCAGCCTCAAACCCGGTATCGCGCCGGGATCAGCAGCCCGCTGCACGAGGTCAGCACCAGCGTCGTCGTCATCAGCAGCAGCGCCATCGCCGACGCGAACGGCCAGTTGTTGTTGGTGCTGAACTCCCAATAAAGCAGCGGCGCCATCATCTGGAACCGCGGCCCGCCCAGCAGATACGGCGTCGCATAGGCGTACATCGCCAGGATGAAGCACAGTATCCCCGCCGTCGCCGTGCCCGGCAGAGCCAACGGCCAAACCACCCTCCAAAAGCTCCGCCCCGGCGCCGCGCCCAGGCTGCGCGCCGCCTCCTCCACCCTCGGGTCAATCGTCTCGATGGCGCTCTGCATCGTCAGGATCGCAAAGGGCAGCGTGATGGACACGATCCCGGACACCACCGCAAAGGTGGTATACATCATCTCCAGCCCTCCCCCAGTCGCCCATCGGACAGCGGTATCCACCATGCCGCCATGGGCGAACAGGATCATCCAGCCCACCATCCGCACGGTGCTGCCGACGAACAGCGGCAACACGACCGCCAGCATGCACATTGATTTCCACCGCCCCCGCATCCGCGCCAGCCGATACGCCACCGGCAGCCCCAGCAGCAGGCACAACGCCGTGGACCCCGCGGCCACGCCCAGCGTGGTCCCCAGCACGCCGCGGTAGAACGGGTCGGACACGAAGCGGAAGTAGTTGGCGCCCGTCACCGTCTCGATCATCAGCTCCGTCGCGTCATACTGGTTCAGGCTGAACCGCAGCAGCAGCAGCAGCGGCAGCAGCAGCATGACCGACACCGCGAGCGTCGCCGGCCCCAGGAACACCGCCGCCCCGGCCTGGCGGACCCGCCGGGGCGCCGCCAAGGCCCCGGCCGTTGCCGCATCCAAATCAGGCACGCGCCACGTTCTTCTTCCACCACTCGGACGTCGGCCCCTGCAGCTTGCCGACGATGCCATAGTCCGGCAGCGTCATGCGCGGCGCCGGGTCAGGCAGTGCCAGGCGCTGCCCCAGCGCGCCCTCCAGCGGCGAGTTCCCCACGGTGGGCTGATAACCCATGTGCTCGGCAAAGCCGCGCTGCGCCGAAGGCTCCATCATCGCGTTCAGGTAGCGGAACGCGCCGGCCTTGTTGGCCGCATTCTTCGGCACCACCATCCCGGACAGGTAAAGCACCGACCCTTCGGTGGGGAACTGCGCCTTCACCGGAATGCCGGCGTTCTGCCACATCAGCACCCGGGCGTGCCACATCAGCCCCACGTCAATCTCCCCGGACTTCACCCCGGCGCCGATGCTGTCGGTGGACGGATACAGCCGCAGCCCGTTGCCGTTCAGCTTCAGCACCAGGTCGCGCGCCGCGGCGTCCTCGACCTTGTTGGGATCGCCCGCCACGGCCAAGGCAGCGGCCATCATCACGTAGAAATAGTTGATGTCGCCCACCCCAACCTTGCCCTTCCACTTGGGGTCCAGCAGGTCGGCGAAGGTCTTGGGCGGGTCCGGCACCCGGTCAGGGTTGTAGATGATGACCTGCGGACTCCAAATATGCGGGCCATAGAACGTCGTGCGCAGGTTCGGCAGCACGTGGGCGAGGTTGGGCACCTTGGCCTCGTCCAGCGGCTCCAGCAGCCCCGCCTCCTGCACCTCGTGCGCCCGGACCGCTTGCAGGCAGATCACGTCGTCGGCGCCGCGCGGCAGCCGACGTTGGGCGAACATCTTGGCGACGCGCGGATCCTCGTCGCCGGTGTCCTGCACCACGGTCACGCCCTGCGGCGCCATCAGCGGCTCGTCCACATTGGCGCGCAGCAGGTTGGCATAGTCGCCGCCCCAGGTGGCAACGGTGACCTGCTCGGCCGCAAGGGCCGGCCGCACCCCCGCCAGCGGCAGCGCAGCCGCCCCAGCCAAGACAGCACGACGACGAATGGAAAACACGGGCATGACAGCATGTCCTTTCAGGAGAGCTAACGCGGCTCCCTCTCCCTCCGGGAGAGGGTTGGGGTGAGGGGGTCTTGGCTGCGGAGCGGAGAACCGTCAGCGCCGCCCGCACGCGGCCCGGCGTCGGAAACTGCCGGCGAGAAGCCCCCCTCACCCCGACCCTCTCCCGAAGGGAGAGGGAGAAGCGCGGCCCCCATGCCATCGAACACCCGTTCCGCCGCCAAGTCCCAATGCAGCGCCACCGGCTCCCACGCCGGGTGCAATCGCCCGCCGCCCCCGGTCGGGTCTCGCACCAGCACACGCAAGTCAGGCCCCAGCCGCACCAGATGCTCGCGCACTGCCCCCAGGTAGCTCGACAGCTCCACCATCCCATCCACCTGCCCCGTGCCCGGCGCGGCCAGCCGCACCCGCTCCGGCCGCAGCGCCAGCGTGCAAGCGCCCGCCCCGTCATACCGCCCGGCCAGGCGAAGCACCGCGCCGCCCGCAGCCACTGCGCCGTCCGCCAGCACCCCCGCCGCCATGTTGCTCCGCCCGATGAACCCGGCGACGAACGGCGTCGCCGGACGCTCATACAGGTCCTCCTGCGTCCCAACCTGCTGCACCCGGCCATCCCGCATCACCACCAGGCGGTCGGCCATCGCCATTGCCTCGTCCTGGTCGTGCGTCACCATGACCGTCGTCAGCCCGGACTCACGCTGCAGCAGCCGTATCTCCCGCCCGACCTCCGCCCGCAGGGCGGCGTCCAGGTTGGACAGCGGCTCGTCCAGCAGCAGCACCCGCGGCTGGATCGCCAACGCCCGGGCCAGCGCCACCCGCTGCTGCTGCCCGCCGGACAACTGCCGGGGCAGCCGCTCCGCCAGGGCCTCCAGCCGGGTCAGCCGCAACATCTCCGCCACCCGCGCCTCCCGCGCCGGACGCGCCATCCCGCGCATCTCCAGCCCGAAGGCCACGTTGCGCGCCACCGTCAAGTGCGGGAACAGCGCATAGGACTGGAACACCAGCCCCATGTCCCGCCGGTGCGGCGGCAACGCCAGCACGCTCTGCCCATCCAGCAGCACGTCGCCCTCGCTGGCATCCGCAAAGCCCGCGATCATCCGCAGCGTCGTGGTCTTGCCGCACCCCGATGGCCCCAGCAGCACCACCAGCTCTCCCTGGGCGATATCCAGGCAAACGCCATCCACCGCGGCAGACTTGCCATATCGCTTGCCCAGCCGGTCGAGCGTCAGCCGGCTCATGCCACCACCCGGCTGACCGGCACCAGCCGGTCCAGCAGCAATAGCGCCGCGCCCACCAGCACCACCTGCGCCACCGCCACCGCGGCAACCAGCGGGTCAATATGATATTGCAGGTATTGCAGCACCGAGATCGGCAGGGTCGTCATGCCAGGCGCAGTCAGGAACAGGGTCATCTCCAAATTCTCGAACGACACGATGAAGGCGAACAGCGCCCCCGCCACGATGCCGCCGCGCATGGCCGGCAGCGTCACCCGCCACAGGACGCGCCAGGGCGGGGCGCCAAGGCTGGCCGCCGCCTCCTCCGCCGCCGGGTCGCGGTTGGCCAGCGCCGCCAGGCACAGCCGCACCACCCAGGGCGTCGCGATCAGCACGTGCGCCGCGACCATCACCGGGACCGAGCCGCTGAGCGGCCATTCCGTCCGCTCCTCGATCAGCACGGCGCCGACGTAGATCCCCAGGCCGATGGCAATGCCCGGCACCGTCAGCGGCGCCAGCAGCAAGGTGGACAGCGCGCCGCGCCCGCGGAAGCGCCGCCGGGCCAGGCCGATGGCGGCGGGCACGCCCAGCACCAGGCTGATGCCAACGGCCGCCATCGCCACAAGCAGGCTGGTGCGCAACGCCCCGCCGAACTCCGGCAGGATGCGGGCATACCAGCGGGTGGTGTAGGCATGCGGCGGGAAGACGATCAGGGTCTCGTCGAACACGCTGAGATAGAACGTCAAGACCAGCGGCACGAACACGACGCTGACGGCGGCGGCGAGCAGCAGGCGCACCAGCCAGCGCCCGGCGGCTTCGTTTGCGGCATGGCTGGGGATCGGCACGGGCATGATGCGACGATGCGGCTTTCCGTGGTGCGCTGCAACAGGCCGCTATCCCGGCCCACGTGCCGGATGTCGCTGGCACGACGCCAGCCATCCGGAATCCCGGCTTCCAGATTTCGGCTGCCGCCCCACGTCAAGCTTTGCGGCCTGGGGCGTCACATGCTTGAGACTGCCGCGGATTCCTGTTGCCGTCCGGTCCCGGACCTGCACTGGATGATGTTTGGCAGGGCGCCATGCGCCGGCTGGGGAGGGACAGTTAAATGCCGTTCGACGGGACTAATTTCGATGGCGGGCGCCCACAGCCGGGACGGCCGCCATCGGGCGACTCTGCGGGCATCATGATCATCATCGTCGTCTCGGCCGCCCTGCTCCTGCTGCCGATCTCGCTGGGCAGCCTCGTCTCCATCGTCCTCTATATCACCGGCAAGTAGGCTGTCCCGCTCGCAGGTGCGGAGCGCAGCAGCGTAAGCCCGGGCCGCTGCCTCGGCACGCCGAGGCAGCGGCCGCGGCCTGGCGCATCAAGCCGCCTTCCCCTAGCCTTCCGGCACACCCCGGAGGCATACTGATGACAGCAGGCGTAGGCGGCTCCACCTTCGAACACGAGCTGTCCCGTATGGCGCCGATGACGGACGGCGTGCAGCCCATCGCCGCCGAGGAGTTGCAAGCCCGCATCGCCAAGGCGCAGCGCCTGATGCGCGAGGACGGCGTCCAGGCGCTGTATCTCGATACCTCCACCAACCTCCGCTACTTCACCGGCGTCGCCCTGCACCTGACCGAGCGCCTGCACGGCGCCGTCATCCCTGCGGACGGTCCGCCCCTCCTGCTCAGCCCGGCCTTCGAGGAGCCGAAAACCCGCGAGCTGATGCTGTTCGACGCCGACATCCGCACCTGGGAGGAGCACGAGGACCCCACCGCCCTGGTGATTGAGACCCTGCGCGGCATGGGCATCGGCAGCGGCGCCCTGGCGGTGGACCCGCTGACGCCGTTTCACACCGTGGACGGCCTGCGCCGGGCCGGCAACAGCTTCTCGCTGACCAACGCCGCAGCCGTCACCGCGTCCTGCCGCATGATGAAGTCCCCGGCGGAGATCGCGCTGATGCAGGCAGCCAACGACATCACGCTCGCCGTCCACAAGGCGGCGGCCCGTGCCCTGGCGCCAGGCATGACGACGACGGAGGTGCAGGGCTTCCTGGACGCCGCCCACCGTAAGCTGGGTGGACAGCCGGCCTCGCGCGCCGTGCAGTTCGGCGAGGCAACGGCCTACCCGCACGGCGTGCCCTACCCGCAGACCCTGCGCGACGGCGACATGGTGCTGATAGACACCGGCTGCTTCGTGCACGGCTACCGGTCCGACATCACCCGCAGCTACGTCTTCGGCGACCCTACCCCGCGGCAGCGCGAAATCTGGGAGCTGGAGCGCCGCGCCCAGCAGGCCGGCTTCGACGCGGCGCAGGTGGGCGCCGCGTGCGAGGCGGTGGACGCCGCGGCCCGCGGGACCATCCATGCCGGCGGCTTCGGCCCGGACTACGCGACGCCCGGCCTGCCGCACCGGACGGGGCACGGCATCGGCATGGACGTGCACGAGGAGTCCTACATGGTCCGCGGCAACCGGACGAAGCTGGCGCCAGGCATGTGCTTCTCGGTCGAGCCGACGATCTGCATCTACGGCGAGTTCGGCATCCGGCTGGAGGACATCGTGCAGATGACCGAGGCCGGGCCGCGCTGGTTCACCCGGCCCTGCCCGTCCGTTGACGACCCGTTCGGTACCCTGGAGGCACCCTTGGAGCAACACGCATGACCGCAATCCTGTTCACCCATCTCCGCCTGCTCGACCCCCGCCATGAAGGCCCAAGGAGCGGGATGGAGGTGCTGGTGGAGGACGGCACGATCCGCGAGGTGTCGGACCGGCCGATCTCCAGCGCCGCGGCGGAGCGGGTGGACCTGGGCGGGCGCGTGCTGATGCCCGGCCTGATTGACGCCCACGTCCACGTGGTCGCCGCGATGGCGGACCTGGGCGCGAACGCGGCGCAGCCCTCGTCGCTGGCGGCGCTGCGGGCCGGGCAGATCATGGGTGCGATGCTGATGCGCGGCTTCACCACCGTGCGCGACGTGGGCGGCGCCGACCGCGGCCTGGTGGAGGCGCAGGCGGCCGGCGTCGTCGCCGGCCCGCGGCTGGTGATCTCCGGCAAGGCGCTGAGCCAGACCGGCGGGCACTGCGACAGCCGCCAGCGCGCGGACGACCGCGCCTGGTTCCAGCACCGTGTCGGCGCCATGGGCCGCCTATGCGACGGGGTGGAGGCGGTGCGCCTGGCCGCCCGGGAGGAGCTGCGGGCCGGGGCGGACTTCGTGAAGGTGATGGCCAACGGCGGTATCGCATCGCCCACCGACCCCATCCACATGCTGCAGTTCTCCCGCGACGAGCTGCTTGCGGCGGTGGAGGAGGCGGGGAACAACGGCACCTATGTGTCCGCGCACCTCTACACGGACGTGGCGATCCGCCGGGCGGTGGAGTGCGGCGTCCACTCGCTGGAACACTGCAACCTGATCACGCGGGACACCGCCGCCTTGGCCGCCAAGGCCGGCTGCGTCGCGGTCCCGACGCTGATTACCTATGAACGCCTGGCGGTCGAGGGCGCCTCGCTCGGCCTGCCCGCGGACAGCGTGGCGAAGATCGAGACGGTCCGCCAGGCCGGGCTGGACTCGCTGACGCTGATGCAGGCGGCGGGGCTGCCGATGGCCTACGGGTCGGATTTGCTAGGGCCGATGCACCAGCACCAGTCTGGCGAGTTCCGCCTGCGCGCGCGGCTGCTGTCGCCGATGGACGTGCTGCGGAGCGCGACCACGGTGGCGGCGAAGCTGTGTGGGCTGGAGGGCCGCGCCGGGGTGATCGAACCCGGCGCCGACGCGGACCTGCTGGCGGTGGATGGCAACCCGCTGGAGGATTGGGGGCTGCTGGAAGGCCAGGGGGCGCACATCCCGGTCATCATGCAGGCCGGGCGGTTCGCAAAGCGGCAGTTGAACTGAACCGGCGTGCCCCGTTTCTACTTCGTCCGAGCATGACGAGACAGCCATGTAGGGCGGAAAACCGTCAGCGCCTTCCGCCACGGGAAGGGACTGTGCAGGCCCGTGGCGGATGGCGCTACGCTGATTCGCCCTACGAAGCCTTCACAACCGGCCGCTGGCAGCATCACGCTGAACGTCCACGTTTTCCAATCCCAACCCTTGCATGAACGCAATCAAGGGCTGCCCCGGCACGATTGGCCGCAGCAAGCGCGCCAACTCCTCGGCAGCGATCACCACAACTGCACCCTGATCGCGCATCGTGACGTGCTGGGGTCCTTCGGTGCGGGCACGTTGCACGACCTTATGGAACCGAGCTTTGGCCTTCTCCAAACGCCATATGCCGCTGGTTCTCACCGGCTCGGACCCAAGTTGATCGCTAGCTGCGGCATCTCCGGTGATCCGTCGGACTATCTGGCCACTGCCGACATACTTGGTCGTAACAGGGATTGCCGGATCAGGCCGTCCTCACTCCACCGTCTGCGACGCCAGGTCCATCGGCGCCCGCGTCAGCACCTCCGGCACGTCGCCAACCACCACCGTATCGTCGTTGCGGAAGCCGCCCAGCCCAAACACGTACAGCCCCGGCTCGGCCGAATAAACCTCGTTGGCCAGCAACGGCCGGGTGTTGAAGGCCATGTCCTCCGGGAACTCGTGCCCCAGCAGGCCCATGCCATGCCCGGTGCGGTGCAGTACGTGCTCGCCGTATCCCGCCCGCTCGATGACCGCCTGCGCCGCGGCGTCAATGCCGCACACCGGGGCACCCGTCACCGCCGCCTCCGCCGCCGCGGCGCTGGCGTCCACGGCAGCCTGGAACAGGCTGGCCTGCCGCGGCGTCGGCTTGCCGCAGAACCAGGTGCGCTCGTTCTCGACCACCATGCCGTTCACGCGGGGGATGACGATGTTGACCAGGCCGTGCCCGCGCTCGATCAACGCGCCGGCCTGCCGCCCGTCGCCATGCGGCGCGGCGGAGGCCGGGCCGGACAAGGTCCAGCAGCGCATGATCTCCAGGTGCTCGCCGGGGAAGCGCCGGCCGCCCTCCTCCGCCATCAGGGTCGCCATCGCCATGTCCATCTCCTGCACCATGCGGCCGGGACGGATCGCCTCGCGGTATCGGTCCTGCTCCCAGTCCGACAGGGCGGCAACCTGCCGCATCAGCGCAACCTCGTCCGCGTGCTTCACCCAGCGCAGCGAACGCATCCCGTCCACCGCGCCCTCCAGCCGGACGCGCGGCAGCAGGGCGGCGGCACGGGACAGCAGGGCGCTGCCCTCAGTCCCGATTCGCGCCGCCCCCAGCCCGGCCCGGCGCAACAGCCCCGCCACCAGGTCCGGCCACTGCGACGCAACCGGCAGCCGGTTCGCGGTGCGGGGATGCTCGGCATAGAAGTGCGCGTCCGCAACCCACAGCCGCCCATCCTCCGTGGCATAGCGCCAATGGTTGGTGGACAGCTCGTTCAGCACCGCGAAGGGCGCACCATCCCGCGGCACCACGCACAGGATCGGCCGCTCCCACGGCAGCACGTCGGTGGAGAAGTTGGTGGCGAACTGAAAGAAGTCCGCACCGGTGAAGGCCAAGGCGTCCAGCCCGTCGCGGTCCATCAATTCCCGCATCAGCCGCAAGCGATGGTCGCGGACCCCTGCGCCAAGGAATGCCATGCGTGCGCCCCTATGCCCGCGAAATCAGCATCAGCGCCGGCAGAGCCAGGTGCGCCAGCAGAGCCACATGCGGCAGGTCAGCCTCGCTATAGTGTCCAGCCTTGTGCAGCAGGTTCAGCGTCCCCAGCGTCTCGCCGCGCCAGCGCACCGGCATGTTGAGGCAGCTCTCGCAGCCCAGCGACAGGATCAGCTCCCAATCGTAGAACGCCCAGCGGACCGCTTCGGCATCCCCGCCGATCCAGGGCTGGCCGCCGTGGACCACCTGCTGCATCCAACCGCTGTCCGTCACCGGCTTGCGCCCGCCGACCGGATACTCGGCGGGACGGTTGCTGTAGAACCGTTCGGACTGCCGAGCCGCCGGGTGATGAACCAGGATCGTGAACAGCTTGTGGCCCGGCCTCCCCGCCAGTGCCGCGTCCAGCGCGCGGAAGGTTGCGGCGGGCTGGTCCGTATCGGCATGGGCGGCAATCAAGGCTTCGGTCATGGCTGTCCTCCATAGCGCCGGTTCCACTCCGGCAGCACTCCGTTCGGGCGCAGGTGCAGCACCAGGATCAGCGCCGCCCCGATCGCCCCGGCCCGCAGCGCCGCCGCCTGCACCGGCGAGACGCCGGGCACCAGGTCGGCGCCGAACCGCGTCCCCTCCTGCAGCGCCACCACCAGCACGGCGCCCAGCACCGCCCCGGCCATCCGCCCCGTGCCGCCCGCCGTCAGCGCCAGCACGACGTAGATCGTGACCAGCGGCGTGAACGCATCCGGCGCGACGTAGGCGTTGAAGTGGGCATACAGCCCGCCAGCCAGCCCAAGCACTCCCGCGCCCACCGCGAACGCCTGCACCTTGAACAGCAGCGTCCGCTTGCCGGCGACGGCAGCCACCATCTCGTCCTCGCGGATCGCGCGCAGCACCCGTCCGAACGGCGCCCGCGACAGCCGGGCCAACAGGCCGCCAACCACCGCGACCGCCGCCCACACCAGCCCGGCATACAGCAGGTTGTAATCCAGCGCCGACAGCGCCGCCCGCCCCGGCCCAGGCACGCCGCTGATCCCGTCGGTGCCGCCGGTCAGCCAGATCTCGTTCGACGCCACGAGGCGCACGACCTCGGCGAAGCCCAGCGTCACGATCGCCAGGTAGTCGCCACGCAGCCGGGCCGTGACCAGCGCCACGACGATGCCGACCGCCGCCGCCGCCAGCGCCGCTGCGGCCCAGCCCAGCGGCACCGGCCAGCCCAGCCGCACCGTCAGCAGCGCCGACGCATAGGCGCCGACGGCGAAGAACCCGGCCAGCCCCAGGTTCACCATCCCCGCCAGGCCCCAGATCACGTTCAGTCCCAGCGCCATCAGCGCATACAGCCCGGCGAACACCGCCATCGCGAGCAGATAGTTCTCCATCAGAACGCCCGCTCCCCCAGCAATCCCCTTGGCCGGAACGACAGCACCAGCAGGATCGCGGCAAACCCGATGGCCGTGCGATAGGACGGCGGCAGCGCCAGCAGCGACATCTCCTCGCCCACGCCGACCACCAGCGCGCCCAGCACCGCGCCGGGCACGCTGCCCAGGCCGCCCACCACCGCCGCCGCGAACACCGACAGCATGACGCGGTAGCCCGTGAGCGGATCAATGCTGGTGTCCAGCCCGATCAGCATGCCGCCGAACCCGGCCAACCCCATGCCCAGCCCGGTGGCCAGCATTGCCACCCGCCCGGCATCCATGCCCTTGAGCGACGCAAGCTGCGGATTGTCGGCCACCGCGCGCATCATGCGGCCGGTCCGGGTGAAGCCGAGGAACAGGAACACCGCCGCCATCGCCGCCGCGGCCAGCCCAGCGTTCTCCAGCTGCTGCGGCCCGATGCGCAGGTCCGCCACGCGCCAGTCGCGATACACCGGCAGGTCATACCCGCGCGGATCGTTGCCCCATACGAAGCGCACGGCGTTCTCGATCACGATGTTCAGCGCGACCGAGGCGATGGCCGCCGCCAGCGCCCCGCCGCCCACGCCGCCTGCCCCGCCCCGGCTGGGCCGCAGCGTCCGCAGTGCCAGCAGGTCCGACACCAATCCGATCGCAGCCCCTGCCGCGAATGCCGCCGCCAACGCCGCCGGGGCGGGCCAGCCCAGCCGGGTGTTCGCCAGCCACCCGGCATAGGCGCCCACCGTCGCCATCCCGCCGACCGCGAAGTTCGGGAACCGCAGCACGGCGTAGATCGTGGTGAATCCGATGGCGGGCACCGCCAGCACGGCCCCGGCCATCAGGCCGTTGACAAGCAATTGCAGCGGGTCGCCGGACAGGCCCTCCAACGCCTATGACACCGACAGCAGGGTGATCTTGCCGGCGCGCACCTGCTCGAACCGGAACTTGCAGGCCTCGATGTCGCCGCGCTCGGTGAAGTCGCAGGGGCCGGAGGCGCCCTCGTAGTTGATCTCCTGCCCCGCCGCGAGCGCCTTCAGGCCCTCTACGGCGCTGCCGACCTTGACGCCGGCGCCTTGGCTGATCTTCCGCACCGCGTCATGGATCGCAGCACCCGAGACGTCCCCCGCCTTGGCCGCCGCCAAGGCCACCAGCGACACGTGGTCGTAGATCTGGCAGGAATAGGTGTCGGGGTTGTCGGTTCCCAGCGCCTGCTTCACCGCGGCATAGGCCGGGCTGTCCGGGTCGGGCGACGGGGAGAAGGCGATCAGCCCCTCCGTCACCTCGGCCGGCAGGCTTTCCAGCATCTTGGTGTTGGCGGCATATCCGAAGGTGAACTTCTTGCCCTCGTAGCCCGCGCGATACAGCTCCCGCATGATGACGGTCACGTCCGGGGTGTAGCCGTTCAGGAACAGCGCATCGGGCTTGGCGCGCAGGGCCTGGTCCACCTCCGAGCGGAACGAGGTCTTGCTGGCGTCATAGATCACGTTGCCGACGCCTGCCGCGCCATGCTGCTTGAGCACGGCGTCGAGGCGGTTGTAGCTGTCCACGGCAAACGGCGTCTGCGCCGACAGGGCGAACACCCGCTTGGCCCCGCCATCGGCCAGGTAGGCAGCGGCGCGCATGGATTGCAGCTCGGTGTTGGGCTGGGTGCGTATGACGTAGCCGTTGTGCGGCAGCCTGGTGATGCTGTCCGCGCCGGACACGGTGAACAGCATGGTCCGGCTTTCCCAGCACAGCGGCGCCACCGCAGTGGTGACGGCGCTGGCCCAGGTGCCCAGGACGGCCGACACCTTGCCCACGTCGATCAGCTTGCGCGCCGCACGCACCCCGGAGTCGGGATTGGTCTCGTCATCCTCTGATTGCAGCTCGATGCGGCGTCCGTTCACGCCGCCGGCGGCGTTGATGGTGTCAACGGCGGCGCGGGCGGCCTTGACCATCGCCGGGCCATAGCTGCCGCCGGCGCCGGTCAGCGGCGTCAGGGTGCCCAGGCGGATCGGGTCATTCGCCTGGGCCAGTGCAACCCGGCTGATGAGCGGAGCGGCGAGGCCGCCGAGCAGGGCGGCGCGGCGGGTAGGGCGGAACATGGGACTCTCCTGTGCAATGGGCGGCTTGGCATTGGCTTGCCGCCTATCCTGTCCTGTCCATCAGCATCCGTCATCCTCGTCCAGCCGCGGCAAAGGAACCCGCACGACGCAAGGAATGCGCCCGCCGAGCGCCGCCTGCTCCCTCTCCCTCCGGGAGAGGGCCGGGGTGAGGGAGTCTTGGCTGCGGAGCGGGGCGCCGTGGTGCCGTCGAGGCGAAGTCCCTCATCGGGCCAGAGCCGCGCTTGCCCGCCCCCTCACCCCGACCCTCTCCCGGAGGGAGAGGGAGCAGCGTCACCCTACCCCCCAAGGAACAGCCGGCGCACCTCGGGGTCCCCCGCCAGCGCCGCCGCCGGGCCGGTGCGGGCGACGCGGCCGTCCACCAGCACGACGCCGGTATCGGCGATGGCCAGGGCCTCGTGCGCGTTCTGCTCCACCATCGCCACCGACGTGCCTTGCCGGTGGATGTCGCCGATGGTCTGGAATAGCGCCTCCGCCGCCAACGGGGACAGCCCGGCGGATGGCTCGTCCAGCAGCAGCAGGCGCGGCTCGACCATCAGGGCCATCGCCATCGCCAGCACCTGGCGCTGCCCGCCGGACAGGGTGCGGGCGGCTTGGCGGCGCTTCTGCGCCAGCATGGGGAAGCGGGCCAGCAGGCTCTCGATCCCTCGGGACACCGCGGCGCGGGGCAGGATGAAGCCGCCCATCTCCAGGTTCTCCCGCACCGAGAGCGTCGGGAAGATGTTGGCCTCCTGCGGCACGAAGGCGATGCCGCGCCGCGCCCGGTCGCGCGCCGGCAGCGCCTCGATCCCCTGCCCGTCCAGCCGGATGCTGCCGGACTTCAGCCGCAGCAGCCCGGCGACCGCCTTCAGCAGCGTGGACTTGCCGGCGCCGTTGGGGCCGATGATGGCGACGAGTTCGCCAGGCGCCACGGACAGGCTGGCGCCCTTGAGGATCTCGTCAGCGGCACCGTAGCCGCACACCACCCCGTCCGCCCGCAGCACCATCAGGCCGCAGCCTTGCGGACGCCCATGTAGGCCTCCTGCACCCGCGGGTCGGCGGCGATACTGGAGAAACTGCCCTCGGTCAGGCGGCGGCCCTCGGCCATGACGATGACGGGATCGCACAGCCGGGCGATCAGGTCCATGTGGTGCTCGATCACCAAGAAGGTCATGCCCTCGTCGCGCAGGGTGCGAAGCTGGCCGGCGATCTCCTCCGCCAGGCTCGGGTTCACCCCGGCAATCGGCTCGTCCAGCAGGATCAGGCGCGGGCGGGCCATCAGGGCGCGGCCGATCTCCAGCAGCTTTTTCTGCCCGCCGGACAGCGCCCCGGCCGGGGTGTCGGCGACACGCGCCAAGCCGAGGCGGCGCGCCACCGCGAACGCCTCCTTCATCGCCGCCCGGGCCTGCCGCCGTCCGCCGCCGAGCAGGGCGGGCAGCAGGCGCTCGCCGGGCAGGCCGGGGGCATACAGCAGCAGGTTCTCAATCACCGACAGGCGCGGGATGCCGCGGGCGATCTGGAAGGTGCGGGTCAGCCCGGCACGCGTCACCCGGTCGGCGCGCCAGCCGGTGATGTCCACCCCGTCCAGCAGCACCCGCCCGCCATCAGGCGGCACGACGCCGGACACGCAGCCGAACAGGGTGGTCTTGCCGGCGCCGTTGGGACCGATCAGCGCGGTGATGGTGCCGGGCTGCACGTCCAGGTCCACGCCGGACAGGGCCTGCACGCCGTAAAACGACCGGGTGAGGCCTCGGACCTCCAGCAATGCCATTCCAGCTTCCCTTACATGCGGCGGAGCATTCTGGCGGCGGTGCGGGCTGCATGACAAGGCGGACGCTCTTGCCGCGGAACCGATGCAGGGCGTGGTAGGCTGCCTCTGTCTGTTCCCTCTCCCTCCGGGAGAGGGTTGGGGTGAGGGGGTGGGCAAGGGCGGTTATTGCCCAATGCGGGCTGCGGCCTTTCGGCGCCGGCGTGCTCCGCTCCGCAGCCAAGACCCCCTTACCCCGGCCCTTTCCCGAAGGGAGAGGGAGAAGGAAAGCGACCTTTGTGCAGTCGGTCTTGGCACGGGCCATGCAAGGCCAGTCACCGGGGCCGCTTGGCCCCTGCACCGTCGGAGAAGGCCCGCCATGCTGCCACGCCGCGCCCTGCTTGCCGCACCCCTCGCCGCTGCCATCCGCCCCGCGCGTGCGGCGGCGCCGCCGGAGGTGCTGGTGATGGCCAAGCAGATTGACGACCTGACCAGCCTGGACCCGCATGAAGCCTTCGAGGCGTCCAGCGGGGAGATCGTCAAGAACATCTACCAGCAACTACTGGCCGTTGACCCGCAGGACCCGAGCCGCCTGCAAGGCGAGCTGGCCGAAAGCTGGCGGGTCAGCGACGACGGGCTGACCCACAGCTTCGTGCTGCGCGAAGGGGCGAAGTTCACCACCGGGCGCCCGGTCACCGCGGCGGACGCAGCGTTCTCGTTCCAGCGCGCAATCAGGATGAACAAGTCGCCGGCCTTCATCCTGGGGCAGTTCGGCTTCACGCCCGGCAACGTGGAGGATCGCATCCAGGCCGATGGCCGCACGCTGCTGCTCCGCACCGCGGAGCGCCAGGCGCCGAGCTTCGTGCAATACTGCCTGACCGCCAACGTCGCGAGCATCGTGGACCGCGAGGCCGTGCTGTCCCATGCAGCGGACGGCGACATGGGCAACGCCTGGCTGCGGCAGAACAGCGCCGGCTCCGGACCCTGGGTGCTGAAGGGCTGGCGCGCCAACGAAGCCGTCGTGCTGGACCGCGTGCCGCGGATGCCCGGCGCCGTCAACCGGGTGGTGACCCGGCACGTCGCCGATCCCACGGCGCAACTGCTCATGCTGCAGCAGGGCGACGCCGACATCGTGCGCAATCTGTCCTCCGACCAGTTGCAGGCGTTGGGCGAAACCTCCGGCCTGCCGTTCGTCAGGGCGGACCGCGCCATTTTGATCTACCTGGCGCTGAACCAGAGCCACCCGGCGCTGGCGCATCCCGCCGTGCACCAGGCCATCAAGTGGGCGGTGGACTACGCCGGCATCCAGCGCAACCTGGTGCCGCAGACCTGGCGCGTCCACCAGGCCTTCCTGCCCGCGGGGATGCCCGGCGCGCTGACCGACCTGCCGTTCCAGCAGGACGCGGCGCGGGCCAAGGCCCTGCTCGCCGAAGCCGGGCTGCCGGACGGGTTCGAGCTTGCGCTGGACCACCCCGCCATCCCGCCTTATGCCGAGATCGCGCAGGCCCTGCAGGCGAACCTGGGGGCGGTGGGCATACGGCTGACGCTGCTGGCCGGGGACCAACGGCAGATCATCACCAAGACCCGGGCGCGGCAGCACCAGGCTGCGCTGCTGTACTGGGGGTCGGACTACTTCGACCCGAACTCGAACGCCCAGGCGTTCTGCGTTAACCCGGACAACGCGGACGATGCCAAGATGCGGACCGTCGCTTGGCGGAACAACTGGCGGGACGCGGCGCTCAGCGCGGCGGCGGCGGCCAATGCACGGGAGGACGACACCGCGAAGCGCCTGGACGAATACCGCCGCCTGCAGCGCGAGGCGCAGCAGTCCGACCCCTTCGTGATCCTTTTGCAGCAGGTCGAGGTGGCCGTGACCCGGCCGGGCGTCGCCGGCTTCCACCTGGCGGGCTTGGCGGGGCGCACCGATTACGCTGCGGTGACCAAGGGTGCGTGAGGCATATTCCCCGGGAGGACCGGTCTAGCTTTTTTGTTCGCGAGCAGAGACTTGCAGTTGGGTCCGGTCGCTGCGCGTTCGGACCCAACTGCAATCTGCTCTATGCCGGTTGCCGGTATGCAGGCGAGGTGCAAGCCTGGCAGCATGGACCCGTGCAGCCGCTCCCGGCTCCGGGAAAGACAGGGGGGAGGAAACTGGATGGACGTTGTCCCGCAAGGCGCCGAGGCCAAGCTCGCGCCCGACTGGCCGCTGGACGCTTTCACCACCCTGCGGCGGGCCGGCGTGACCCAGGCAGCCTATGTGCCGGACGCCGGGCATGCGCGGCTGATCCAGCTCATGCACGGGGACGCGGCGGTGCGGGCCGTTGTCCTGACGACGGAGGAGGAGGGCGTCGCGCTCGCGGCCGGCGCTTGGCTCGGCGGGGCGCGGGCGGTGCTGCTGATGCAGTCGAGCGGCGTCGGCAACTGCGTCAACATGCTGTCGCTGATGACGGCGTGCCGCTTTCCCTTCCTGACGCTGGTGACGATGCGCGGCGAGTGGGCGGAGTTCAACCCGTGGCAGGTCCCGATGGGCCAGGCCGCCCCGGCGGTCTTGCAGGCGATGGGCGTGACCGTCCTGCGCCTGGACCGTCCCGAGGATGCGGCGGAGGTCGTGTCCGCCGCGGCGGCGCTGGCCTATGAGGCGGACCAGCAGGTGGCCGTACTGGTCTCGCAGCGCATGCTGGGCCGCAAGCAATGGCTGGGGAGCAAGTAGTGGCAACCTCGTTCGGAACGTTGGACCGCCGGGCGGCGGTCAGGACCTTGCTGGCAGGCGGCACGGATTGGCTGGTCGTCACCGGGCTGGGGTCGCCGGCCTATGACGTGTTCGACGCCGGCGACCGCGACGGCAATTTCTACCTGTGGGGCGCGATGGGCGGCGCGGCGATGACCGGGCTGGGGCTGGCGTTGGCGCAGCCGGAGCGGCCGGTGGTCGTGGTGACCGGCGACGGCGAGCAGTTGATGGGCGCAGGCGCGCTCATGACCATCGCCGTCGCCAAGCCCGGCAACCTGTCGGTCGTCGTGCTGGACAACGGCTACTATGGCGAGACCGGGATGCAGGTCAGCCACTCCGGCCTGGGCGTGCGGCTGGACCGGGTCGCGGCGGGCTGCGGCATTCCCGATGTGCGGGAGGTCACCGACGAGGCCGGCCTGCTCGCCTGCCCGCCGTGGCTGGGCCAGGTGTCCGGCGGCCCGCGGCTGGCGGTGGTGCGGATCGGCGCCGGGCACGTGGAGCGGGCGCTGCCGCCGCGCGACGGCGTGTTCCTGAAGACCAGGTTCCGGCGGCACCTCGGCCTGCCGGTGTCCTAGCTGGTGGGTTGCAACGCCGACGACCTGCGCTCGCTGCGGCGGCTGGAGGACGAGCGGTTCCTGCGCGGCGCGGGGCAGTATGTGGACGACCTGCCGGCGGCGGGGCACCTGCACGCGCTGTTCCTGCGTTCGCCCCATGCCCACGCCGACATCCTGCAGGTCCATACGATAGAGGCTGCCGGGATGCCGGGGGTGCGCGGCGTGTTCACCGCGGCCGACCTGCTGGCCGACGGCATCCGCCCGATCCCCTGCGCGATGGCGCTGCCGGACGAGGCCGGGCTGGTCGTGCCGCCGCGCCATGCCCTGGCGTTCCGCCGGGTCCGCCACGTCGGCGAAACCGTGGCGCTGGTCGTCGCGGACAGCGCCGCCGCCGCGCGGGATGCACTGGAGCTGGTGGGCGTGGAGTATGGCGACCTGCCTGCGGTAACCGCCCTGGGCGAGGCGCTGGCCGAGGATGCGCCGCAGCTTTGGCCGGAAGCACCGGGCAACCTGGCCTTCCGTTACGAGCGCGGCGACCGGGCCGCGGTCAAGGCGGCATTCGATCAGGCAGCCCACGCCGTCAGCCTGGACCTGGTGAACAACCGGGTCGTCGCCGCATCCCTGGAAACCCGCACGGCGCTGGCCGAGCTTGACCCGGCCAACGGACGGATGCGCCTGACCCTGAGCGGCCAGGACGTGCACGGCATCCGGCGGGACCTGGCGCACTGCTTCGGGGTGGCGCCGGAGGAGATACACGTGCTCTGCCCCGACGTCGGCGGCGGCTTCGGCATGAAGAACGTCGTGCATCCCGAACACGTCGCGCTGCTATGGGCGGCGCGGCGCCTGCGCCAGCCCGTGCGCTGGATCGCCGAGCGGACCGAGGACTTCCTGTCCGGGGCGCACGGGCGCGACAACCTGACGCGGGCGCGGCTGGCGCTGGACGCCGAGGGCCGCTTCCTGGCGCTGCACGTCGAGACGACGGGCAACCTGGGCGCTTACGTGTCCGCCCTGGGACCCGGCGCGCACACGGCGTCGCCGGCGACGGCGATGGGTGGGCTGTATGCGGTGCCTGCCGTGTTCATGGACGTGCGCGGCGCCTTCACCAACACCGTCCCGCTGGACGCCTACCGCGGCGCTGGCAAGCCGGAAGCCAACTATATCATCGAGCGTCTGGCGGACCTTGCTGCCCACAAGCTGGGCCGGGACCGCAGGGCAGTGCGTGAGGCCAATTTGATCCGTGCCTTCCCGCACACCAGCGCGTTGGGCATCACGATGGATACCGGGCGATTCGGCGACAACCTGGCCGCGGTGATGCTGGCCGCGGACGGCGCAGGATTCGCCGCGCGCCGCGCCGAGGCCGCCCGGCGCGGGCGATGGCTGGGCCAGGGGATCGCCTGCTTCCTGGAAACCTCCCGCGGCAGACCCGGGGAGGATGGCGGCGTCCGCTTCCTGCCCGACGATACGGTGGAGCTGCTGTCGGGCACCCAGTCCAACGGCCAGGGGCACGAGACCAGTTTTGCCCAGTTCGCCGCGGCCCGGCTGGGCCTGCCAGTGGAGGCGTTCCGGCTGGTGCAGGGAGACAGCCGCCGGGTCAGGTCCGGCGGCGGCCATGGCGGCGCGCGCTCGCTGCCGATGGCCGGCACCGCGCTGGTGATGGCGCTGGACGCCGCGCTGGGCAAGGCCCATGCGGAGGCGGCGCGTCTGCTGCAATCCGCCCC
>DASWOJ010000142.1:0-46244 GCA_036398775.1 Acetobacteraceae bacterium
CCTGGCAGCGGAAAGTCCCTGCTTCTAAAGGAACTGGCCCGTACGCTCCGCCAAGGCGGCAAACCTGCCCGCCTGATTGAGCGGACCGATGCCCTGGATACCTTGCCTGGCAGCGGTATCCTGCTCGTGGACGAGGCGGACACCCTCAGCCCAGATGCGCTTGCTGCCTTGTGCGCTGGTCCGGCGCCGGTTGTCCTGGCGGCATTGCCGGGCTTCCCAACGCGCTTGGCCGGAAATCCTCGCCCAGTCCGGGCGGCGATGCTGGACCAGCTCCGGCCGCAGGACGTCGCACGCTATGTTGCTGCCCGGCTTGATGCTGTTGGGCGACCGCGTAACCTGATCGAGCCAGAAGCTGTACTGGCCTTGGCCCAGCACTCCAATGGGCTGCTGCGCCTGGTTAATACCCTCGGCGGAGCCGCCGTGTTCCTGGCCGGCTTGGATGGGGCCGAGCATGTCGGCCGGTGTCATGTGGACGAGGCGGCTTCCATGCGCGACGACTTCGGTGACGAAGGCTTCGACCAGAATGCCATTCCGTCCTTCGAGTCCGAACCGGTTCAACTCGCGTTGCCAACCGATAGGCCAGTCCCTGCCGCACCTCCTCCGGCCGCCCCGATTTCTGTTGGATCACCTTCCGTTGCGCCGCCTCAGGTTTTGCCCGTCATTACCGAGCCGGTTCCGATGGCCGAGGTAACGCCACACCCGCTCCCCATGCCGCCACTACCGAACTACCGTGGCGAGAGGATACGCCGCCGTGCGGCGCTGGGTGTCATGGCGTCGGCGTCGGCGGTCCTGTTCGCTCTTCCCTGGCTGACGCGCAGGCTGCCTGACGCGCAGCCCGCTCCTGGCCAGGCTGCTGATGGCCCAGCGCCCCCGGTCAGCAACGGCACCCCGCCCACGACCGTAGCAAACAGTGACGCCGCAAGCCTACCCGCCGCTCCTGGGATGCCGGCTGCTCAGGACCCGGTTTCGCGGACCTCGGCCGTCCAGGCTGCGGCAACACCTTTGCATGTACCGGCGCCCCCGGCGGCTGCAGCGCCATCGCCCCGGGCCGAACCCGTGCGCCAGGCTGACAAGGCGCTGTCGGCTTCAAGGGCAGAACTCCGTGTGACGATGCCTTCGGATGCTCCGGTGCTGTTTCAAGGCCCGATCTACAACCAGACGATGGGACAAGGCGGCCACGTCGCTCTTGTGATCCGCAAGCAGGCGCCAGGCAGTGCGATCACGGCCCGTTTCGATGCCTCTCAGGGCCTGCTAGGTTCTGGGGTGCTGGCAGGCAGCATGTCCGAGACCGGACGCGTCACCGCATCGGGCCAGCTCATGGTGGGCAAGAACCCGTTCAACTGCGACCTGAGCGGAACCATTGTCGGCGACAAGCTGACGGGATCGGCCAGCTTTGTCCGCAGCGGGGGCAGTGGTTGGGCCGCACGCAGCGTCTTCACGCTGACGAGGGCCTGACGGCCCAGACTGCCCGGTGGACCCGATCCCGGAACAGGGCGGCATCAGCGGCCGTGCACATCGGCAGTACGATTGGACGCGGCAGGAACCGGCCAGCCTACTGGTCCCGCGGTCTGTGCGGTTTGCCATCAGGGAAGTTGCGCACCGCTTCGGCTGTTTGATCCGCTGCTTCCTCATGCAGCACATGCCCCACCCCAGGAAACGTTATCAGCCGCGCATCCGGCAGCGCTGCCAGGTAGTCGTCCGCGTTCCTTACGGGGATCATCCGGTCCTCCCTGCCCCAAAGCAGCAAAACCGGCGTGGCAATTTTCCGTAGCAATGGGACAGGGTCCACCAGCACCGCCTGCGCCGTCCGGTCCAAGATCGCGCCGCGCACCCCCGGCGCCAGCAGCATGTCGCGGTAGCGCCGGACGAGCGCGTCCGTCACCATCGCGGGATCGGCGTAGGCCGGCGCCAGGCTGGCGCGCAAAAGGAAGGTCGGCATCACGTAGGGCAGCAGCCGCAACAGCAGCGGAACTTTCGGCGCGGTCCCATAGGTGAACCCCGGGCTGGCAAAGCCATCCGGCGCCAGCAGCACCAGGCGCTCCACCCGCTCGGGATGCAGCGCGGCCAGGGTCCAGGCGATCCGCCCGCCCATCGAGTGCCCGGCCACCACCGCCCGCGTCACCCCCAGCCGGTCCATCAGCGTCATCAGCACGGCATGGCTGCGCGCGTCCGAGTAGTCTTGTTCGGGGTCCGGACCAGTGAGGCCAAAGCCCGGCAGGTCCAGCCGGATCACGCGATACGTGCCGTCCAACCGCGCCGCGAGTGCGTCCCAGGTGTGCAGGCTGGCGCCGAAACCGTGCAGCAGCAGCAGCACCGGGGCATCCCGCGGCCCGGTGTCGCGGACGTGCAGCCGCATCCCTGCGGCTTCGACGAACTGCGATGGCGGCCCGGCGTAGAGCGCCTCCAACTCTCCGCGTGGCTTGTCTGGCGTGTAGAGCCAGATGCCTAGGCCGAGCACGGCGGCGAGCAGCACGCCAAGAGCGATCCACACCCGGTGCACCCTTATACGCCGGTCAGCCGGGCCGGGTCGCTGTTCAGGCAACCCTGGGGCGGAAGGGAGCGAGGTGCGTCTCGCTCTCGGCATCCAGCATAACGACTGTCTTGACCCTTGCAGGGACCGGTTCCGTCCGTGCCCCTCATAGGGGTGGCAGACACGGCATAGACCAGCACGCCGCGGCACTTGAGGTCGGCGATGTCAGTTCTCCCGTTTTCCCCTGCTGCAACCTTGCAGGACGCACGTCACCTCTGGCAAGGCATGGATGGCAGACCGGGCAGCGGTGCCGGCGCTGCCGCCGATGCCACGGCATAGCTTCGGACCAGACGGGCCACGAAGCGAGCCGACGCAGGAAGGAGCGAGCAGGCTGTTCTCGCCCATCAGGCGCAGCACGCGGCGCCGAAACGTGCGGATGCCGTTCATGGGCAACCGAGTTCAAACCTTGCAGCGGCCTTCGCCGGGGAAGCGGCTGCGGGCGAGGACGGCCCGGATCGCGTCGGCCAGCGCCAGTGGACCAAGATCCGGCGCACCCGCGTCCGCCGTCGTCTCCGCTGTCACCCCATCTGCGGATACCGTCCGCATACGGGGTGCCTCAGTCAACTGGGAGGCGGACGAAACCTGACCTGATGGCAGCAGCGATCTGCTCCTGTTGTTGGATAGCAGCAGGCGCAAGCATAACTTTCCGATTTCATGGCATTCTTACCCGGGCAAACAGAGCGAAGATTGCCCATACGCCCACTCCCGCGACCAGATCAACGGCGTAGTGTCCGCCAATGGGAATTGCCGAAATTACCATGATGCCGCTCCAAAACCAAACGGGGCCAGATATCCAACGCAAGCCGCGAAAAGCATGGCCAATCATGAACGCCATGGCAGCATGGAAAGACGGGAACGTGACCACGCCACTCATATGCTCAAGCTCAATCGCCCCCGGAGTTCCGGATCTGTACTCCGTGAAAATGGGCAGGTGATAAACTCCCGAGTCTTTGGGCAAAAGTGCAAGGGTGTCAGGACTGATTTTGTAGTGGACAAAAGCTCCGACGGCCGGAGCCATCGCAGAAATGAGAATACAAGAAGTGCCTGCCCCTGAAAACGCGAGGCAAAGCTCCCACATGCTTTTCTCCTGGTGCATGCAGGCCAAAGCGAGCACAGCGGCAAGCACCAAGGGGGCTGTGCTTTTATAAGCAACATTAAGCAAGAACGCTGGCACGGGGTGCGATGCCACCCATCCGACGAGAACCGACGTGTTTACGCCGAAAGCTTCATCTATAGACGCAAGATCTGCATCTATGAGTGGAGCATTCAGGCGCAGTGCCGCTAAGGTGGCAACCCCTGTTATGACCACAGCCCAAAACAAGACTGTCACGCCGCCACTAACGCGACTAATCAACGGGACGGGACGGAACTTGGTATATACAACATGCACGCAGAAAGTAAGGAGTATCATGCTTGTTATGGGCAAAAACGACTTAACCTTTAGATCGGAACCTGTAATCTCCAACAGCAAAAGGGTGACAAACGTCGCGAGGCCACAGGTGATCCAGGTTGCCGAACGTATCGTAATCTTCTTCTGCATGACGCCACAAGACAGCCTAAATATTCAGATTGCGGAAAGTACTCTTTATCAAGCCACATTGGGCCGGCTTCGATCCAGCACGGCGCATGGCCAGGCGGCACGCCCGAACCGGACCATCGCCGCAAAGAACGCCATCATTGCGATCAACCCTAGCGGCACCAGCGTGTAGCCGGCGACGCTTCGGGTCAAAATCGGCGCAACCCACACCATCGCGAGCAGCGATGCCAGCCAGGGATGAGAACCACGCTCCCGCTCCCAAGATGCGGCAAAACCCAGGGCCGGACCAAGCACCACCATGTCATAGTCCAGCACGTAAGGCGTGCTCAGCAGCGTTCCGACGATCAGCGCCCCGGACTTCAGCCGCATATCCGCCCGTCCCCACCATAACCACGCAACCGCCAAGGCAACCCCCGCAGTCAGCACGGCTTGGCAGGCATATGCATCACCTATGCTCGCCCCGAGGGCGCGCATAGCGGAAAAGATGCTTTGTATCTTTTCCCACCCAGTCGCTCCCTGTTCCAAGACCACCGTCCGGGTAAATGCCAGGCTGGCCTCGAACGCTTGCCAGGAACGCATGCCGAACGCTGCCAGCGTCGCGAAGGTCATAAGCATGACCGTTGCTCCGGCTGATGCCAGTGCCGTCCAGTGGCGACCGGCCAGCAATGCCAAGGGGAGCATCAAGCCGAGCTGCGGCTTGTAAACCAGCAGGCCCAGCAGCAAGCCGGCCAGGACTGGCCGGCGGTGCAGAAGCAGCAAACCACCTCCGAGCAGCGATGCCGTCAGGAAACCGTTATGCCCGTGCCCCATGTTCACCAGCACGGCCGGGAAGGCAGCCGCCAACAACAGGGTCAGCGGATGCGGCACGATGCGCCGCATCACCAGCAAGTACGCCGTAAAGGTCACGCCCTGCCACAGCAGCAGTGCCGGCACGTAGGGTACAAGAGCCGCCAATGCTGCGACCAACAGGAAGTAAGGTGGATAGTGCCAGCCATAGAATGGCGTATCGGGCGCAAACAGCGCGCGTTGCGCGGCCGCATGCAGACCCGGATCGAACGGACGTTCCGGGTGGCCCTCCAATACGCTGACACCTGCTGCCCAGACCTGGCTGAAGTCGGTGCCGAGTGGCCGGCGCAACGCATCCATTGGACCTGTCGCAGTCAGCAGGCCCACGGCGATCAAGAAGGCATACGCTGCAACGAGTGTCCGCGAGTAAACCACGGTTCGCCGCTCGGTCAGCCACGCACCGGAGCGCATGGCGGCAACGCCTCGGGCCATCATGTTCCTGGTCGTCATGATCTGAACGGTGCTGGGCCTTCGCCCTTCAAGCCAGGTCAACTGCGGACAGGTCACCGGTCAGAAGACCAGGTTGCGGGCGGAACGGAGCGCAACGGACGTTCCGCAACGCCGCGTGCTCGGTCTGTTCGGAGGTGGCAGCGGCCTGTGGAGCTTGCATGTTGGGACTGTGCAACCTCGCCAGTCAGCAGAGCCAGTCAGGAACCTTGAAGATTTAATGGACGGGCCAAGCAGTGGTGTTCCAAGGGAGCCGCGTGGCTTACGCTTCCAGCACCCACGACCGGAACAGCGCCAAATCCATGTTCCCGCCGCACAACGGCAGCCCGACCCGCCGGCCCGCCATGCGGTCCCGCTCCTGCATCAGTCCGGCCAACGGCGCTGCGCCGGCGCCCTCCGCCAGGTTGTGCGTGCCGGTCCAATACGCACGTATGGCGCCGGCGACCTCGTCATCAGTGACAGTGATGACGCGGGCGGCGCCGGCCTGGATGATCGCAAGCGCCGCCGGGTCCGGGACACGGGTGGCTAGCCCATCGGCATGCGTCGTCGCGCTGTCCAGGGCGATCAGCCGGCCTTCCTGGAACGACCTTGCATAGGCCGGGGCGCCGACGCTTTGCACGCCAACGATCTCCGTCCGCAGGCCGAGCATGTCCCGCACCAGGATGGCGCCGCAGATGCCGGACCCCATGCCGATCGGCACATAAACCGTGTCCAGTTCCGGGGCAGCCATGAACAGCTCCAACGCCCAGGTCGCAACGCCCTTCACCAGCGCGGGATGGAAGCTGGGCACCAGCAGCAACCCGCGGTCCCGCGCAAGCACGCCGGCATGGGCGCGGGCAGCATCGAAGTCGGCGCCGTGCTCGATCAGCGTGGCGCCGTATCCCGTCATGGCTGCATTCTTCTCGCGGCTGTTGCCGTACGGCACGACGATCGTCACCGGCACCCCGGCGCGGCGCCCGGCAAAGGCGAGCGACTGCCCATGATTGCCGCGCGTCGCGGTGACGATGCCGCCCCCGCCTCCGCGCCGGTGCGCCTCCATGAACACCAGCCCACCCCGCACCTTGAAGGCGCCGGTCGGCAGGTGGTTCTCGTGCTTCACCCACACCTCTGTCCCGGCGTGGGCCTCCAGCAGCGGCCAGGCGATGGCAGGCGTCGGCGCCAGCGTGGCGCCGATCAGGGCGTGGGCAGCATCAAGCTCGGGCCGGGTGAACATGGGGCATCATGAGCAGGCTGGCCCACCCGGAGCAAGCAGCGGGAACAGCCTGGCCGCAGGCGCGTTGCGCCCTATGCGGCCAGGGCGCATCCAAGCACGCCAGATCAATTGGCGCGGCGCCCGCCTGCCACCAAGGAGCATGGCAATGAGTGAGACCGACAGCACCAAGCAGGGTCCGACCCTGGCAGCCTCCGTAGCAGAGGTGCAGGGCGTGTTCCCGAATGACGACACGATGCAGGACGCGCTGTCCCAATTGACCCTCGCCGGTTATGACCGTGCAGATTTCAGCCTGCCGGAAGAGCAGCAGGCCCAGGGAGCGAGCACTCCCACCGAGGGGGCCGAGAACCCGACTGACGACACGGACAAGGCTCAGTTGCGGACCCTTGGCACCAGCATGGCCGGCTACGCCGGTGCGGTTGCGGCGGCAGGTGCAATCCTGGCGACCGGCGGGGCGGCGGCGCTGGCCATTGGCGGTGCTGCCGCAGTTGGCGCCGGCACTGCGGCAGCGGCGAACGCGACGGGACAGGTGGCGGATAAGGCAGGAGCCAACGAACGCGACCGGCGTGGCGCCGCAGGCACCCTGATACTTGCGGTGCGTACGACGACGCAAGCGCAAGCAGATCAGGTCATTGGGATCATGCAGCAAGCCGGCGCGACCAAGGCCACGCCGGTCAACCGTGGTGAAGGTGCCCTCACCGCCGGGGTCAGCGCCGCATCCTGGACGGGCGGCTAGAGAGTCCCGCCGGATTGCCCCAATGGCATCCGGCGGAACCGTACGCTATGCTAGCTTGAGGTTGGTCGCGGCAGCCTTGCCGCGCTCCATTGCCACTTCGTAGCTGACCTTCTGCCCATCGTTCAGGCCATTCAGCCCGGCGGCCTGGACAGCCGTGATATGGACGAAAACGTCCTTGCTGCCGTCCTGCGGCATGATGAACCCGAATCCCTTGGTGGCATTGAACCACTTCACGGTGCCGACAGCCATACTCTTCTCTCCCTAGACACGCGGCATCAGCCGCGCTGTTGGCATGAACCGTCGCTACAATACGACGGCTTGTGTGTTGTTATGCAAGCTTAAGGTTGGTTGCCGCAGCCTTGCCGCGCTCCTGCACCACGTCGAATGACAGGTTCTGGCCGTCATCCAGCCCACGCAAGCCGGCTGCCTGGACTGCGGTGATGTGGACGAACACGTCCTTGCTGCCATCCCCAGGCATGATGAAGCCAAAGCCCTTGGTGGCGTTGAACCATTTTACGGTGCCGGTAGCCATAACTGCGTCACTCTCCGTCTCACACCCTCCGCAACGATGCGGACGGCTCAGCAATCGGGCCTTTGGACGGCTTGTGGGCACCCGACGCAGGCGGAGGCGCAGCAAGGCTAGTCAAAAACACGACTGGTTTGGCATGGGCGCAGAACGGCAAGCCGGTGTCAATTGCAACGAGATGGCAGGAGTGCTGTTTTTGCAACGCACAACCAGCGGGCCACAGTGCCGCACCAATCTGCATCCAACAAAAAGGGGGCGGACCTTGCGATCCGCCCCCCGTTGCTTAGCGTATGTTCAACTTGGACTTTAGAAGCTCCCTGGAGGGGCTTAGAAGTCCATGTCGCCCATGCCGCCCATGCCGCCGCCGCCGCCGCCGGGCATACCGCCGGCTGCCTTCTTCTCAGGCTTCTCGGCGATCATTGCCTCCGTGGTGATCAGCAGGCTGGCAACCGAGGCCGCATCCTGCAGCGCCGTCCGCACGACCTTCGTCGGGTCGATGATGCCGGCGCCGACCATGTCCTTGAACTCCGCCGTCTGCGCGTCGAAGCCGAAGTTGTAGTCACCGTTCTCCAGCACCTTGCCGGCGATCACCGCACCGTCCTCGCCGGCGTTCTCGGCGATCTGGCGCAGCGGGGTCTGCACCGCCTTGCGGACGATCTCGATGCCGAACTTCTGGTCCTCGTTTTCCGGCTTCAGGGTCGCGAGGATCAGCGAGGCGCGGGCCAGGGCGACGCCGCCGCCCGGGACGATGCCTTCCTCGACGGCCGCACGCGTCGCGTGCAGCGCGTCGTCAACGCGGTCCTTGCGCTCCTTCACCTCGACCTCGGTGCTGCCGCCGACGCGGATGACGGCAACGCCGCCCGCCAGCTTCGCCAGCCGCTCCTGCAGCTTCTCGCGGTCGTAGTCGGAGGTGGTCTCCTCGATCTGCGCCCGGATCTGGCCGCAGCGGCCCTTGATGTCCTCGGACCCGCCGGCACCCTCGACGACCGTGGTGTTCTCCTTCTCGATGAGCACCCGCTTGGCGCGGCCCAGCATGTTGAGCGTCACGCTCTCCAGCTTGATGCCCAGGTCCTCGGAGATCACCTGGCCGCCGGTCAGGATGGCGATGTCCTCAAGCATCGCCTTTCGGCGATCGCCGAAGCCCGGCGCCTTAACGGCCGCGACCTTCAACCCGCCGCGCAGCTTGTTCACCACGAGCGTGGCCAGTGCCTCGCCCTCGATGTCCTCGGCGATGATCAGCAGCGGACGGCCGCTCTGCACCACGGTCTCCAGCAGCGGCAGCATCGCCTGCAGGCCAGACAGCTTCTTCTCGTGGATCAGGATGTACGGCTGGTCCAGCTCGGCGACCATCTTCTCCGCATTGGTGATGAAGTACGGGGAGATGTAGCCGCGATCGAACTGCATGCCCTCGACGACGTCCAGCTCGGTCTGGATGCCCTTGGCTTCCTCGACGGTGATGACGCCCTCGTTGCCGACCTTCTGCATGGCCTCGGAGATCATGCGGCCGATGTCGGCCTCGCCGTTGGCAGAGATGGTGCCGACCTGCGCCGTCTCGGACTCGGTGGTGATCTTCTTGGTGCGGTTCTTCAGCTCGGCCACGATGGCGGTCACGGCCATGTCCACGCCGCGCTTCAGGTCCATTGGGTTCAGCCCGGCGGCCACGCCCTTCGCACCCTCGCGCACGATGGCCTGGGCCAGCACGGTCGCGGTGGTGGTGCCGTCGCCGGCGATGTCGTTGGTCTTGGTCGCGACCTCGCGCAGCATCTGCGCGCCCATGTTCTCGAACTTGTCGGCCAGCTCGATCTCCTTGGCGACGGTGACGCCGTCCTTGGTGATCCGCGGTGCGCCGAAGCTCTTGTCGATCACGACGTTGCGGCCCTTGGGGCCGAGCGTGACCTTCACGGCGTCGGCGAGGATGTCCACGCCGCGCAGCATGCGCTGGCGGGCTTCGCCGCCGAAACGTACGTCCTTGGCTGCCATGTCTTGCTTCCTTCTATCGTTTCTAGTGCGGGCGTTCTAGGTATGCGGGGCTGCTTACGCGGCCTTGGCGGTGGCGGCCTGGCCCTCGATCACGCCCATGACGTCGGTCTCCTTCATGATCAGGAGCTCCTCGCCGTCCAGCTTCACCTCGGTGCCGCTCCACTTGCCGAACAGCACGCGGTCGCCGGCCTTGACGTCCAGGGCGACGATGGCGCCCTGCTCGTTGCGGGCGCCGGGTCCGACGGCGATGACCTCGCCCTCCATCGGCTTCTCCTGGGCGGTGTCGGGGATGATGATGCCGCCGCGGGTCTTCTCTTCGGCCGTGATGCGCTTGACCACGATCCGGTCATGCAGGGGTCGGAACTTCATTGGGATCGCTCCAATAGGATTTGGTTGTCCATGACTGCCGCCGCCGGGATGCCGTTAGCACTCTCCGGCGAGGAGTGCCAGCGATCTAGAAGATCGTCCCACCTATGTCAAGCCTTCGGCAGCAATCCCCTACCGCGAGTGCTAAACTGCTGGCATCACTGATTTTTTGCTTCCCAAGCACCGTCTCAATTCTGCAATGTTTCCAAGCTGGGCGGCTGATGCTGCCCGGTGTGTACCGATCACAAAGGGACCCGTGCATGACCCTGGCGCTGCAAATGAAGGATTACCGCCTGACGACCGCAGAGATACTTTACCATCTGCCCGATCATCCCGGCCTGCTGCAAACCTACGTCTGGCAGGGCCTCGACCTCGCACCGCGCTACCCGGCGCTGCGCCGGTTCCTGGACTTCTGGGCGCGCGAGCTGGAGGGCAAGCTGCACTCGATCAAGGTAGCCAGCGGCGGCCCGATCCGGCCGGCGTCGGTGCGGCACACGGCGCACGTCATGCACCTGCATTAAGCGGGGGCGTCAGGCCGGTGCCGGCCGCCGCCGCAGCAGCAGTACGCCCAATCCCGTGGAGGCGGCGAATAGCGCGGCGGCCAGTCCTACCTGCACCGCTTCCGACACCCGCACCCCGCCGCCCAGCAGCGTGAACACGGCGGTCTGAGGGATGTAGCCAAGCACGGAAGCTGCCAGGAACGGCCCCGCCGCCACCCCGGACACCCCCGCCAGCAGGTTGAGCACGATGTTGCTGCCGACCGGCAGCAGGCGCAGCGTCAGCGTGGCGGTAAAGGCGCGGGCAGTCAGGAAGCGGTCGAGCCGCCCCAGCCGCCCGTCGCCGCGGCGCTGCAGCCAGCGTTCGGCCCAGCGCCGTGCCAGCAGACGCGCCCAGAAAAAGTCGGCCACGCAGCCCAGCGCCTCGGCCAACATGGCAAGCGCGGCGCCGGGCCAGAACCCGAATGCGAGGCCGCCGGCATAGGCGACCACCTGTCGCGGCACCCCGATTGCGCAGGCCAGACTGCCCAATGCCAGATAGGCCAGCGGCCCGTTTTCACCGGCTGCTGCGATCCGTGCGTCCAGCCCCAGGCCACGCAGGGCCAGGCCGGCGCCGACAAGCCCCAGCAGCAGCAGTACCGGGCGCCATACCCAAGAAAGCCAAGCGGGGGCCAGCAGGCTCACGGCTGCTCGACTTCCGGGCGTTTCCAGCGGCGCTGCAGCCAGGCGACGCCGACCAGGTCGAACAGGCCGACCCACAGCCGGTCCAAGGTGCCGTAGTTGCTGCGCCCCCGGGTGCGCGGCCGGTGGTTGACCGGAACCGACACCACGCGCCCGCCGGCCCGGATGAACAGCGCCGGCAAGTAGCGGTGCATATGGTCGAAGCACGGCAGCTCGGCGAACGCCGCGCGCCGGAACAGCTTCAGGCCGCACCCCGTGTCGGGCGTCGCATCGTGCAGCAGCCCGGCACGGACGCTGTTGGCGATCCAGCTGGTGTGCCGCTTGGTCCAGGTGTCGCGCCGCTGGGTGCGGTGCCCGGCGACCAGCAGCCAAGGGTCGTCCGCCGCCTGGGCCCGGGCCAGCAGGGCCGGGATATTGGCCGGGTCGTTCTGGCCGTCGCCGTCCAGGGTGGCGATATATAGTCCCCGGGCCACGCGTATGCCGGTCACGATGGCGGCGCTCTGGCCGCAGCTCGTGCGATGGCGGCGCAGGGCCAGGGTACCCGGCAACTCGGCGCGGAGGGCTTGCAACTGGGCCAGCGTGTCGTCGGTGCTGCCATCGTCCACGTAGATGATCTCGTGGTGAACACCCTGCAGCGCCGCGCCGATCTCCAGGATGAGCGGACGGATGTTGTCGCCCTCGTTCCGAACCGGGACGACGACGGACAGCAAGGGCGGCAGGCCGTCATCGGCCGGATGCGGCCGGGACGCCGGGGCGGGGTGCAGGAGCATCGCCGCGGGCGGTAGCACCCGCGGCAGCGGCCCCGCAAGCGCCGGGCTGCATTACCGACGCCGCGTGCCGGACAGCCTGTCGTCCAGCATGGCGCTGGAGGAACCCGCTGCGGACACGGTGTGACCGGGATCACGGCGATCAGCCGCCATCCCGCCTAAGCCTACATTTCCCGGAACGAGCAGGTCGTTCCTCCCAGCAGGGCGGCAGGACGCAACATCCGGCGGTTGCCCGGCATCCAGGAGAAAGCGATGACCAGAGTCTCCGCGCTGAACATGGCGGCAGGGCTGACGGCCGCCGCCGCCATCGCACTTGCTGCACACGTTCCGGTCCCTGCGCGCATACGTCTGCCGGACCGAGACGCCCAGCGCGCCTGGTCGGCCCAGTTGGACCGGGATTTTGGTCCGGTCCTGGCGGACTGCGTGCAGTTCGAGGTCGAGAGCCACGTTCCACCGGTACAGCTTGAGGCCATGCTGGCGCGGGCCTCGGACGATGCGCGGTTGTTCCCCTACCTCCAGCAAACAATGGAATCAGCTATGGCGCGATGCTTTCGCCGCCATCCCACCGAGTAGCAATCCCCCGCAGCGGAGGCCGGTCTAATGCTGAACCTGAGCGAGCATTGGAACGTCTTGGCGCGCGGTGCCGGCCTTGGCATTGCCGTCGCGGCGCCCGTCGGGCCGACCTGCCTCCTGTGCGTCCAGCGTACCCTGACCGCAGGAATCGGCGCGGGCTTGGCCACCGGATACGGCGCAGCAACCACCCATATGATCTACGGGACAGTCGCGGTCACCGGGTCGGCCATGGCGCTGCAAGCGGCTGCTCATTGGTCAGCGGCGCTCAAGGCGTGCTGCGGGGTGTTCCTGCTTTATCTGGCGGTGCAAAGCATTCGCCGGGCGCCCGGCACGGTCCCGCCACGGACATGTCAGGTGCGCGCCTACCTGACAGGCCTGAGCTGGACGCTTGGCAACCCCATGACGGTGCTGACCTTCGCCGCGCTGGCCCCCGGCATCCTCAGCAACAGTCATGACGCCCTGCGGGACGCGCCGTTGCTGGCGCTTGGGGTCGCGGCTGGATCCGCTGCCTGGTGGACCCTGGTCGTGTGCGTTGTCGCATGGACCCGCCACCTCCTTGACCCACGCATCCTGCGCGCGGCCAACCTGGCGACAGGCATGGCGCTTGCCGCTTCCGCGGCCGTGGTGCTGGCGTCGGCGGCTGGGATGTAGGGGCGGAGGCTTTTCCGGAGCAGCGCACGGCATTGCAACTGGCGTCCCAGCCGGTTGGCCGTGAGCACGAACCGGGCCACCCGGGCCATTGCCGGCAAGGCTGGCAAGCGGGTGCGGCCCTGCTGACCCGGCGAGGCAAAGTCCGTATTTTTTAACCAACGTCTGGCGGGGGCGTGTGCGGCGGCCTGCGGCACCTTATGTTGGGACCAGTATCAGGATCCCCACCGCTATGCCGTCCGACGTCGCCGCCCTTCCCTTACTTCGCCGCCTCCGCCCTGCCCGTCGTTCCGCGCCGCATGCAGTGGCGGCATGGTTGTTCGTGATCTGCGCCATGCTGCTGGTGATGATCGCCCTGGGCGGCGCCACCCGGCTAACCGGGTCGGGGCTGTCCATTATGGAGTGGGCGCCGCTGATGGGCACGCTGCCGCCACTGTCCGAAACGGAGTGGCGCCGCCTATACGCGCTGTATCAGCAGATACCGCAGTATAGCCTAGTCAACCAGGGCTTCGGGATCGAGGGCTTCAAGGGCATCTTCTGGCTGGAATGGATGCACCGGCTATGGGGCAGGCTGATCGGCATCGCGTTCCTGCTGCCGCTGATCTGGTTTGCCATGTGCGGCGCCATAGACGGGCGCCTGGCGCGGCGGCTCGGCCTGCTGTTCCTGCTCGGTGGGCTGCAAGGCGCCATCGGCTGGTTCATGGTTGCGAGCGGGTTTGCAGCCGACAGCACGTCGGTGTCGCCGTACCGGCTGGTGGTCCACCTGACGATGGCCCTGGTGCTGTATTCCGTCATCCTGTGGACGGCGCTCGGCCTGTGGCGGGATGACGCCCCGGCCGCGGCGGAACCTGCGGTGCCCCCCCCTGCCCTGCGCTGGCTGAGCGTTGCGGTGCTGCATCTGGTCACGCTGACGGTGGTGGCCGGCGGCTTCGTGGCGGGGCTGCACGCCGGGCTGACCTACAACACCTTTCCCCTGATGGAGGGCCGCCTGGTGCCGGAAGGATACTGGGTGCTGCCTGGCCTGCGGAACCTGACGGAGAACGTCGCTGCGGTGCAGTTCGACCACCGTTTGCTGGCGACGGGCACGGCGCTGCTGGCGCTCGGCACGGTCGCCTATGGCCTGCGCGCCGGCGTGCGTGGAGTCTTGCGGACCCGGCTGCTGCTGCTCGGCGGCGCAGTGCTGGCGCAGTATGCGCTAGGGGTCTCCACATTGCTGTGGGTCGTGCCGGTGCCGCTGGCCACGGCGCACCAGGCGATGGCGGTGCTGCTGCTGACGGCGGCCCTGGCGCTGCTGCACGCACAGCCCCGCACCGCAGCCCAGCAGCGCTATACGGCCATTCCAGTTGATCGTTCGAACCATAACGGGGCACATGGCGTCTTGGACCGCTGACGCCGCCTACCCCAGCTAAGGATACGGCATGACCCCGCTTGCGACGACTGACGCCCTGTTCTTCGGCCGCACCGGCGCCACCCTGGACCCGGTGTCGGCCGGCCGCATCGTCGGGCAGGCGCTGGACGGCATGGACGACGGCGAGTTGTTCCTGGAATACCGCGAAAGCGAGGCGTTGACCCTGGAGGACGGGCGCATCCGCACCGCCGGCTTCGACACCCAGCTCGGCTTCGGCCTGCGCGCCGTGCTCGGCGAGGAGGCGGGATACGCCCATGCCGGGGAGGTGTCGGAGGCGGCACTGGCCCGAGCCGCAGCGACCATATCCGCCGTCCGCGCCGGCCGGTCCGGCACCGCAGCCGAAGCGCCGCGCGCCACCAACGCACGGCTTTACTCGGATGCTAACCCGCTGGCCCAAACCGAGTTCGCCGCCCGGACCGCGGTGCTGACCGGCATTGACGCCTATGCCCGCAGCCGCGATCCCCGTGTGAAGCAGGTGATGGCCTCCATGTTCGGCGAGTGGCAGGCCGTGCAGGTCGTGCGCGCCGATGGCACGCGCGTCGCCGACCTGCGCCCGCTGGTGCGGCTGAACGTCAACGTCGTGGTGGAGGATGGCGGCCGGCGCGAGTCCGGCAGCCACGGCTCCGGCGGGCGTCACGGCTACGACCGCCTGATGACCGAGGAATACTGGCGCGCTGCCGTGGATGACGCGCTGCGCCAGGCGCTGGTAAACCTGGACAGCCGCCCGGCACCTGCAGGCGAGATGCCGGTTGTGCTCGGCCCGGGCTGGCCCGGCATCCTGCTGCACGAGGCCATCGGGCACGGGCTGGAAGGGGACTTCAACCGCAAGGGCACCTCGGCGTTTGCCGGGCTGATCGGCAAGCGGATCGCGGCGCCGGGCGTCACGGTGGTGGACGACGGCACCCTCCCAGACCGCCGCGGCAGCCTGACGGTGGACGACGAGGGCACGCCTACCGGCCGCACCGTGATGATCGAGGACGGCATCCTGCAGGCATATATCCATGACCGCATGAATGCCCGGCTGATGGGCACCCGGCCGACCGGGAACGGTCGCCGGCAAAGCTATGCCCATGCGCCGATGCCGCGCATGACCAACACCATCATGCTCGGCGGCCAGTCCGACCCGGCGGACCTGGTGCGCGGCATCCCGCGCGGGCTGTATGCGACCAACTTCGGCGGCGGCTCGGTGGACATCACCTCGGGGAAGTTCGTGTTCTCTGCCAGCGAGGCCTACCTGATCGAGAACGGGCGGATCACCGCGCCGGTGAAGGGCGCGACCCTGATCGGCAATGGTCCCGATGCGCTGCTCCGGATCACCGAGGTCGGCAACGACCCTGGCCTTGACCTGGGCATCGGCACCTGCGGCAAGAATGGCCAGGGCGTACCGGTCGGGGTAGGGCAGCCAACATTACTTTTATCGGCCTTGACTGTGGGTGGAACGGCCACCTAGTTTATCGTTATGAAACGCAACTTTTTTGACGCAATCCGGCCAATTTTGACCGCTTGCGTTCTGGGAGCAGCGTCGCTGGCCGTATCGGCAGCACCGACCCTGGCGCAGACCACCCTCCAGTCGGCGCATGACAAGTTCGGCAGCTTCGACTGCCCGCGCAGTCGTGTTCCGGCGCTTGACCTTCCGTTGATGAAGCAGGCCATCCGGAATAATGCAGAGGTCACCATCGTCGCCCTGGGATCATCATCCACCCAGGGATGGCACAGCAGCGATATCGCACACAGCTACCCTGCCATCCTGCAAGCCGAGTTGCAGGCCGCGTTGCCTGCCTCGCATATCGCAATCATCAACCGCGGCGTAGGCGGCCAGGATGCCCTGGAGATGGTGCCCAGGCTGGGCACAGATGCGCTTGCGATACGGCCTAGCTTAGTGATCTGGCAACTCGGCGCCAATGCAGCGATGCGCCATGGCGATCCCAACGTGTTCCGGGACCTGGTGGCACAGGGTGTCGCAACCCTGCAAGCCGGCAAGGTGGACGTGGTGCTGATGGACAATCAGCGCTCGCCGCTCGTGCTGGCCTCTCCAGACCGGGCGGCGTTCGACCAGGCTTTGGCAGATGTGGCGGCGCGAAGCGGCGTCGGGCTGTTCAGCCGAGGCGCGTTGATGGACCAGTGGCAGGCGGAAGGTCATCCCTACAGCCAATTCGTGTCCGACGACGGCGTCCACCACAATGACCGAGGCTACCGCTGCATGGCCAAAGCGTTGGCCGGTTCCATCCTAGACGGGCTGGGCGTGACGCCGGCGCCAATCCGCTCGGCCTCTCGCCGTTAGGGTGGGGTCACGCCAGCCCGGGACGCGACACGGACGGAATTGGGCTGCAAGCGATTGCTTGCTCATGGGCATCAATCTTTAACTTGCGTCCAGGTTTCCTGAAAGTGGCTGCCCGTATGGATTTGGCCGTTGCAGGAGGGCGGCGGCCTGACCGCCCTGAACGGGCGCGGTCGTCGCGAACTACTTTCCGCCCGGCACCCCAGAAACTTGCAAACTAGCTTGCCTTCCCTGGTTTCTGGCGTCGCCGCGCTTCCTGCAATGACGGAGGGTTTGGAAGCAGGCTGCGGTTGGCTTGGCAGCTACCGGTTTTAGGCTATACCGCCGCTTCGGCAAAGATACGGGATGCGTCGCCGGCCCACTCGCCCCGGTATCGGGATAACCAATGCTCCGCCTGGGTCGGCCCGCCGTCCAGCAGGGGCAGCAGCGGAGCCAGATGGCGCCGCTCGTCCGCGCCGTCTCCGTCCAGGCAGGCGCGGGACCGCAGCCCGTCCTCGGCAATGGCGATGGCGTCCCGGGCCAAGTCGCGCAGGGTGCCGCCTGGCCAGGGCGCATCCAGGGCCAGACGCGGCACCTCCGCACGGATGGCGATGTAGGCGTCCCAGGGCTGGCGGCGCACCAGCGCATCCGCGGCAGCCAGCGCGGCGGGGTCATATAGCAATCCGACCCAGAAGGCGCTTTGCGCCACCATCATGTCCGGACGCCCGGCGTCGGAGCCGCGCATCTCCAAAAATCGCTTCACTCGCACGTCGGTGAAAGCCGTCGTCATGTGGTCGGCGAAGTCGCCCAATGTGGCAGGGCCGGGCACCGTGTTGTGCAGGTCGCCGTGCATGTAGCGGCGGAACGACTGCCCGGCCATGTCCTGGTAGGCGCCGCCGCGCTCGATGAAGTACATCGGCACGTCCAGCAGCCACTCGACGTAACGCTCGAAGCCGAACCCTTGCTCAAACATAACGGGGGGCATGCCGGAGCGGACGTTGTCCACGTCGGTCCAAACGCGGGCACGGCTGGACAGGTCGCCGCTGGGCCGGCCCTCGATGAAAGGGGAGTTGGCGAACAATGCCGTCGCGACAGGCTGCAGGGCAAGCGCCACGCGCAGCTTCTGAGCCATGTCGGCCTCGCTGGAGTAGTCTAGGTTGACCTGCACGGTGCAGGTTCGGGTCATCATGTCCAGACCCCGCGTGCCGACCTGCGGCATGTAGCGGCGCATGATGGCATAGCGGCCCTTGGGCATCCACGGCATCTCGTCCCGGCGCAGGGTGGGGTGAAAGCCCAGGGGCGCAAAGCCGATGCCCATCGGCTCCGCCACGGCGCGCACGGCGGCGAAGTGCCGGTCCAATTCCGCCGCCGTGTCGTGCAGGGTGCGGACCGTGCCGCCCGACAACTCGAACTGCCCGGCCGGCTCCAACGAGACGGAGGCGCCGTCATGGACGCCGAGCCCCTTCAGGCCGATGGGGTTGTCGCCTTCCAGGATCGGCGCCCAACCCTCCGCTTCGGCTGCGGCCATGCCGTCCAGCACGGCGCGTATGCCCTGGGGTTCGTACGGCGGCGGCAGCAGGTCACTGCCCTGGAAGCCGAACTTCTCGTGTTCGGTGCCGATGCTGTACTCCGATGGTGGCCTGCACCCGGCGGCGATGTGGTCGGCCAATTGCTGGACGGAGCCGATCGGCGTGTGGTCGGCGTCTCCGGGGTTCGACATGTCGTTGGCTATCCTGCGTGGCGGGCCGCACACGAAGGGGCGACGGGCATGTTGTCAAGCCGGGGTAGGAGGTTGGCGTCCTGCCCCGAGGTGGGATTGCCGGATGTGAAGTGAAGGGACCGTCACTCCACGGCAGCACTGCCGTCAGTCATCCGCAACTGCGTCCGGCTGGCGCCGGGATGCCCAGGGATCAGGGTCACAGGCCATCTGCATCACACCGTCCTCGCCGCGTCCGCGACGAAGAACCCGGCGGACACCGTGCCGTTCCATTCCTCCGCCCGCAGGTGCCCGGCCAGGTGCAGCGGAGCGCCAGGCGTCAGCAGCGCAGCGGCCAGCGCCCCGTCGCCGGCGCGGAACAGCAGTGTCTTCAGGCGGGGTCCGCCGCCTTCCCCTTGCACATAGGCGCGCACCGTCCCGCCCTCCTTGCCGATCCGGTCGGCGCGGACGACCTGGGCGCGGGGCAGGACGAATACCGGCTCCTCGTTGCCGTTGCCGAAGGGGGACAGCCGGGCAAGCTGCTGCGCCAGGTCCACCGTAGCTCCGGGGACGGCCAGCGTGCCCTCCACCGCCAGGTCGGCGGCACGCGGCAGGGCGGCGGCGTGCGACAGCCGCTCGTTCAGGAAGGCATGGAACTCGGCCAGCCGCTCCAGCCGCAGCGAGAACCCAGCCGCCATAGCATGGCCTCCTCCGGTCACCAGCAGCCCTGCCGCCCGCGCTGCCATCACCGCCCGGCCCAGATCCACCCCGGCCACCGAGCGTCCGCTGCCCTTCACCAACCCGTCCTGCAGCGCGCCGACGCAGGTTGGGCGGTTGTGCCGCTCCTTGATGCGGCCGGCAACGATGCCGACGACGCCGGGATGCCAGCCCTCGCCGTGCACCAGCAGGGCGGCGTGCCCGGCCGCTGACTGCTCCGCGGCCTGGGCCAGCGCCGAGTCCAGCATCGCCGCCTCGACCTGCTGGCGGTTGCGGTTGGTGGTGTCCAGGGTCTGCGCCAGGGCGCGGGCCTCCACGGGGTCGTCGGACAGCAGCAGGCGCAGCCCGAGGTCGGAGGTGCTGATGCGACCGGCGGCGTTGATGCGCGGTCCCAGGGCGAAGCCGCAGGTGAAGGCGGTCGGCAGGTCGCGCGCCGCCGCGGCCTCCAGCAGCGCGGCGATGCCGGGCCTGGCGCGCCGGGCCATGACGCGCAAGCCCTGCACGACCAGCGCCCGGTTCAGCCCGGTCAAGGGCATCACATCGCAGACGGTTGCCAGCGCCACCAGGTCCAGCAGCTCCTTTAGATCCGGCTCCGCCCGCCCGGCGAAGTGCCCGGCCCGGCGCAACGCCCGCAGGGTGGCGACCGCCGTCAGGAAGGCGATGGCGGCGGCGCATACGCTCCCCAGCCCGCTGGTGCAGTCGGCGCGGTTGGGGTTCACCGTCGCCAGCACCGGGGGCGGCGGCCCTTCGGCGACGTGGTGGTCAAGCACGACCACGTCCGCCCGGCCCTGCACGGCCGCCAGGGCTGCAGCGGCGGCGGTGCCGCAGTCCACGCAAACGACCAGGGTGGCGCCGCGGTCGGCCAGGCACTGCAGGGCCGGTCCGTTGGGGCCATAGCCCTCCAGCAGCCGGTCGGGCACGTGGGTCATCACCGTGCAGCCCAGGGTCCGCAGCACGGTCGTGATGATGGCGGCGCTGCATGCGCCGTCCACGTCGTAGTCGCCGAACACCGCAACGGTTTCCTCCCGCTGCACCGCCGCCGCCAGCCGGGCCGCGGCGGCGTCCATGTCCTGCAGCACCGAAGGGTCCGGCAGCAGGACGCGCAGGGTCGGCTCCATGAAGTGCGCGGCGTCGTCCAGGCCGATGCCGCGGGCTGCCAGCAGCCGGCCGAGCAGTTCCGGCAGGGCGAGGCGCTGGGCGATGCCGAGGCCCAGCCGGTCCTCACCCTGGCGCCACAGCCAGCGGCGTCCGGTCAGGCTGGATTCGATGTTCAGGGGAGTGGCGTGGCTCAAATGGTCCTCATACGCGTGCTGGGCGCGCTGTCGGCGTTGGCGTCGCACGCCGGTTGCGGTGTGGCGGCCCAGGGTCCGCCGGGGCCGAATCGCGGTCTGCGCGATCTCTGGATTGCCGCGTCGCTGCGCGCCTCGCAATGGCGATCAGGAGTTGATCCGCTTGTGGAACCTGTAAGTCAGAGGTGTACCACGCTTGGATGTCCGGCTCCCTCTCCCTCCGGGAGAGGGTTGGGGTGAGTGGGTCTTGGCTGCGGAGCGGGGCACGCGAGTGCCGCTGGACCGAGGCCCGTGACGACATGATGCCGCGCTTTCCCGCCCCCTCACCCCGGCCCTCTCCCGGAGGGAGAGGGAGCAGAGAGATTGGCCTCAAGCCCGACCTGGCAGCCTACTCCGGCTGCCAGGTCTTGGTCGCGAAGTTGTGGTTCGCCTCGATGTAGCGGACCGTGCCGGACTTGCTGCGCATCACCATCGAATGCGTATAGGCGCCGGTCCCGAACCGCCGCACGCCCTTGAGCATCGCCCCGGAGGTGACGCCGGTGGCGGCGAACATCACGTCGCCGCTCGCCATCTCGGCCACGGTATACTTGTGGGAATGGTTGGTGACGCCCATGCCGGACGCACGCTCCCGCTGGGCGTCGTCCTCATACATCAGGCGCCCCTGCATCTGCCCGCCGATGCAGCGCAGGGCGGCGGCGGCCAGCACGCCCTCCGGCGCGCCGCCGCTGCCCATGTAGATGTCCACCCCGCCCTCCGGCATCGCCGCGGCGATCACCCCGGCCACGTCGCCGTCGCCCAGCAGCATGATGCGCGCGCCAGCGGAGCGGCAGCCCTCCATCAGGTGCTCGTGCCGCTCCCGCTCCAGCATGCAGACCACGATGTCGTTTACCGAGCGTCCCTTGGCCCGCGCCAGGGCGCGCAGGTTCTCGCCCACGGTGGCATCGAGGTCCACGATCCCCTCTGGCAGCCCCGGCCCCACGGCGATCTTGTCCATGTAGATGTCGGGGGCGTGCAGGAAGTTGCCGCGCTCCGCCAGCGCCACCACCGCGATGGCGTTGGGGCCACCCTTGGCGGTGAGGTTGGTGCCCTCCAGCGGGTCTACGGCGATGTCCATGGCCGGGCCGCCGGCGCCGACGCGCTCACCGATATACAGCATCGGCGCCTCGTCCATCTCACCCTCGCCGATGACCACCGTGCCCTCGATGGCGACGCTGTCGAAGGCGCGGCGCATCGCCTCAACCGCGGCGCCATCGGCCTCGTTCTTTTGGCCGCGGCCCATCCAGCGGGACGCGGCGAGCGCCGCAGCTTCCGTCACGCGGACCAAGTCCAGCGCGAGGTTGCGGTCAAGGCTGATCTCGGGCTTGTTCATGTCGTGTCCTTTAGGCCGGGCGCCCGCGATGGAGTGCCACGACGCTTCGTTGCGAGCAATGGATGGGACGCGGTGCCGGGGCTTCTTCTCCCTCTCCCTCCGGGAGAGGGTCGGGGTGAGGGGGTCTTGGCTGCGGAGCGGGGAACCAAGGGTGCTGCCGGCACGCGGCCTGCTTTTGGACGGCTGGGCGCCTCAAGACCCCCTCACCCCAACCCTCTCCCGAAGGGAGAGGGAGCAGAAAGCAGTTAAGCAGGCTCGATGCGGATCAGGGCGGGCGGCTCCAGCACGGCATCCATGGCGGCGATGGCGTCCACGGCACGGCGCATCGCGCCCTCGTTGCATTCGTGTGTCACCAGCACGACCGGCACGGCTTCGCCGGGTGCGCGACCCCGCTGGAGCATGCTTTCCAGGCTGACGCCGGCATCACGAAGGGCGGCGGTCACGTCGGCGATGACGCCGGGCCGGTCCACGACCATCAACCGCAGGTAGTAGGCGCCGTGGTGCGCGGAAATCGGCACGGATGGCAGGCGGTGCAGCGCCGCGCCGGCCGCACCCCAGGCCGGCGTGCGCCGGTTCTGCGCCAGGTCGATCAGGTCGGCCACCACGGCGCTTGCGGTCGGCCCGGCCCCGGCGCCGCGGCCCTGCAGCATCACCCGCCCGACCGGATCGCCCTCCGCCACCACGGCATTGAACACCCCGTCCACCCGGGCGATCGGGTCGGACAGCGGCACCAAGCAGGGATGCACCCGCGTCTCGATCCCAGCCTCGGTCCGCCGGGCGATGCCGAGCAGCTTGATGCGGTAGCCCAGCTCGGCGGCGAAGGCGATGTCCAGCGCCGACACCTGCCGAATGCCCTCGACGTGCACGGCGGCGAAGTCCACCGGCTGGTTGAAGGCCAGCGCCGCCAGGATCGCCAGCTTGTGCGCGGCATCCACGCCGTCAATGTCGAACGCCGGGTCGGCCTCGGCGTAGCCCAGGCGCTGCGCGTCGGCCAGCACGTCGGCGAACTCGCGCCCGCCGCGGCCCATCTCGGTCAGGATGTAGTTGCAGGTGCCGTTCAGGATGCCGGCCACCCGGTCCACCCGGTTGGCGGCCAGGCCCTCGCGCAGCGCCTTGATGACTGGGATGCCGCCGGCGACCGCCGCCTCGAACGCCAGGGCCACGCCAGCCGCCTCCGCCTGGCTGGCCAGCTCGGCGCCATGCACGGCGATTAGAGCCTTGTTGGCGGTGATGACGGGCTTGCCTGCGGCCAGCGCCGCCTGCACCAGGGCGTGGGCCGGGCCATCAGAACCGCCGATCAGCTCGACGACGGCTTCCACGCCGGGATCGGACGCCAGGCCGACGGCGTCCTCATACCAGCGCAGCCCGCCCGTGGGCACGCCGCGGTCCCGGGTGCGGTCGCGGGCGGACACGGCGACGACCGCGACCGGGCGGCCCGCCCGCGCCTGGATCACCGCGGCATTGTCGCGGAGCAGGCGCAGCACTCCGGCGCCGACCGTTCCCAGGCCGGCGACTCCAACCGAAAGCGGCTTGGTCATTCCGCGGCGACGCCGGGGATTGCTACGTTGCTGCCCTCCTGCAGGAAGCCGCGGATGTTCCGCACGGCCTGGCGCAGCCGCTGCGTGTTCTCGACGAAGGCGATGCGGACATGGGTGTCGCCATGCTCGCCAAAGCCGAGGCCCGGCGCCACGGCGACCTTGGCCCGCGCCAGCAGCAGCTTGCTGAACTCGATGCTGCCGAGGTGGGCATACTTGGCGGGGATCGGCGCCCAGGCGAACATGCTGCCGTCGGGGCTGGGCATGTCCCAGCCGGCGGCGCGCAGCCCGCGCACCACGACGTCCCGCCGCTCCTTATACAGCGCCCGCATCTCGGCCACGCAGTCCTGCGGCCCGTTCAGCGCCGCCGTCGCCGCGACCTGGATGGGGGTGAAGGCGCCGTAGTCCAGGTAGCTCTTCATACGCGCCAGGGCGGCGATCAGCCGCTCGTTGCCCACCGCGAACCCCATGCGCCAGCCCGGCATGGAGTAGGTTTTGGACATGCTGGTGAACTCGACGGCAATGTCCTTGGCGCCGGGCACCTGCAGCAGCGACGGCGGCGGGGTGGCGCCGAAGTAGATCTCGGCATAGGCCAGGTCGGACATGATGTAGATGTCGTGCTTGCGGCAGAACGCCACGACCTCCCGGTAGAAGTCCAGCTCGGCGCAGTAGGCCGTGGGGTTGCTGGGGAAGTTCACGATCAGCGCGGTGGGTTTCGGCACGCTGTGGCGCACGGCGCGGTCAAGCGCCTCCAGCATGGTGTCGTCCGGCGTCGCCGGCAGGCTGCGGACGCTGGCGCCGGCGATGATGAAGCCGAACTGGTGGATCGGGTAGGAGGGGTTGGGCACCAGGATGGTGTCGCCGGGGCTGGTGATGGCCGACGCCAGGTTGGCCAGCCCCTCCTTGCTGCCAAGCGTCGCTACGACCTCGGTTTCCGGGTTCAGCTTCACCCCGAACCGGCGGTCGTAATAGCCCGCCAGCGCCCGGCGCAGCCCGGGGATGCCCTTGCTGACGCTGTAGCGGTGGCTGCGCGGGTCCTGCACCGCCTCGATCAGCTTGGCGACGATGTGCGGCGGCGTCGGGGTGTCGGGGTTGCCCATGCCGAGGTCTATGATGTCCTCCCCGGCGGCGCGGGCGCGCGCCTTGGCGGTGTTCACCTCCGCGAACACGTAGGGGGGCATACGGCGGATGCGGTGGAATTCCTGGGTCATGGCCTGGCTCGGGGGTTTCGGAAAATCACGGTAGCAGACGCGCGACGCCGGTGCGACCCAGGCCCGCGGCCTCGATGCGTATGGCCGTTGCCGGCACGCCGTCGGCGACCAGCGCCGCCTGAATCGCCCGGGCCCGGGCCAGGCCGAGCGGCACGGCGGCTGCCTGCCGGTCCGGCCCGGCGTTGTCCGCATCGCCGCCGGCCTGCACGACCATGCCGCCACTCGCCCGCAGGCCGGCCAATGCACGCAGGGCCGGGTCGGCGCTGTCCGGCAGTGCAGCGGAGCCCAGGGCGAAGGCCACCACCGCCTCCGGCAGCGGTTTCGGCGCCGCCGGCGCGAAGGCAGTGGCTGGCAGGCCAGGCAGTTGCGGGATCGGTGGGGCGCCGGCTGGCAGGTCCGGCAGTGGGCCGGACGCGGGCGGAGGGGCGCCCGCTGGCGCTGGCGGCGCTCCCTGCCGGACAGCCGACGCCGATGCAGCCTCAAGGACAGCCTTGGACGGTTCGTCGGTTGACGCGGCGGCGGGGGCAGGATCGCCGGACGCCGGGCCGTTGGGCCTGGTCCCTGCGAGTACGGGGGCGACTGGCGGCGCAGACGCGGCCTTGGCCGCCGCAACAGCCGCCGGTGCGCCGGCCGGCACGATCGGGTCGCGCGTGGCTGCACGTTCCGTCCGGTCGCGCTCCGCCCGCAGCTGTTCGGTCAGCGCACGGCGCGTGGCGGCGTCGGTCGGCGTAGGCCGCGGCGGCACGGAGGCCAGGTTCGGATACGGGTCCGACGCCCCCGGCGGCGGCGGCCGGTCCTGGGCGATGCGCCCACCCTGCAGGTTGTGCCACCAATCCACCGGGCTGTCCTGCGTCAGCTTGCTGTCGTTCAGGCGCTGCACGGTGCTGCATCCGCCCAGCAGACCAACACAAAGCAACAAAACACAGCCCTGCCTCACCGGCTGCGCGGCTTGTCCCGGCTCCGGCGTGCGTCTAGTTACCCGGCTGTCGAACATCGGCCGCCCTGCCCCGCCCCTGCGCCATGCCATCCCGGCGCATGCTGTGTAGCCCAGCGCCGGTGCCGACGGAAAGGACCGCGCATGCCCGACCTGCCCAACATGCCGCCGTCAGGCGCCCGCCCTGGCTATCCACCCGCGCTCGACCGTTCCATCGCCGACGTTGCCGCCCGGTCGCAGCGGCTGGTGCGGGACTGGCTGGCCCGGCAGTCGCACGAGGCGCAGCCGATCAATGCCGCCCTGGTGGCCAGCGCCTTCCTGGATATGACCGCGCAGCTCATGCGCGACCCCACGCGCGTGGTGCGCGCAGGCATCGGCTTCTGGCAGGACTATATGACGCTCTGGCAGTCCTCCGCCCGGCGCATGTGGGGCATGGACGCCCCACCCGTCATCTCAGCCGTATCCGGGGACCGCCGCTTCGACGGCGAGGCATGGAACAGCAGCGAGGTCTTCGGCTTCATCAAGCAGTCCTACCTGCTGTCCGCCCGCTACATCCAGGATGTCACGAGCGGCGCCGCCGGCCTGGACCTGCATGCGGCGCAGCGGGTGGACTACTATGCCCGGCACTTCATCAGCGCCATGAGCCCGGCCAACTTTCTGCTGACGAACCCCGAGGCGCTGCGCCGCACAGCCGAGACCGGCGGCGAGAACCTGCTGCGCGGCCTGTCCAACCTGCTAAGCGACCTGGAGCGCGGGCGCGGGCGCCTGCTGGCGGGCGCCGGGCCGTCCCGGCTGGGGCGGGATCTGGCGGCGACGCCGGGCAAGGTGGTGTTCCAAAACCGGCTGATGCAGTTGATCCAGTATGCGCCCGCGACGGAGCAGGTGCTGCGCCGCCCGCTGCTGATCGTGCCGCCCTGGACCGGCAAGTTCTATGTCCTGGACTTGCAGCCCCGGAGCAGCCTGATCCGCTGGGCGGTGTCGCAGGGCCACACCGTATTCTGCATCAGTTGGGTGAACCCGGACGAGAGCATCGCGGACGCTGGGTTCGAGGATTACATGCGGGACGGCATTCTGGCGGCATTGGACGCCATCGGGGACGCGACGGGTGAGCAAGAGGTCAACGCCGCCGGCTACAGCATTGGCGGAACCCTGCTGGCGGCAGCGGCGGCAGGGATGGCGGCGATGGGCGACGCCCGGATACGGTCGCTGTCGCTGTTTGCCACGATGCTGGACTTCACGGAGGCTGGCGGCCTCGGCGTGTTCATGGACGAAGAAGGGCTGCGCTGCCTGGAGGAACGCCCGGAAGGTCGCGGCGGCATGACGACGCCGACGGGCATGCTGCGGGCCAACGACCTGATCTGGTCCTTCGTGGTCAACACCTACCTACTGGGCGCGGAGCCATTCCCGTTCGACCTGCTGCACTGGAATGCCGATGCGACCCGGCTGCCGGCGGCCCTGCACGGCTTCTACCTGCGGCGCATCTACCAGGGGAACCTGCTCCGCGTGCCTGGCGGCCTGACGCTGCTTGGCCAGCCGGTTGACCTTGGCCGCATCACCGTCCCGTCCTATGCCCTGGCAACGCGCGAAGACCACATCGCGCCGTGGGCCAGCGCCTATCGCGGGGCGGCACTGCTGGGTGGAGAACGCCGGTTCGTGCTGGCTGGCAGCGGCCATGTCGCCGGCGTGGTCAATCCGCCGGAGGGCGGCAGGTATACCCACTGGATCGGCGGCGCCCTGCCCGAAGCGCCAGAGGAATGGCTGGCAGGCGCCACCGAGATGGCCGGAAGCTGGTGGCCGGATTGGCACCGCTGGATGCTGGCGCGGGATGCGGCCACCGTGCCGGCGCGGGTTCCCGGAACAGGTGGGCTGCCAGCGCTGGCGGATGCGCCGGGCAGCTATGTCATGGTGCGGACGGAGTAGCCCGCCGCCATTGGAGCCGCTTCACCTATTTCCTCGGTTTACCGCCGCAGCATGGCAGGACGGCGACTGAGGATTCTGGTTCTGCTCCTCCGGCTTGTGCGCCCCTGCCCCCCCCCGCAGCAGTTGGACTAAGCTGGAAGGCGATGATACCGGCCCAGACGTCACCTGCTTTGACCGTTGTCGCCGTTGCGAGGACGGCGGCGGCGTCGGAATCCTTAGGTTGCGGACACCATCCTAGTCACCCTCATGCCGCCATGCCGGACGCGGTTCCCGCTGCCGATGCGAACAGGCAGGATCGGATCAGATGGCGTCCGGCATCAGAACAAATCGTCATAGTTGTTGTTGTACAGTTCATTGGCAGCCCGCATTGTGGCGACGTTCGCCTTCTGCAAATAGGGCATGTTGGTCAGCCTCGCCAAAACCTGCTCCGGCGGAGTGGTGAAGGTCGGGCCGGACAGTTGCGCCAGGGCCAGGGCCTGGTTGCCGTCCGCCAGCGCGTTGCCAGCCGCGGTAAGCTGGTTCACCACCGCCTGCGACGGCGTGCTGGGCGGAATGCCCAACGCCGCACGCACCTCCTGGCGTCCTTGGAGCAACTGCTCCTTGGTCAGCGCCGAGATGTTGGACCAGCGCGGCGAGGTGTAGAACTGCCCGGCGATGTAATCCATGGATGCCGCCGCCCGCGCCGCCTCAATTGGCCGGCCATAGGTGCGGCCCGCGTCGGCGAAGGCCCACTGCGCTTGGTTGATCGCCGTCACGTCCGGGTCGAAGCCAGAGCCAAGCTGCGCGGTCGTCAGCCGGGCAGTGTCAGGCACGAAGGGTTGGATGTTCCCGCAGGCGGCAGGAAGGATGCAGACGGCGGCGAGCAGGACGGTGCGGAGCACAGTGAGACCTCTTTTAAGAACCGATCCCTATCTGGTGCCACGCAGACCCTTGCGGAAGCGGGCGGCACGGTCCTGGTAGTGCAAAGCGATGTGAGAATTCCGCTCCCGTTCGTCGGCCGGCATATCGCGCAGCTTGCGGGCAGGGACGCCGGCCCACAGCTCACCCGCGCCGATCCGCTTGCCTGGCGCCAGCACGGCGCCGGCAGCCAGCATCCCGTCTGCCTCGATGACGGCGCCGTCCAGCACGGTCGCCCCCATGCCGACGAAGGCCCGGTCATGCAGCGTGCAGGCATGGACGATGGCGGCATGGCCGATGGTGACGTCCGCGCCGATGGTGCAGGCGTGCTCGGCCGCGGGGTTCACATGGACGATGGTGCCGTCCTGCACGTTGCTCCCGGCGCCGACCGTGATGCGGTTGGTGTCGCCGCGCAGCACGCAGCCGAACCAGATGCTGCTGCGCGTGCCGAGCACCACGTTGCCGATCACCGCCGCATTCGGCGCGATCCAGGCATCCGGCGCGACATCGGGGGCCACGCCGTCCAGCTCCCAGACGGGTCCGTCACCCGGCATGGGCCAGCTCCCGCACGGCCGGCTGGTCCAGGCCCAGCATCAGGCGGATGTTCTGCACTGCGGCGCCGGATGCGCCCTTGCCCAGGTTGTCGAGGCGCGCGACCAGCAGGGCGTGGCCGGCAGCCTGGTTGCCGAACACACGCAGTTCCATGTCGTCCGTGTCGTTCAGCGCCGTCGCCTCCAGCGCGCCCGTCCCCGCCATCGGCACGACGCGCACGAGGACGCGGTTGGCATAACGGTCGGCCAGCACCTCGTGCAGGTCCGACAGCCGCGCACGGCCCGGCAAGGTGTCCAGGTGCAGCGGCACCGACACCACCATGCCCTGCCTGGTGTGGATGACGGAGGGCACGAAGATCGGCCGCCGGGTCAGGCGCGAATACTGCTGCAATTCCGGCACATGCTTGTGCTCCAGCCCCAGGGCATACAGCTCGAACGCCGGGCCGCCGTTGGCCTCGTGCGCCTCGATCATGGACTTGCCGCCGCCGGAATAGCCGCTGACGGCATTGACCGACACGGGATGCGCCGGGTCCAGCAGACCCGCGTCCACCAGGGGGCGCAGCAGGGCGATGGCCCCCGTCGGGTAGCAGCCGGGGTTGGCGACGTTCTGCGCTGCGGCGATGCGGCCGGCCTGGTCCGGCGCCAGCTCAGGGAAGCCATAGGCCCAGGCGGGGTCGCAGCGGTGGGCGGTGCTGGCGTCCAGCAGCTTTGGTGCGTCGGCGCCGAGGGAGGCCGCCATTGCCACACTCTCCTTCGCGGCGGCGTCGGGCAGGCACAGCACGACCAGGTCCACTGCGGCCATCATGTCACGCCGGGCTGCGGGGTCCTTGCGGTGCTGCGGGTCTATGCTGCGGAGCGCCACGCCGGGTACCCCGGCCAGGCGCTCGCGGATGCCAAGGCCGGTGGTGCCGGCTTCCCCGTCGATGAACACGGTCATGTCAGTCATGGCGGTCCTCCTATGGACAGCAAAAAGGGGGCGATCCCTGCGGACCGCCCCCCAAATAACGTAAGTCATAAGCATGGAATGGGTGTGACGGGTTACCGCTTGCTGAACTGGAACGAACGTCGCGCCTTGGCGCGGCCGTACTTCTTGCGCTCCACCACGCGGCTGTCGCGGGTCAGGAAGCCGGCCAGCTTGAGCACGCCGCGCAATTCCGGCTCGTAGTAGGTCAGCGCCCGGCTGATGCCGTGGCGGACCGCGCCGGCCTGGCCGGACAGGCCGCCGCCGTTGCAGGTGCACATGACGTCGAACTGGTTGTAGCGGTCGGTGACCAGGAAGGGCTGGGTCAGCAGCATCCGCAGCACCGGGCGGGCGAAGTATTGGGTGACGCGCTTGCCGTTGACGGTGATCTCGCCCTTGCCGGGCTTGATCCAAACGCGGGCGATGGCGTTCTTGCGGCGGCCGGTGGCGTAGCTGCGGCCTTGGGCGTCGCGCTTGGCCTCACGGATCGGCTTGTCGCTCGTCACCAGTGCGGAGGCGACGGCAAGGTCCTTGAGGTCGGCCAGGGTGCGGGTCTGCTCGGCCGGGGCGGCCGGGGGCAGGTCGTCGAGGGTTTCGGACATGTTGGGCTAGACCCTCTTGTTCTTCGGGTTCATGGCGGCGACGTCCAGCGGCTGCGGCTGCTGGCCGTCATGGGGATGGGTCGGACCGGCATAGATGTGCAGGTGCTTCATCTGCTTGCGCTGCAAGGGGCCGCGGGTGATCATCCGCTCGACCGCCTTCTCTATGACGCGCTCGGGGTGGGCGCCCTCCAGGCGGCTGCGGACGGTGCGGCCCTTGATGCCGCCGGGGTAGCCGGTGTGGTAGTAGAACACCGACTGGTCCGCCTTGTTGCCGGTGACGCGCACCTTCTCGGCGTTCAAGACGATAATGTTATCGCCGCAATCCACATGCGGAGTGTATTGCGGCTTGTGCTTGCCGCGCAGGCGTTGGGCGATGATGGCAGCCAGGCGGCCGAGCACCAGCCCGTCGGCGTCAATCACGGTCCAAGCCTTGCTGACCTCAGCCGGCTTGAGGGAGACGGTGGTCTTCTGCATTGTGCTGATCCCAGGGGAAGTGCGCGGGGTATCAGGGAAAGCTGCGGAAAGGTCAAGGGATTTTGGGTGTGGTAGCAGGATACCACAACCGGGAACGCTGCTCCCTGCTCCCTCTCCCTCCGGGAGAGGGTTGGGGTGAGGGGGTCCTGGCTGGGGATCGCAGACCGTCGGTGCCGTCGAACCCAAGCCTTGGACCGGGCTAGTTTCGCGCCCGAAGCTCCCCTCACCCTAACCCTCTCCCGGAGGGAGAAGAGGACTGGCGTGCACTTGCCGCTATGTGCAGCAGCCCCGGTGTCAGAGTAGAAGGCAGCCCCTATGCTGACCCCCTACATCATCGGCGCATCGGGCCGGTCCGGCACGGCGCTGTGCCGGTCGCTGCTGGCGGACGGGCTGGACTACATCCCCGTCGTCCGCAACCCCGAACGCTGGGCCGCTGCCGGCCTGCCCGGCGCCCCGCGGATTGCCGACCTGACGGACGCCACCCTTTCTCCCGCCCTGCACGACGCCCGCCTGGTCGTCTCCTGCGCCCACGCCCGGCACATCCCCGCCGTTCTGGCAGCCGCCCCCCACGCCGAACGCTTCGTGTTTCTCGGCAGCACCCGCCGTTTCACCCGCTGGCCGGACGCGCACGGCCTGGGCGTGCAGGCCGGGGAGGCCGCCCTGCGCGCCTCCGGCCGCCCAGGCGTCATCCTGCATCCCACCATGATCTACGGCGCCGCCGGAGAGGACAACGTGCAGCGCCTGGCCGCACTGCTGCGCCGCCTGCCCGTCGTGCCCCTACCCGGCGGCGGGCGCGCCCTGGTGCAGCCGATCCACCAATCAGACGTGACGCGCAGCATCCGCGCCGCGATGGCGACGGCATGGGACGGGCCGGATGCCCTGGTGATCGCCGGGCCGGACGCCCTGCCCTATGCCGATTTCGTCCGCGCCGTCGCCCACGCCGCCGGGCTGCGTCCTCCACGGATCATGCCGCTGCCTGCCGCCCTGCTGCGCGCCTTGGCGCCGCTGACCCGGCTGCCCGGCCTGCCCCGCATCGGCGCCGACGAAATCCGCCGTCTCGGCGAGGACAAAGCGTTTGCCATCGCCGACATGCGGCGCATCTTAGGCATAGAGCCGATCGCGCTGGCCGCCGGGCTGGCGCTGACATTCAGGACCGCACCATGCCCATCCTCAACCGCATCGCCGACTTCCACCCCGAGATGACGGCCTGGCGCCGTGACCTGCACCAGAATCCCGAGCTTGCCTTGCAGGAACACCGCACGTCCCAGGTCGTGCAGGACCACCTGCGCTCGTTCGGCGTGGACGAGGTGCATGCCGGGCTGGCCGGCACGGGGGTCGTCGGCGTGATTCGCGGGCGCGGCCCCGGCGGCTCCATCGGCCTGCGCGCCGACATGGATGCGCTGCCGATCACCGAGGAAACCGGTGCCTCCTACGCCAGCCAGACCCCCGGCGTCATGCACGCCTGCGGCCATGACGGGCACACGACGATGCTGCTGGGTGCGGCCAAGTATCTCGCCGAGACCCGCAACTTCGACGGCACCGTCCACGTGATCTTCCAGCCCGCCGAGGAGAACAAGGGCGGCGGCAGGATGATGGTGGACGAGGGGATGTTCGAGCAGTTCCCGATGGACCAGGTTTATGGGATGCACAACTGGCCCGTGCTGCCGGAGGGCGAGTTCTATTGGCGGGACGGCCCGGTGATGGCCGCCGTCGCCGACATCGAGATCACCGTCACCGGGCGCGGCGCCCATGGCGCGCAGCCGCACTTGGGCGTGGACCCCGTGGTGGTCAGCGCCGCCATCGTGCAGGCGCTGCAAAGCATCGTCGCCCGCGGCATGAAGCCGACCGAGGCCGGCGTCGTCACCATCGGCAGCATCCAGGGCGGCCACATCTACAACGTCATCCCCGAGACCGTGCGGATGCTGGGCACCGCCCGCTGGTTCTCGCCCGAGGTCGGCGACCTGCTGGAGGCCGGGGTGCACCGCCTGGCCGCCAACATCGCCGAGGGATTCGGCGCCAAGGCCGACGTGGTGTTCCGCCGCACCTACCCGGCTACGGTGAACGACCCGGCCGCGATGGCCCTCGCCCGCCGAGCCGCCGCCACGGTGCAGGGGGAGGCGCGGGTGCTGCACATGGACGCGCCGACGATGGGCGGCGAGGACTTCAGCTTCATGCTGAACAAGAAGCAGGGTGCCTACATCATGCTCGGCGCCCGGCGCAGCCCAGAAGATGCCGGGGTGCATCATCCGAAATATGACTTTAACGACGAGATCCTGCCGGTCGGCGCCAGCTATTGGGCGACGCTGGCGGAGCAGTTGCTGCCGCGGGCGTAGCGGGCCAGGCGGAACCCGACGATGTAGGGCGGCAAAGCGCTAGCGCCTTCCGCCAAAAGCCAGCGCTGCGGTGCGGCGGAAGGCGCTGGCGCTTTTCCGCCCTACGAGGTTCGGCGCCTGTCATCGGCATGGCCGCCGCTGGTTGGCGTCAGTGCGTCTCGGCAGTCACACTGCCGGTGCCAGCGCCCCATCGCACCAGGGCCGCCTCGCCTGCTGGCGCCAATGCATACACGCCGCGGGACAGCCGCACGAACCAGCCATATACGTCCCGATGCAGGATGCTCGCCGCCCTGGGGGCGTGCGGCGCCAGGTCGCGGGGGCGCAGCGGACCCGCCTGCAACGCGGCGGCGCAGGCCAGCGCCTCCTGCCGGTAGGCCGTCATCACCGGTACGGACCGGGTGCCGCCGGGCGAGGGATCGCCCTTCCGGGCCGCGTGCTCATTCAGCACGGCCCGGCGACGGCGGCTGTTCGCGCGGGGGCGCCAGGTTGCAGGCTCGATCAAGACCTCCGCCTCAACGCGTCCACCGTGCACCGCCAGCAGCCCGAAGCCGAGCATCCCGCAGAGCGCACGCGTGCGCCGGTCCCGGTCTCGTCCCCGCCGTGTCGCGCGCACTGCGAGCCAGACCTGGTCGGCGACACCGGCGCGTTCCACCCCTTGCAGCACTAGGTCCAGTGTGAAGCCGAGCTTCAGTTCGGTTATGACCAGCAGGGGCTTGCTGCCGTCCCCAGGGTCCAGGCGGACGGCAACCACGTCGCAGCCCTGAACTTCGCCCTTGGCCGCATAGCCTCGGGCCTCCAGGAACCGCTTGATGACGGGGTAAAGCGACGCTTCGGCTGCCACGGCTTGGACGGGGCCGGCGACCCTTCCCGCAGCGCCGTCCCGCTTAGAAGCCGACGATCGCGTCGGCTGCGATAGTCACCATGTCATAGCTGCGGCCGTCGTTGAATGACCGCACCCCGTTCAGCGTCCGGTCGTAGCGGATTTCCGGGCGGAACATCACCGTGCTGAGCGACGCCGGCATGCCCGAGGGCTTGTAGGTCACGCCCGCCGTCAGCCCGGTGTAGGTCGCAGCCTTGGGCGAGGCGATGAAGCGGTTGAACACTCCCCGCTCGAAGCTGGTGAAATCGCGCTCAGCCACCGGGGTCGAGACAAAGAAGTTGTTGTTGTCACGATAGATCTCTGCCCGACCGTTGAGCGTCAGGGTGTCGGATAGCGCATAGGACGCATAGCCGGCTGCGCCGTAGGCGGTCGCGTTGAAGCCGTCTTCCTGCACATAGTTGAACTCGGTCGTCAGCGTCAGCTTGTCCGTCGTCTTCCAGGTCACGACGACGTCGTTGAAGTAGCGCATGGCGCTGTTGGCGAACGGCGTGTTCCGCTTGCTGTCCTCCGGTCCCATGTGGGTCAGCGCCAGCACAGTGAACTTGCCGCCAGGTGCGTTGTAGCCGATGCCGGCGATGCCGCCGGGGCGGTTGTTGTTGTCGCCGGCGCCATAGGCGATGCCGGTGTTGGTGCCGGTATCAATGCCGAGATACAGGTCAATGATGTCCGACACGTGCGCCGTCGCCAGCGCGCCGATGTGCTTGAAGGGCAGGCCGTAGTTGAAGATGTAGGAGTGCGAGTAGAACGGGTTGCTCTTGGGATCAATCAGCTCGAACCCCAGAGGGGTCGGATACATGCCGGCCTTCACGTCCAGCCCGCCCGCGAACAGGTCGGGAAAGCGGACGCTGACGCTGGCCTCCGTGACCGTGATCTGGTTACGGTCGTGGATCAACTGGTCGAATACGCCCAGCGTATGCACGATGCGGGCGTCCGAACCATAGAACGCCTGCAGCTTGAAGCCCACGTCTATGCTGGTCGCCTTCGGGTCCACGTCGCGGTTGAGGGTCACCATCGCCTGGTTCAGCACGGGGCGGTTGCTGTTGTCGTCGAACAGGCGGCCGAAGTTGCGGCGGCTGCCGGGATCGTCCGGGTTGCCGGTGATGCCGCCGTCAATTTGAAAGCCGAGCTTGATGCTGCTGGCCCACTCGCTGAGGTTCTTCGGCGCGACGTAGGGCTTGTCGGCCGGGGCCGCCGCGGCGGGGCTGCCGGGCGTGCCGGTCTGTTCCTGCACAGTTGGGGCCGTTTGCGCGTAGGCGCCAGTGCCGAAAAGGGCAGCGAAGGCGGCGAACAACGGCATCTTCTGCATAACGACCAACTTTCATAAGTGCTGCACCGGCAATGCCGCCACGGCGCATAAAGGCTCCATCCGAATCAGGGGATACCCCCGGCAAAGCTGCCGGGGGCACCGCCTACGATCAAGCGGAGTAGTACATCTCGAACTCGACGGGATGGGGAGTGTGTTCGAAGCGATACACCTCCGTCCACTTCAGCTCGATGTAGCTCTCGATCTGCTCCTTGCTGAACACGTCGCCGGCCAGCAGGAACTCGTGGTCGGCTTCCAGCGCGCCCAGAGCCTCGCGCAGGCTGCCGCAGACGGTCGGGATACCCTTCAGCTCTTCGGGGGGCAGATCGTACAGGTCCTTGTCCATGGGATCGCCGGGGTGGATCTTGTTCTTGATCCCGTCGAGGCCGGCCATCAGTAGCGCGGAGTAGGCGAGGTAGGGGTTCGCGGTCGCATCCGGGAACCGCACCTCGACCCGCTTGGCCTTCGGGTTGGTGGTGTAGGGGATGCGGCAGGACGCCGAACGGTTGCGGGCGGAGTAGGCCAGCAGCACCGGCGCCTCGAACCCGGGGATCAGCCGCTTGTAGCTGTTGGTGCTCGGGTTGGTGAAGGCGTTGCAGGCCTTGGCGTGGCGGATGATGCCGCCGATGAAGTGCAGGCACAGCTCCGACAGGTCGGCGTAGCCGTTGCCGGCAAAGGCGGGCTTGCCGTCCTTCCAGATGCTGAGATGCGTGTGCATGCCCGAGCCGTTGTCGCCGTATATCGGCTTCGGCATGAAGGTGGCGGTCTTGCCGTAGCTGTGGGCGACGTTCTGGACGCAGTACTTGTAGATCTGCATCTGGTCGGCCATCGTCAGCAGCGGGCCGAACTTGGTGCCCAGCTCGTGCTGGCTTTGCGCGACCTCGTGATGGTGCTTCTCGATTGGCAGGCCCATCTCGCCCATGCTGCTCAGCATCTCGGCGCGCAGGTCGCTCTCGCTGTCCACCGGCGGGACCGGGAAGTAGCCGCCCTTGACACCGGGCCGGTGGCCCATGTTGCCCTCGGGGTAGTCCTTCAGCTTGGCGTCGGGGCCTTCGACGCTGTCAATGTGGAAGCTGCCGTAGTTCGGGCCGGTGCCGAAGCGGACGCTGTCGAAGATGAAGAACTCGGCCTCCGCGCCGCACATCACGGTGTCGCCGATGCCGCTCGACTGCACGTAGGCCATCGCCTTCTTGGCGGTGCTGCGCGGGTCGCGCCCATAGGGCTGGCCGGTGCTCGGCTCGAAGATGTCGCAGAAGACGATCAGGCTGGGCTTGGCGGCGAAGGGGTCCATGACGGCCGTTGTCGGGTCCATCATCAGGATCATGTCGCTCTCGTTGATCGCCTTCCAGCCGGCGATCGAGCTGCCGTCGAACATGATGCCGTCGCGGAAGGCATCCTCGTCTATGGTCGAGATGTGCTGCGCCGTGTGCTGCCACTTCCCACGCGGGTCGGTGAAGCGCAGGTCCACGAACTCGACCGAATGCTCCTTGATCATCTCCATGACGTCGGCCACGGTCTTGGGCTGCGTTGCCATCCTTGCTCGTCCTCCTCGTCCCGGCCGCCCCGCGCGGCCTGGCTTGTGTGTGCGTTTAGTCCAGCCCCGGCGTCGCCGGAAGCCGTGGTGCGCCTAGCCTGGGTGCGTTTCAGATCGCGTCCGTGCCGCGCTCGCCGGTGCGGATGCGGACCACCTCCTCGACCGTGCTGACGAAGATCTTGCCGTCGCCGATGCGCCCGGTGCGGGCGGCATTAACGATGGCCTCCACCGCGCGCTCGGCGACAGAGTCCTCGCAGACGACCTCGATTTTGACCTTGGGCAGGAAGTCCACCACGTATTCGGCGCCGCGATACAGCTCCGTGTGGCCCTTCTGGCGGCCGAAGCCCTTGGCCTCCACCACCGTGATCCCCTGCAGCCCGACCTCGTGCAGCGCCTCCTTCACCTCATCCAGCTTGAACGGTTTGATGACCGCTTCGATCTTCTTCATGAACCTATCCGCCGGCCAGGCTGCCCGGCGCCCCCCCAAGTTGTTCCGTGCCATCGCCCGTCGTGCCCGGGAGGATGGGCGACAAGGTTTGCATGGGCCGTGCCAGCGGGCAACGCCGGGCCGGATTTTGTAGGGGCGGCACGGTAAGGAAACCGGTCTGCTTCCCTCTCTCTTCCTCCGGGAGAGGGCTGGGGTGAGGGAAGGGCCACGCAGCGCCAATCCGTCTCGCTCTAGGGCTTAACGTATCCAACGCCTGGGTTTGCGGCCTCCCTCACCCCGACCCTCTCCCGGAAGGAGAGGGAGCAGGAAGCCGCCGCATGCCTGCCCCATCCCGGGCAACATGCCCCTGAACTGCCCAGGCGCTAGGCATGTTGAAGCCCTCGGGCTAATGCCACATAAGAGGGCATTCGTTCCCTGGAGGCCCCGCCCGTGAAGCCCGCCAACCAGCTCCTGTCCGCAATGGGCACCACCGTGTTCACCGTGATGTCGGCGCTTGCGACGCAGCACGGCGCGATCAACCTGGGCCAGGGCTTCCCCGACACCGACGGGCCGGAGGACGTGCTGCAGGCCGCCGCCGATGCGCTGCGCGACGGTCGCAACCAGTATCCGCCGCTGACCGGCGTGCCGGAGCTGCGCCAGGCCGTGGCGGACGCCAACGCCCGCTTCTACGGCTTGCAGGTGGACCCGGCGTCCGAGGTTGTCGTCACGTCCGGCGCCACCGAGGCCATCACCGCTTGCCTGATGGCGCTGCTCAATCCCGGCGACGAGGTCGTGCTGATCGAGCCGCTGTATGACACCTACCTGCCCGTCGTGCGCCTGCTGGGCGCAGTGCCGCGCCTGGTGCGCCTGCAGCCGCCCAAGTGGGAGCTGCCGCGGGCCGAGCTGGCAGCAGCGTTCGGGCCGAAGACCAAGGCGATCCTGCTGAACACTCCGATGAACCCGACCGGCAAGGTGTTCACCGCCGCCGAGCTGGCCTTCATCGCCGACCTGGTCAGCCGCCACGATGCCTATGCCGTGTGCGACGAGGTGTATGAGCACCTGACCTTCGACGGCTGGCGGCATATCCCGCTGATGACCTTGCCTGGGATGCGCGACCGCTGCCTGCGGGTCGGCAGCGCGGGGAAGACATTCAGCCTGACCGGCTGGAAGATCGGCTACGTCACCGGTCCCACGGCGCTGTGCGGCATCGTTGCCAAGGCGCACCAGAACCTGACCTTCACCACGCCGCCCAACCTGCAACGGGCCGTCGCCGTCGGGCTGGCCAAGGACGACGTCTATTTCACCGGGCTGGGCGAGGCACTGGGGGCGAAGCGGACGCGGCTGTCGGACGGGCTGTCCGCCATCGGGTTCGAGGTGCTGCCGGCGATGGGCAGCTACTTCGTGACGGCAGACTTCGCGCCGCTGGGATTCCGTGGCGACGACGTGGCGTTTTGCCGGCATATCACGGAACAGGCCGGAGTAACTGCGATCCCGGTGTCGGCGTTCTATGAAGGCGAAGCGCCGGGGCACTATGCGCGCTTTGCGTTTTGCAAGCAGGATGCCTTGCTGGACGAGGCGGCCGCCCGGCTGGCCCGGCATTTCAGGGCGGTCCGGGGAGCCACGCAACCGTTGACGGCGGCGGGCGACTAGCCGTAGAACCGCGGCCCGCACTGCGGCGGACGTAGCTCAGTTGGTAGAGCGCCGGTTTGTGGTACCGGTTGTCGCGGGTTCGATCCCCGTCGTTCGCCCCAGTGCGTTCTTTCCCTAAATCTTAAGGCTCAGGGGTGCATCCCGGCACGCCGCATGCTTCACTCCCGCTGATGTGAGCGGGAGTCTTCCAAGCATGAAGCGCGTTGTGTCCCTGACCCTGGCCGCCCTGATGGCGGCGTCGTTGCTTGCCGCACGCCCGGCCCAGGCCGCCGATGACGTGGTGATCGGCGCCATCTACCCGCTGACCGGCAACGCAGCGCAGATCGGCGCCGATGCCCGCAACGCCATAGACACCATGCTGGAGATCGTGAACGGCACCCATGACCCGCTGCCGATGCTGATGGGCAAGGGCGGCGGCCTCGATCACCTTGGCGGCGCCCGCATCCGCGTGGTGTATGCCGATCACCAGAACGACCCGCAGAAGGCCCGCGCCGAGGCGGAGCTGCTGATCACCCAGGACCATGTCGCCGCCCTGATCGGCAGCTACACCAGCGCCACCGCCGCCACTATCAGCCAGGTGGCGGAGCGTTACGAGGTGCCATACCTGTCCATGGACAACTCCTCGCCGTCCCTGAACAAGCGCGGCCTCAAGTGGTTCTTTCGCACCAGCCCGCATGACGAGATGTTCACGCAGGCGATGTTCGACTTCTTCAAGGAGGTCGGCGCCAAGACCGGCCGTCCCGTGAAGTCCGTCGCGCTGTTCTACGAGGACAGCATCTTCGGCAGCGACAGCAGCACGGTGCAGCGCAACCTCGCCAAGGCGGCGAACATCAACGTCGCCGCTGATATCAAATATCGCGCCAACTCGCCGTCGCTGTCGGCGGAGGCGCAGCGTCTGAAGGCCGCGGATGCGGACGTGCTGATGCCGTCCTCCTATACGTCGGACGCCATCCTCGTAATGCGCAGCATGGCGGAGCTGGGCTACAAGCCGCACGCGGTCATGGCGCAGGCGGCGGGATTCCAGGAGCAGGCGTTCCTGACCGGGGCCGGGCCGCTGGCGGACGGCGTGTTCAGCCGGTCCTCCTTCGCCGGCGATGCCGTCAAGTCCCGCCCGGCCATCGTGCCGGTCATGGCAATGTATCGCGCCAAGGCAGGTAAGGACCTGAATGACAACACCTCGCGCCAGGTGGTCGCGGTGCAGGTGCTGGCGGATGCGATCAATCGTGCCGGGTCGGCGAAGCCGGACGACATACGCAAGGCGCTGATGGCGACCGACGTGCCCGGCGACCAGACGATCATGCCCTGGAAGGGCGTCCGCTTCGACGCGACCGGGCAGAACCAGGAGGCGACGCCCGTCATCCAGCAGGTCGTGAACGGGGTTTACCGCACGGTCTATCCTGCTGACGTCGCGGTGCAGGAACCCGACTGGAACGTGGGCAAGTAGGAGGCGGCGTCATGACGATCCATCGCCGCGCCCTCGCCTTGGCCGCCCTTCCCGCCGCCGCGCTGCCGGCTGCCGCACTGCTTGGCAGCGCCTATGCGCAGACTGCGCCAGCCGAAAGCACCTTCGAGCGCGTGACCCGCACCAAGACGCTGCGGATTGCGGCGTTGCCGGGGGAGCTGCCCTACTTTGCAAAGGACCTTGCCACGGGCGAGTGGAAGGGCGCCGCCATCGAGTTCGCCCGCGACATTGCCAAGGTGTTCGACGCCAAGCTGGAGTATGTCGAGAGCACCTACGGCGGCTCCGTCCTCGACTTGCAGAGCAACAAGATAGACCTGGCCTTCGCGCTCGGCCCGACGCCGCAGCGGGCGCTGGTCATCAGCTTCACCCGGCCGTTCTTCATCCACCCTTATGGCTGCCTGGCCAAGAAGGGGATGGACCCGAAGACCTGGGACGACATCAACAATCCCGAGGTGAGGATCGTCTGCGACCTCGGCTCCCTGCACGAGACCGCGGCCCGGCGCTATGCCCCCAAGGCGCAGATCACCGCCTACAAGACGCGGGACGAGGCGACGCTGGCCTTCCAAGCCGGACGCGCCGACGTGTTCATCCTGGCGGCGATGCTCGGCATCAGCACAATCGCCCGCAACCGTGCGCTCGGCCCCTATCACTTGTTGACAAATCCGCTGGTGGCGCTGCCCAGCAACTTCGGCGTGCGGCGGGAGGCGGACACAAGGTTCCTGGAGGTCGTCAACGCCTGGATCGACTACAACCGCGGCGTCGGCCAGATCCGCGACTGGCTGCTGGGCGGCCTGGCGCTGAACGGCGTGACGCGGGAGGACATACCGCCCGAGGTCGTCTTCTAGCATTCCACCATGGGCTACGAATGGAGCTTCGGCTTCCTGCTCCGCTACACCCACCTGTTCCTGGTGGGGATCGGCGTCACGCTGGCCTACACCGCGGGAACCGTGCTGCTGGGATTGCTGATCGGGCTGGTGCTGGGACTTGCACGGCTGTCGCGGTTCTGGTGGGTGAATGCGCCGCTGGTCGCCTTCATCGAGGTGTTCCGCTGCACGCCGCTGCTGGTGCAGATCATCTGGTTCTACTACGCGCTGCCGGTGATCCTGGGCGTGCAGATACCGGCGGTCGTTGCGGCGGTCATGGTGCTGTCGCTTTATACCGGCGCCTTCTACGCCGAGATATTCCGCGGCGGCATCGTATCCATCGAGGCGGGACAGTGGGATGCGGCGCGCGCCCTGGGCCTGCGCTGGAGCCAGGTGATGCGGCAAGTCGTGCTGCCGCAAGCCATACGGCGCATGGTGCCGCCGTTCATGAACCAGTCCATCATCCAGCTCAAGAATACCTCGTTGGTCAGCACCATCGCGGTCCCAGACCTGCTGTATCAGGGCACGCTCATCACTGCGGACACCTACCGGCCCCTGGAAGTTTACACGGTGGTGGCTGTCATCTACTTCGCCCTGCTGTTCCCGGCGACGCGGCTGGTCCAATGGTGGGAGGGCCGCCTGGCGCGGCGGTAGGGCAGCAGATGGCGGATACGGCCAAGGCGTCGCAGAAGTGGTCCGACCTGCTGGCCCGGCGGGCGGCGCCGGGCCGGGAAAGCTGGTTCTATGCCATAGACCACCCGCGCCTGCGTAGCCGCATCTACGGCGACTACCTGGGTGGGTTGGACCCCTTCTCCTGGGTGCGCAGCCGGGTGGCGTGCCCGATCCCCCGTGCACTGGAGATCGGCTGCGGCGACGGCGGCATCGCACTCGGCCTGATGCAGGCCGGCTGGTTCAAGTGCCTGGACGCCTTCGACGTGGCCGAGGGCGCGATTGCCAGTGCCCAGGCCCAGGCGGCGGCGGCCGGGTTCGACACTCTCCGGTTCCTGGTCCGCGACGGCGATACGCTGACGCTGGAGCCTGGCGCCTACGACTTCATCTATGCAAACCACGCCCTGCACCACATCACCAACCTGGAGCACCTGTTCGCACAGTGCGCCGCCGCCCTGCGCCCCGGGGGAATGCTGTTCGCCAGCGACTATGTCGGCCCGTCCCGGATGCAGTACTCGGACGCGCACCTGATGCTGATGAACGACATGCTGGCACGGCTGCCGCCGGAGAAGCGCTGGGACAATTTGCAAGGATATCAGGAGAAGCGGCTGATCCAACGCACCCCGTTGCAGGCGTTCCTGGATCATGACCCCAGCGAGGCGCCGAGGTCTGCCGAGATCATCCCGACGCTGGAGCAGTTCTTCGACGTAGAAGCTGCGTCGTTCGGCATGGAGCTGACCTACGAGGTCCTACTGGGCATCGTGCACAACTTCGACCCGGACGACGGCGGCGACAACGCGCTGATTGATGCGATGACCGAGCTGGACCGCGCCGCAGCGCGGGACGGGATAGCCGACCGGCTGTTCGCCAACATCGTCGCCCGGCCGCGCGAACCCGCGGCTGCGGTGCCTGTGCTGCTGCCCACCGGAATGGGCGGACCGCCATCCGACTTCCCTGCCCTGCTGGGAGCATGCATAGCGCCTCGGGTCGCCCCGGATGCGGTCGCCGCCATAGACGGCTGGCTTTCGCCGGAAGCGGCGGACCTCACCATACGCCTGTGCCGCTTACAGGCCGCGCTAGGCATACGCACCGGCGTGCTGGAGCTGGGCGTTTACCGCGGCAAGTACCTGGCCCTGCTCGGGGCGTTGCACGCTGGCATGGGATTGCCGCTGGTCGGCGTGGACCTGTTCATCGAACGCATCGGCCAGCCCGTCGCGGCCGAGCACATACCCCATATCGTGGCGGGCATTACGGCATCAGTCGTCGGCGCCGCCCCAGGCGTGACACCGCCGCTGATCATGCAAGCCCGCACACGGGATATGGACGTGTCCGTTCTGCAGGCGCACTGCATCGGCGGCTACAGCTTCGTCAGCGTGGACGCCGGGCACGAGGCGGACGACGTGGCGAGCGACATGGCGCTCGCTGCCTCGGTGTTGTCGCAGGGCGGCATCGTTGCCCTTGACGACGCATTCAACCCGGCGTTGCCTGGTGTGGCCGACGGGTTGTTCCGATACTTTGGTGCCGCTGAGGACTTCAAGCTGGCGCCATTCGCCACCTGCGGCAACAAGCTGTTCCTGTGCCGGCCCGAAATGCATGAAACGTATCTAGCGTATGCCGCTTGGCTGCTGACCCAAGGTCATGACGCCGAGTACCTGGCGAAATCTCGGGAACGTGACCTTGGCAACCGAAGCCTGCTGTTCATTCCACGCCTTTCAGGGCGAGAGATCGTGGCCTTTGACTACGGTGCAGCATCAGTTCCGGCCGTGCTGTCAGCCGGTTGAAGGTGTTGGCCAGAGACGCATCCCACTATCCCTGTTCCCCCTGGCGGCGCGGCAACCCGAAAGATGCGAGCACAGGCTTGCTTGGACTGCCGCGGCGTTCCACGCAGCGATGGCGGCAAAGCTGGCCAGCCGTCCAAGTCGGGTTATGCAGCATGGCATAACGGCATCTACTATCAGCGGGCCGCAAGCATCTTTATGACCGTATCCGTCTGCAGATCTTCAACGATCATTCTAGCTGCGACGCCGGGGCGAGGGTGAACCGGCACCAAGCGTCGCGGATGCTGCGATGCCTGCACAGATGACGCCGAGCGCTGCCACAGGCAGCCATAACGGACGCGCCATGATCGGCACCTCGACCCAATCCTGCAACCAGGCCGGACTATGCATACGCAGCCATGGCTCGATGAAGCCATTCACCATCGCCATTCCCCTGCCAAGCGTGATGCCTGGCGGCGCCAGCGCCGCTGCTGCAATTGCGGCGACCAGGAGGAATGCGGCCAAAATCGTGAAGGTACGCGCCAACATCACATAAACAGCCTTTCCGACCCCAGCCCAGCATACAGCGACGCCACCTGCTCACCATAGCCATTGTAAATTTGGGTCGGCACGCGTTGGTCGCTGCCCAGCAAACGCTCGGTCGCCTGACTCCAGCGCGGGTGCGGAACAGCCGGATTAACGTTGGCCCAGAAACCGTATTCGCTGGGCTGGATGCCCTCCCAGAATGTCGTCGGCTGCTTGTCGGTGAATGACACGCGCACGATGGACTTGACCGACTTGAAGCCGTACTTCCAAGGCAGCACCAGGCGGATCGGGGCACCATCCTGCTTGGGAATGGTCTTGCCATACATGCCGGTCGCCAGGAAAGCGAGATCGTTGTTGGCCTCGGCCATCGTGACACCCTCGACATACGGCCACTCGAACTGGCTGCTGCGCAGGCCGGGCATGGTCTTGGGATCGGCAAGCGTCGTCATCACGACATACTTGGCAGCCGAAGTCGGTGCTGCGATTTTCACCAAGTCACGCAACGGAAAGCCAGTCCAGGGCACCGTCATCGCCCAGCCCTCGACGCAGCGGTGGCGATAGATGCGCTCCTCCAGGTTCACCTGCCGCAGCAGATCGTCGAAGGCGACCGTCTTCGGCGCGTCCACCAGCCCATCTATGGTGATAGTCCAAGGCTGCACCGGCAGGCGCTGGGCGGCGCGGGAGATGGATTTATCGGTGCCGAACTCATAGTAGTTGTTATACGTCGTCGCATCCCGCTCGGCCGTGATTTCCCGGCCAGCATCATACTTTGCGTTGCGCGGCGCACCCTGGGCGCGTGCCGCGGCGGGCAGGATCAGCCCAGCCATCCCAGCCGCGGCCATCAGCTTGCGGCGCCCCAGGACCATGTGCTCGGGTGTTGCGTCACTGTCCCGCAGGTCCCAGGCACGGCGTCGGATCACTGGCATGGCAAAAATCCTTTCATCACTTTATATGATGTAGCGCGCCGTGCGGCGAAGTCACGGGCAACCTGACGCGTGCTGGCGTTGATTTCCATCACCGACGCTGCAAGGGTCACGCCTTCCCTGCCCCCTGGAGGCCGCCCTTGGATCTCGCCCGCTTTCCCCGCGTCAAGCTGTGCCAAGCGCCCACGCCCCTGGAGCGCCTGCCGCGCCTGACCGCCGAGCTGGGCGGCCCGGAGATCTGGATGAAGCGTGACGACCTGACCGGCATGGGCGGCGGCGGCAACAAGGTCCGCAAGCTGGAGTTCCTGGCCGGGGCCGCCCTGGCCGAGGGTGCGGACCACCTGGTGACGCAGGGCGCGGTGCAATCCAACCACGTCCGCCAGACCGCCGCCGTCGCCGCCAAGCTCGGGCTGGCCTGCACCGCCGTGCTGGAGCACCGGATCGAAACCAACGACAGCGCCTACCTCAACAGCGGCAACGTGCTGCTGGACCGTCTGATGGGCACCCGCATCGAGTATCGCCCCGGCGGCACCGACATGCAGGCCGCCATCGAGGAGGTCGGCGCCCGGCTGACGACGCAGGGCGCCAAGCCCTACTTGATCCCGGGCGGCGGCTCCAACGCCGTGGGCGCCCTGGGCTACGCCGCCGTCGCGCTGGAGCTGCTGTCGCAGGCGAACGATATGGGGCTGCAGGTGGACCGCCTGGTGCATGCGACCGGCAGCGCCGGCACCC
>DASWOJ010000143.1:0-18681 GCA_036398775.1 Acetobacteraceae bacterium
GGAAGTAGAACCGCTTATAGAACACCTCGACGCTGTCGAAGATCTCGGTATGCGACAGATGCGGGTAGTTCAGCGGTGCGATCTGGATCCCCGTCTCGTCGATCAGTTCGGCGTGCTCCGCGCTCAGCCAGCCATTCTCCAGCGCCTGCTTATACAGCGACGTCCCCGGATAGGGCGCGGCCAGCGACACTTGCAGCGTATGCGGGTTGATTTCCTTGGCGAAGTTGATCGTCTGCTCGATCGTCTCCTTCGTCTCGCCGGGCAGGCCGAGGATGAAGGTGCCGTGGATCTTGATGCCAAGCTCGTGGCAGTCGCGCGTGAAGCGCTTGGCCACGTCGATCAGCATGCCCTTCTTGATGTTGTGCAGGATCTGCTGGTTGCCGCTCTCGTAGCCGACCAGCAGCAGGCGCAGCCCGTTGGCCTTCAAGACTTTGAGCGTCTTGCGCGGCACGTTAGCCTTGGCGTTGCAGGACCAGGTGACGCCGAGCTTGCCCAACTCCCTCGCAATGGCCTCGGCCCGCGGCAGGTTGTCGGTAAAGGTGTCGTCGTCGAAAAAGAATTCCTTAACCTGCGGAAAATCCCGCATGGCCTGCTTGATCTCGGCAGCCACATGCTCCGGGCTGCGGACGCGGTAGCGGTGCCCGCCCACAGTCTGCGGCCACAGACAGAAGGTGCAGCGGCTCTTGCAGCCGCGTCCCGTGTAGATGCTCAGATACGGGTGCAGCAGATACCCGATGAAGTAGTCCTCAATCCGCAGGTCGCGCTTATAGACCTCGCTGACGAAGGGCAGCTTGTCCATGTCCTCCAGTATCTCGCGGTCCCGGTTGTGCACGACCTCGCCCCTGCGGTCCCGGTAGCTGATGCCGTCCACGTCCGCGAAGTCCCGGCCTTCCGCCACTTCCAAACAGGTGAAGTCGAACTCGTTGCGGGCGACGAAATCTATCACCGGCGCCGCAGCCAGGCTTTCAGCGGGCTGCACGGCGACCTTAGCGCCGACGAAGCCGATCTTGAGCGTGGGATTCGCGTCCTTCAGTGCCTGCGCCACCTTTACGTCGCTCGCGAACGAGGGCGTGCTGGTGTGGATCACGCACAGTTCGTGCTGCTTGGCGGCGGCCAGCACCGGCTCCATACCCATGCGGGCCGGCGGCGCGTCAATCAGCTTGCTGCCGGGCACGAGGGCGGCGGGCTGCGCCAGCCAGGTGGGATACCAGAACGACTTGATCTCCCGCTTCGCCTGATAACGCGACCCGGCGCCGCCGTCGAACCCGCCGAATGAGGGTGGCTGCAGGAACAAGGTCTTCATCATCGCGGGGTCATCCCTTTGTGGGAGAAAGGCTGGGGTGGAGGCCGGACCGGGACAGGCTGGCACGCGGCGCCAGGATTGGGCGTGTGGCGCGGAGCGTCTGGCCGCGCCATGCCACCTGGTTGGTCCAGTAGCTAGCCAGGATTACCGAAACGGAAAACAGGTCGCGTAAAGGCAAAAGCCAGATTGGCAGCCCCGGTGCAAGGCCCAACTGCCGCTCGACCCCCGATGCCGAGGCGCCGCGCACGGCCCAGGCCGCTGCAAACACCAGCCAGGTCCAGGCGTCGCCGCCGGACAGTCCCACCAGCAGCGCAGACCAGAATAGCGGGAACTGCACGGCAGACAGGGCGAACTCGACTGGCACCAGGGACTGGATCGTGCGCGCCCAGCGCAGCTCGTGCTGGAACAAGTCGGGCATCCGGCTTTCCGGCACGGTGGTCGCCGGAACGGTGCTGGCAAGCGCAATGCCCAGGCCGCGCGAACGCACCAGCCGCCCCAGCACGGCATCGTCCGCCAGGTGGTCGGATAAGGCGGGCAGGCCGCCAACCCGATCCAGCGTGTCTCGACGCAGAGCCATCGTAGCGCCCATGCAGTCTTGCCGCCCCATCGCCCGGGCCAGCAACGCGCCAGGAAGGAAGGCATGATTGATCCCGGCAGATCCCAGCCGGCCCGTCAGGCTGTCCCCGGATGGCAGCCCGGCATACAGCGTCGTCGCCAGCCCCATGCCAGGCACGGCTAGGCTGCGCACCAGGCTATCGAGGTAATCCGGCGCGGCATGGATATCGCTGTCGGCGATCACCAGCACGTCGTGCTTGGCATCCGGCAGCATGTTGATAAGGTTGGCGACCTTGCGGTTAGCGCCGTGCGGCGTTGGGTCCACGACCACTGCCATGTCCACGTCCGGGAAACGCGCACGCAACCGGCGCAGCACCCGCAACGCCGGGTCGGCAGCGTCCTGCACGCCGAACACCAACTGGAATTCCGGATAATTCTGCTTGCAATAGCTAGCCAGGGCAGCTTCCAGCAACGGCTCGTCGCCATGCAAGGGCTTCAGCACCGTCACTGGCGGGCGGATGGCGGGTGCCGCAATTGGCTGGCGGCTGAAGCGGCGCACAGCCAGCCAACCGGCGACGGATTGGGCCACGCCGGCCAGAGTGAGACTGGCTAGGACGGCGGATGCAGGATCTATCAAGCGATGCTCCGGATCAGCAAGCGGTAGTCAAGACAGGGTTCCGCCGGACAGGTCGGCGATCTTGCGCTTCAAGCTGGCGATCAGCGCCCCGGCGTCTCCCGCGCTGAGCAGCGAGCGGAAGTCCGACCGCTGCACCGCCGCCTGGCTGATGGTGGCGTTGAGATAGACATCCACCGCCTTCCATCCCGAGGGTCCACGGCGCATCACGTAGTCAATCCGCGTTGGCGCCCCGCCGGCGGGCACGATCTGCGTCGCAACCACCTGGTCGGCGCCGATGCTGCGGCTGTCTGGCAGGACCTCCAGCTTCTCGCCGCTGAAGCTGTCGAAATTGGCGACGTAGGTGGCGACGGTGTAACGGCGGAACACGTCCAGCAACTGCGATTGCTGCGCCGCAGGCAGCCCGGCCCAGCGCGGCCCCACCACGGTCTGCAGGGTCGCAGCGATGTCGAAGGCGTGGTCCACCACGGGGGACAGCGCCGCGAACCTCTGCGGGAACGGCATGGCCTTGCCGGAGCGCATCGCCTGGATCAGCCCGGCATTCAGCGCTGTAATCGGCGCCGCCGCATCAGGCTCGGCAGCCCGCGCTGCCAGAGGAGCCAGCAGCGCCGCAAGCAGGACGCCACGGCGGGACAGGCGCATCAGATCAACAGGCATCCGCTTAAACCCTTACGTCAACGTGCTGTCATTGCGAGCCGCTTGCGGTGCGGCAATCCAGGGGCGGGCATGGCCGCCCTGGCCACATTGGCCCGCGGCGCCGCAAGCGGCTTGCAATGGCGGCCGGACGCTGGAAGCGGCATGCATCATCCCGCATCCGCCCCACGCCCTACGCCTTGCTGCCCCAGCGCGTTCATGACCGTAGCCACGATGTCCCTGGCGCCCAGCTTCGCCTCGACAATCTGCGCTGCAGGGGTGTTGTGGTCTATGAAATAGTCCGGCAGCGTCATGCTGCGGACCTTCACGCCGCCGTCCAGCAGGCCGCGCATCGCCAGGTGCTGCAGGACATGCGCCCCGAAGCCGCCGATGCTGCCTTCCTCCACGACCACCAGGACTGCATGGTGCCGGGCCAGTTGCTCGACCATTGCGGTGTCGAACGGCTTGGCGAAGCGGGCGTCGGCAACGGTGGTGGACAGGCCGCGCGCGTGCAGCTCATCGGCCGCGCGAAGGCTGTCGGCAAGCCGGGTGCCAAGGCTCAGGATGGCGACCGACGAGCCCTCCCGCAGGATGCGCCCGCGCCCGATGGCGAGCGGAGTGCCGCGTGCGGGCAACTCCAGCCCGGTGCTCTCGCCGCGTGGGTAGCGGACAGCACTGGGCTGGTCGTCTATGATGGCCGAGGTGGCGACCATGTCCATCAGCTCGACCTCGTCGGACGGCGCCATCAGCACGATGCCTGGCAGGCAGCCGAGGTAAGCGAGGTCGAAGCTGCCGGCATGGGTTGCGCCGTCCGCGCCCACCAGGCCTGCGCGGTCTATGCCGAATCGAACGGGAAGGTGCTGCAGCACCACGTCGTGCACGACCTGATCGTAGGCGCGCTGCAGGAATGTGCTGTAGATGGCGCAGAAGGGCTTCATGCCCTCCGTCGCCATCCCGGCGGCGAAGGTCACCGCGTGCTGCTCGGCGATGCCCACGTCGAAGGTGCGTTAGGGGAAGCGCTTGGCGAAGCGGTCCAGCCCGGTGCCGCTCGGCATGGCGGCGGTGATGGCGACAATGCGGGAGTCGGCCTCGGCCTCGGCGATCAGCGCATCGGCAAAAATCCGGGTGTATTGCGGTGGGCCGGGCGGCGCCTTGGCCTGTTCCCCGGTGATGACGTTGAACTTGCTGACGCCATGATACTTGTCGGGCGATGCTTCCGCAGGGGCGTAGCCGTGGCCTTTCTTCGTGATGATATGCAGGAGAATGGGTCCAGCCTCCTCCGCCTCGCGCAGGTTGCGCAGGACCGGCAGCAGGTGGTCCAGGTTGTGGCCGTCAATCGGGCCGACGTAGTAGAAGCCCATCTCCTCGAACAGCGTCCCGCCGGTCAGGATGCCGCGGGCATATTCCTCCGCCCGCCGCGCCGTGCGCTCCAGCCCACGGGGAAAGTGCTTGGCCATGCGGGCGGCGAGGTCGCGCAGGTTCAGGAACGACCGGCTGCTCATCAGACGCGACAGGTAGGCGCTCATGGCGCCCACCGGGGGCGCGATGCTCATGTCGTTGTCGTTCAGGATCACCAGCAGGCGGCCGCGGCGGGCGCCGGCGTTGTTCATGGCCTCATATGCCATGCCCGCACTCATGGCGCCGTCGCCGATCACTGCGACGACGTGGCGGTCCTCGATCCCCAGCAAGTCGTTCGCCACCGCCATGCCCAGCCCGGCAGAAATGCTGGTGCTGCTATGCGCCGCGCCGAAGGGGTCGTATTCGCTTTCGCTGCGCCGGGTGAAGCCTGAAAGCCCACCGGGCTGGCGCAGGGTGCGTATCCGGTCGCGCCGGCCCGTAAGGATCTTGTGCGGGTAGGCTTGGTGGCCGACGTCCCACAGCAGGCGGTCGCGCGGGGTGTCGAACACGGCATGCAGGGCAACCGTCAATTCCACGACGCCCAGCGATGCGCCTAAGTGCCCACCAGTGGTGCTGACGACGTCCACCGTCTCAGCCCGTAACTCGTCGGCAACCTGCCGAAGCTGCTCGGCCGAGAAGTTGCGCAGATCGGCCGGCGTCTGGACACGGTCAAGCATCGGGGTGGCGGGACGGCCTGGGAGCTGGATGCTCGCATTCATAGGTCTGGTCTGCTCCCCTCGCATTTGAGGCCGAATAAAATACGGCCCATGCGGCGACTAAGTTGTTGCACCGTGCACGTCAGGCAGCTCCGGCCGCCGCATGGCGCGGCACCCGCTCCGGCGGCAAGAACCACGTAAGCCTAAGGTAGGGCAACACCGGCCAATGACATGGGCGTGACACAGTTGCATGACTATCCCAAGCTGTCCGGCAGCGTCCTAGCGTGCCTGGCTGCCTCACGTAACGGTCCCGCATACTATCCAACGTGGGGAGCCTGTGCCATACCGCCGGCCTCGGCCCGCCCAAATGTTGCATTCATGCCACAGTCATGGGTGATAGGGCACACACGGGCGCTGCAAACGCATAGATGCGATAGGCTGGCCGTTGCTGCCGCAGGCACCTGCGCCTGGTACGGCATGGGCAGGTCTTGGAGGTAGAGTGGATGATGCGTGTCGTCTTGGCCCAACCCAGGGGTTTCTGCGCCGGCGTAGAGCGGGCGATTGAGATCGTGGAGCGGGCATTGGCCAAGTTCGGCCCGCCAATCTATGTCCGGCACGAGATCGTCCATAACCGCCATGTCGTTGAGGATCTGCGCACCCGCGGCGCCGTATTCGTGGACGAGCTGGACGAGATACCGCCTGGCGCTATGACTGTGTTCAGCGCGCACGGCGTTGCCAAGCGGGTCGAGGAGTTGGCTCGGGAGCGCCACTTGCCGGTGATTGATGCGACCTGTCCCCTCGTGGCCAAAGTCCACCAGGAAGGCCGCCGTTATGCCGCCCAAGATCGCGAAATCGTGCTTGTGGGGCATGCCGGCCATGCCGAGGTCGAGGGCACGATCGGCCAGATCCCCGGCCCTGTCCACCTGGTGCAGACCGTGGACGATGTGGCAACCCTGCAGGTCGGCACCCCCGACCGGCTGGCCTACGTGACCCAGACGACCCTGTCCGTGGATGATACCAGAGGCATCATCAGCGCGCTGAAAAGCCGCTTTCCCGCCATTGTGGGGCCGGACGTGCGCGACATCTGCTACGCGACGCAGAACCGGCAGCAGGCGGTGCACGACCTGGCGAAGCAGGTGGACGTAATCCTGGTCGTCGGCTCCCGCAACAGCAGCAACAGCAACCGGCTGCGGGAGATCGGGCAGGAGCTGGGAAAGCCGAGCTATCTGATTGATGACGCAAGCGCGTTGCAGCCGGAGTGGTTTCTGGGCGTAGAATCCGTGGGTCTGACCGCCGGGGCGAGCGCACCGGAGATGCTGGTCCAAGGCGTGCTGAACGGGCTGCGGCGGATGCAGGACGTGCATGTTTCCACGCTGCCGGGCGTTGCCGAGGATGTTAAGTTCAAGTTTCCGGCCGAGCTGAGCTAGGCCGAGGGAGTCAAATATGTCCGTTCCGATGAGGCAAGTGGCGCGCGTGGGCGCCTACGTGGTCAAGCAGCACATGCTGGGCCGCAAGCGCTACCCGCTGGTGTTGATGCTGGAGCCGCTGTTCCGCTGCAACCTGGCATGCTCCGGCTGCGGCAAGATTGACTATCCCGCGCCGATCCTGAACCAGCGCCTGTCGGTCGCCGACGCCCTGGCAGCCGCCGACGAATGCGGCGCCCCCGTCGTCAGCATCGCCGGCGGCGAGCCGTTGCTGCACAAGGAGATGCCCGAGATCGTCCGCGGCCTGCTGGAGCGCAAGAAGTTCATCTATCTCTGTACCAACGCGCTGCTGCTTGAGAAGAAGATGGACGACTACACGCCGCATCCCGATTTTTCCTGGGACGTGCACCTGGACGGCGACCGGGAGATGCACGACCGGGCGGTGAGCCAGGAAGGCACCTACGACCGCGCCGTCGCCGCCATCAGGGAGGCGAAGCGCCGGGGCTTCCGCGTCAGCATCAACTGCACCCTGTTCGACGGGGCGCAGGCGGAGCGGGTGGGCAAGTTCTTTGACGACGTGATGGCGATGGGCGTGGACGGGATCATGACCTCGCCGGGCTATGCGTATGAGCGGGCGCCGGACCAGGCGCACTTCCTGTCGCGGCAGAAGACCAAGCAGTTGTTCCGGGACATCCTGACCTATGGCCGCGGCAAGAAGTGGAAGTTTACCCAGTCGCCGCTGTTCATGAGCTTCCTGGCAGGCAACGAGAACTACACTTGCACCCCTTGGGGCAAGCCGACGCGCAACGTGTTCGGTTGGCAGCGGCCCTGCTACCTGCTCGGCGAGGGCTACACCAAGACCTACAAGGAGCTGATGGACAGCACCGACTGGGACAAGTACGGCACCGGCAACTACGAGAAATGCGCGGATTGCATGGTCCATTCGGGCTATGAGAGCACGGCCGTCATGGATGCGGTTAAGTCGCCGGTGAAGACGATGATGACGGCGCTGCGCGGGCCGAAGCTGACGGGGCCGATGGCGCCGGAGATTGACCTGTCCAAGCAGCGTCCGGCGGAGTTCGTGTTCAGCCGCCACGTCCAGGACAAGATGGCGGAGCTGAAGCACGCCAAGCCCGGCAAGTCGAAGGTGGCCGACGCGGCGGACTGAGCCGCCCACCTGCGTTGGCTCCCTAAGAAGAGCCGCTCATCCTAACCTCGTGCGTTGGTGCGAGGCGTGGAGCATCGAAGCAATCCAGGGTCGGCCAGCACGACCATTCCGGCTTCTGGGTTGCCATGCCGCAAGCGGTTTGCGCAGACGGCCGGCCTCAATGCCGGAAGTGGCGCACCCCCGTCAGCATCATCGCCACCCCCGCAGCGTCCGCCGCCGCGACCACCTCGGCGTCCCGCATGGAGCCGCCGGGCTGGATGACGGCCGTGGCGCCCGCCGCTACCGCGGCCTGCAAGCCGTCCGCGAACGGGAAGAAGGCGTCCGACGCCACCACCGACCCCTCCGTGAGCGGCGCCGGCAGCCCGGCGGCGCGGGCGGCCTCGGCGCCTTTCCAGGCGGCGATGCGGGCGCTGTCCACACGGCTCATCTGTCCGGCGCCGATGCCCGTGGTGGCGCCGCCATGGGCATAGACGATGGCGTTGGACTTGATGTGCTTGCACACCCGGAAGGCGAACATCAAGTCCGCCAGCTCCGCCGCCGTGGGCGAGCGCCGGGTCACGCAGCGCAGGTCGGCGGGCATAAGGCGGCGGGCGTCGCGCGATTGCGCCAGGAAGCCGCCGGACACGCTGCGCACGGCCGTGCCCGGCGCCGCCGGGTCCGGCATCCCGCCAGCCAGCAGCAGACGCAGGTTCTTCTTGCGCGCCAGGACCGCCCGGGCGTCGTCGTCCGCATCGGGCGCAATGATGACCTCGGTGAAGATCGCCGCGATCCGCTCGGCAGTGGGACCGTCCAGGGTGCGGTTCAGCGCCACGATGCCGCCGAAGGCGCTGACGGGGTCGCAGCGCAGCGCCAGGTCCCAAGCCTCGGTCGGCGTGGCGGCGACGGCGACGCCGCAGGGATTGGCGTGCTTGACGATGACGACCGCCGGATCGCCGAACTCGGCCACGGCCTCATAGGCGGCGTCGGTGTCGTTCAGGTTGTTGTAGGACAGCTCCTTGCCCTGGACCTGGGTGGCGGTGGCAATGCCAGGGCGGCTGTCGCCATTGACGTAGAAGGCCGCCTGCTGGTGCGGGTTCTCACCGTAACGGAGGGATTGGCGCCGCGTGCCGGACAGGGTCATGCGCGGCGGCAGGGCGGCATCCCGCGCGAACCAAGCGGCGATGGCGGCGTCGTAGGCAGCGGTGCGGGCATAGGCCTCGCCAGCCAGCCGCAGGCGCAACGCCGGGGTGGTGCCGCCCTTGGCCAATTCGGCCAGCAAGTCCGGATACTGCGCCGGGTCGGTCAGGACCGCCACGCCGTCGTAGTTCTTGGCGGCGGCGCGGATCAGGGCAGGGCCGCCGATGTCTATGTTCTCCACGCACTCGTCGGGCGGGGCGCCGGCAGCGACGGTGGCCTCGAAGGGATAGAGGTTCACGCAGACCAGGTCTATCGGCGCGATGCCGTGCCGGTCCATCTGGTCCAGGTGCTCCGGCAGGTCGCGCCGGCCCAGGATGCCGCCGTGGATTTGCGGCACCAGGGTCTTCACCCGGCCGTCCAGGATTTCGGGGAAGCCAGTGTGGTCCGCAACCTCCCGCACCGGAACGCCGACGTCGCGCAGGGCGCGGGCGCTGCCGCCGGTGGACAGGATCTCGGCGCCGTGTGCGGCAAGGGCTTGGGCCAGGGGGATCAGCCCGGCCTTGTCGGACACCGAGATCAGGGCACGGCGGATCGGAAGGTGGGTCATGCCGTCCCGCATAGCGCCGCGGGGGCCGGGGTCCAAGGGGGTTCGACAGAGAACCGGAGCAAAGGCGCTCTCTTCTCCCTCTCCCTACGAGAGAGGGTTGGAATGAGAGGGCAGGCAAGCGCGCTGTCGTCCCGCGAGGAACCTGCTCCAGCGGCACAGCCGGTGCGCCGCTCCGCAGCCAAGACTCCCTCGCCCCGGCCCTCTCCGGGAGGAAGAGGGAGCAGAGTCTTCTTACTGCGACCGACGGCCGAACGAGATCACGTAGGACCGCACCCGTGCGTCAATCAGCGGATCGTCCGACACCTCGATGCCGGGCTGCAGGTGGTTCGGCAGGAAGCGCAAGTCCTTCTGCGCCTGGACTTGGTTCGCCACGGCGCCAGTTAGGGTCAAGGTGCCCAGGTTGACCATCCGGCGGTCGGTGGGCCAGGGCTGGGTCGGGTCCTTGGTCTGGTCGCCGACGTTGGCGAGCTGCGCCATGACGCGGAACTCCACATGCTCCTTCTTCAGCCGCTCCGGCAACTCGGTCCGCAGGAAGTCGGGCGGCATCTTGGCGGCGGCGTCCTTGTCCAAGTGCTCCGGGCCGGCGACCGGCTGGAACTGGAAGCGGAAGGGCTGCCGCTCGCCCTTGGCGTTCACGAAGATGAAGGCGTCCACCCCGTTGAAGGTTTCCCGCGCGAAGCTGGTGGGCGTACGGACGTCGGCGCCGGCCTTGGCGGCGGCGGGATGGGCGGCGATGAACTGCTCGATCTTGGTGGGATGCGGCGCGTCGGGGCCGCTTTCGGAGGCGGCTTGCAGCAGTTGCACGAACTCCTCCCCGGTGGCGACGGGGAAGTAGGGCAGGGAGACGATCACCACGTCCACGTAGGTCGCGCCCTCCGGCCGGAAACGGATCGCCATGCCGTGCGGGTTGGCGGCCTCGGCGCCGTCCGCCAGGTTTGGCAGGCCCGTCGCGTCGGAGAAGCGGACCGCCACCGGCACTGCCTTGCCGGCGAAGATGGCGGCGCTGCTCAGCCCGGCGGCCTCGGGCGTGGGGGTGAAGCTGCCCTCCACCACCACGCCCTGGGCATGGTTGGCGCGCAGGCCGGGATGGCGGCCCCACAGCTTGTTCATCACGTCAACGGTCTGCACGGCGGTGCTGGCCGGGGCGGCCGGAGCCTGCGCCAGCGCGGGCGCTCCCGCGGCGAGGGCGGCGGCAAAAACGGTGGCAGTGCGGAAAGGAGGCATCGGATGCTCCGGAAGGGTTGCCTTCCGGCATATAGGGCAGGGAGCACGGCCAGGAAATCCCTCTACAGCCCCAGCAGGTCCAAGGTCCGGGTCAGCACCGCGTCTTCGTCATACAGCGTCACGGCCCGCGCGCGCCCGGCGGCGCCCATGCGCGCGCGCAGCCCGGGGTCAGCGGCCAACCTGCGCAGGGCGGCAGCGAGGGGCGGCACCTGCATGGGCGGCACCAGCAGGCCCGTCCCGCCGTCCACCACCTGCTCCCGCGGGCCGCGTATGTTCGTCGCAACGACGGGAAGTGCGGTCAGCATCGCCTCGATGACCGACATCGGCAGGCCCTCGAAGTGGCTCGGCAGGGCGAATATGTCGGCCGCCGCCAGCACGGCGGGGATGTCGTCGCGGTAGCCCAGCAGGCGCAACGTGCCCGGCGGCGCCTGCGCGAACAGGTCGGACGGGTCAGGGCCATGATCGCTGGACAGGCGGTTGCCGACGACCCACAGCTCGACGCCGGGCAGGTCCCGCATGGCGGCCAGCAGCTCCAGATGGCCCTTGTGGCGCACCAGGCGGGAGACGATCACCACGACGAGCCGGTCCTCCGGCACGCCAAGGGCGGCGCGGACGCAGGCGCGGGCCGCCGGGTCGGGCCGGAAGCGGGCGGGGCTGCGGCCATTGCCGACCGGGGTGGCCCGGCGGGCGATGCCGAGGCGCCGGGCATCCGCGGCTTCCTCCGTCGAGACCGTCAGGTAGGTGTCGGTCAAGCGGCCACCCAGCCACTCGACGAGAAGGCCGAGGGCGCGGCGCGGCCAGGGACCGGGCTGGTTGAACAGGAAGCCATGGCAGGTATATGCGACCCGCGGCACCCCGGTGAGGCGCGCAGCCAGCCGGGCGATGAAGCCGCTGATCGGCATGTGGGCATGCAGCAGGTCCGGACGCTCCGCCCGCAACAGCCGCATCATCGCGCGCAGCGCCCGCCATTGCGCGCGGGGCGACAGGCTGCGCGCCATCGGCACCGCGGTTACACGCAGCCCGGCGGCGCGGGCGTCGTCCAGCAGCGGGCCATCCGCCGACACGCCAAGCACGTCGTGACCCCGCGCCTGGGCCGCGAGCATCAGCGGCAGCAGGAAGTGCCGCAGGGAGAAGTCCACGTTGGTGACTTGGAGGACCTTCATGCCTGCTTCCTCTCCCGTCGGGAGAGGGTTGGGGTGAGGGGGTTTTCCGGCCCGTATTTTCCGACGCCGGGCTGAGTGCCAGCAGCCTGGTCCGTTCCCCGCTCCGCAGCCAAGACCCCCTCACCCCGGCCCTCTCCCGCAGGGAGAGGGAGAAGGATCATCCTATCTCCACCACTACCCGCCCGCGGACCTGCCCGGCGATGATCCGCGCGCCGGCGTCCTGCACCTGTTCCAGCGGGATCGTCGCCGTCATCCCATCCAGCCTGTCCAGGTCCAGCTCCTTCGCGAGCCGTCCCCAGGCCACCACCCGGCGCGCCCGGGGCACCGTCACGCTGTTCACACCCAGCAGCGCCACGCCGCGCAGGATGAACGGCGCCACCGACGCCGGCAGGTCCATGCCGCCCGCCAGGCCGCACGCCGCGATGGCGCCATCCGGGCGCGTCATGGACAGCAGGTTGGCAAGCGTCGCCGACCCGACGCTGTCCACTCCTGCCGCCCAACGCTCCTTCGCCAGTGGGCGCGGCGCCCCGCCCAGGGTGGCGCGGTCCACGACCTCCGCGGCGCCGAGGCCGCGCAAGTAGCCCTCCTCGGCGATCCGCCCGGTGCTGGCGATCACGTGCCAGCCCGCGGCGGCCAGCAATGCCACCGCGATGGAGCCGACGCCGCCGGCGGCCCCGGTGACGACCGCCGGGCCGTGGGCGGGGCGCAGGCCGTGATGCTCCAGCGCCATCAGGCACAGCATGGCAGTATATCCGGCGGTGCCGATGGCCATCGCTCGGGCGGCAGTCAGGCCGTCAGGCAGCGGGATCAGCCACCCCGCCGGCACCCGGCTGCGCTCGGCATAGGCGCCCAGGTGGGTTTCGCCGGTGCCCCAGCCATTCAGCAGCACGGCGTCGCCGGGCTTGTAGTCGGGGCTGTCCGAGGACTCGACCACGCCGGCGAAGTCTATGCCGGGGATCATCGGGAAGCGGCGCACCACGGGCGACTTGCCGGTCAGCGCCAAGCCGTCCTTGTAGTTCAGGCAGGAATGGGAGATGCGGACGGTGACGTCGCCCTCCATCAGCCCGGCCTCCGGGAAGTCGCGCAGGGTTGCAGATTGGCCGCCCTCGCCTTTGTCTATCACCAGCGCCCGCATTGGTGCGGCCCTCCCGATTGTGTGCCCTGGTTCTGCACGGCCTGGCGGCTCATCTGCAACCCTCTGCCCGGTAGCTGGATCGCGTTTGCCACGCATGCACCGCGGGATCATTGCAGCATCGCCTCAATATCCTGCGATGCAGCGCCGCCTGCGCCGCCCAGCACAGGTCAAAAACCTATGACCGGAGATCGCTGGAACACTCCGCATCGTGTCCCTGAGCTTTGGCGGCGAAGCAGCGCTGAAGATCGGCTTTTGCAGGACGAGGGTCACCACCCATCATGGATTGCATGGCGGCTCCGGCCGCAACGCATGCACCAGCGGTTCCGCAGCGTGCCGGACGTGCAGCGGACCGGGCGCAATTGCCGCACGAGTTCACGCCGCACGAAACGGTAGATCGTCGGTCTCCCCAGTGGTGCGTCTTACCACTTATCGTGCTCAAGGTCATGCTGGGCGCGCAGGCTGGCGCGTGACCACGAGGCAACCCTTGCATCAGCCCTTGACGTGTTTGTCCTCGTCAGGCGGCTGGCGCAGGCATCATGAAAGGGGTTTCACCAAGACACGAACGCACGACCAGAACGGGCCGTGGTCCTGCACGCGGGAGGTCGCCGGCTTGAATGTGCAAGGTGTCACCGCAAGACCCAGAATCCCACGCGGATCAGGATCGCCCACAACAACAAGCTCAGCCCTACGGAAACGACGACGCCGACGATGGGCGCCAGGTTCCCAGCCGGGTCAGAAGCGTCCGTAGTAGTGAAACCTACAGGAATTATTTCCTTATTCCCTGCGTCTCGCAGAAGTGGAATCAGATAGGGGTTCACTTGAACAGAGCGCCCTGGCCGCCGGCGCTCAGGGACCGCCGTGCTCACCGGCGCAGTCGCAGCAGGCGATGCCTCTTTTTGAACGGGTTGCGTGGCCTGCTTCATCATATTTGCCTCTATACGGTTCCAAGCGATATCTGCCGTGTCCGGCTGCAAAAACCGGATCAGCCAGTCAACGCCTTGATGCACTCCTGTAATAAGAGGTCGGGGTTCCGGCAGTCCCGTTAGAAAAAGTGCACAAACTTGACCTGGTCTGGGGAGCTTAGGGATACGCGCTTTTGTCACTCGCTTGACGGTCATTCTAGTCACTTGAAAATTTTCGGACTTTCGAGGATTGCAGGGGGTAGGCTGGCACAAACAAAATCTAACGCACCAAACTCGATGAGAGGCAGCCGCTTGGGTGGTGGTTTTTACTTCCACCTTGGGTTGAACGCATCCTTGGCGTGCCCGTGACGGGCTGCGTTGAACGGCAGCGTCCTGCAGTTGGTTGCGAGTGCAGCCGCCTGGCTCGAACCGCCACGAAACGACAGCCCGGGACATCCGCCGGCCAAGACGGCGCGTATGCTGGCCACCTTGCGGCAGCGGCTGCGGATTTGGACCTGGACAGAAGTGCTGCGGCACTTTCATTCGATGCTGCGCGGCTGGCCATATGGCCCGGTCTGCGCCAACGGCAGTGATCCTTGGGGTGTGCTGATGCCTGTTGGCAGGAACACGAACACCTTGCGGGGCGCTTCGCCTGCCCAGGCATCACCGCCGCGGGCCTGCTTCAGGCCGCATGCATCGCCCTTGTTGCCCCCCTCCGGGCTGGGTTGAGAGGCCTGACAGGCTCTCCTCGACGCGCGTCGCCGTCCTGAGCAGTTTTGGGTCAGTACTGCTGATGATGAGCAACACAAGCGTGTTCAGATCCAAGATGGCCCTGGATGCAATGGGTCAGTGACCGCTGACGTTGATAAATAAAACCAACCGGGCCGCTCAGGTCAACTTGCATCACCGCGCAGGTATGCCTTGGCAGCACCGCGAGTGCAGCCCTTTTTAAAAGGCCGTTCTTGCTTCCCAGGCAGTTTCAACTCCGATTCAATTCAGGCGCAGCATCATGAATGGTTCCGCCATCCTGCATCGCCTCTTGCAAGCCAAAAATCTCAGCCGTTCCGCTTTCACATACGCCCGGAAAAAACCATCAGTCCCATTCGCCTTACTGATATGGCCTACGTTCCCGACCTGCTCCGCGCCCATGCTGCGCTCCTTACGGCAACGGCGTGCCGCGGAGCCGCTCGCCGGGCTCGGGGCCGGCAGCCTGGCATAATGCAGCTCTGCGGCACGGTTTTGCGCCAGCCGACGCTTGCTCCCGCGCCCCGGACCACCGACCCTATCGGAATGCAATATTTCCCCATCTTCCTGTCCCTGACCGGCCGTCGCGTGCTGGTGATCGGCGAGGGCGAGGCCGCCGAGCGCAAGGCCGGCGCCCTGCGCCGGGCCGGCGGGCTGGTCGCCACCGCCCCGCGTTTCGGCGCCGGCGACGCCGGTCTGCTGGACGGCTGCGCCCTGGTGATCGGCGCCGACGCGCCCGATGACGAGCTGGCGGCGCTGTCGGCGGCGGCCCAGGCGCGCGGCATCCCGGTCAACATCGTGGATAAGCCGTCCCTGTGCAGCTACATCACCCCGAGCGTGATCGACCGCGCGCCGCTCAGCATCGCCGTGTCCTCCGGCGGCACCGCCCCCGTGCTGGCCCGGCTGCTGCGCGCCCGGATCGAGGCGATGGTGCCCCCCGCCTATGGCCGTCTGGCCGCGCTGGCCGACCGTTACAAGGAGCTGTTCCGCGAGCGCTTCCCCGAGGTCGCGCTGCGCCGCCGGGTGCTGGAAGGAGCGCTTGGCGGGCGCGTCGCCGACCTGATGCTGGCCGGGGACGATGCGGCGTCGGAGCGGGAGATGGCGCGCCTGCTGGACGGGGCGGCGCACCCGGCGGGGATCGTATATTTGGTGGGCGCCGGGCCGGGCGCCGCCGACCTGCTGACCCTGCGCGCCCAGCGCCTGATGGGCGAGGCGGACGTGATCGTGCACGACCGCCTGGTGACCGAGGATGTGCTGGACATGGCCCGGCGCGACGCCGACCGCATCAGTGTCGGCAAGTCCAAGTCCAACCACTCCATGCCGCAGGAGGAGATCAATGCCTTGCTGGTCCGCTTGGGCCAGGAAGGCCGCAAGGTCGTGCGGCTGAAGGGTGGCGACCCCTTCGTGTTCGGCAGGGGCGGGGAGGAGGCGGCGGCGCTGGCCGCGGCAGGGGTGGCGTTCGAGGTCGTGCCCGGCGTCACCGCCGCACTGGCCTGCGCCGCCGGGGCTGGCATCCCGCTGACGCACCGCGGCGATGGACCCGCAGGGGACGGGGCGGTGCGGACGCTGACGCTCGCGACCGGGCACCTGGTGAATGGCGTGCTGGACCTGGACTTCGCGGCGCTGGCGCGCGGGGGGACGCTGGCAGTTTACATGGGTCTGGACAGCCTGCCGGCCCTGCGCGACGGCCTGCTAGCGGCCGGGCTGGACCCGGCCACTCCCGCGGCGCTGATCGAGCGCGGCGGGCGCACGGACCAACGGGAGCTGCTGGGCACCCTGGACGCGCTGGTCGAGGGCGGGCGGACTTGGTCCACCGGCGGGCCGACGCTGGCGCTGGTCGGCGCAGCGGTTGGGCGCCAAGTGCGACGGGCGGCCTGACGGGACGCAGCGGCTGCCCAATCCAACCAGCCCAGCGCCGACGAGGGTCAGCGGCGCAGGGTCCGGCGCCGCGGCACGCGCGGCATCCGCTGGCCCAGCGGCGGCCCATGCCGGCCCGGCCGGGATCAGGGCCGGGACGGCGTAACCAGGCCGCGCATCACGCGTGCCCCGCCACGGGCATGGTGCCAGGGCTGGTCGCGCGCACGACGGCGACCAGCATGCGCAACGCCTCCGCCCCGCCACGGTCGGACAAGTTGCCATCCTCCATCTCTCCGGCCAGGCACTCCGCCTGTGCTGCGATGGATTCGGCGGCACGGTGCAAGGCCTGGCAGGCCAGGGCGAGCTGGGCGTCCTCGGACAGGCTGTCCCAGCTCCGGGCACGGGTGTTGGAGGCCATCGGTGGTCCTTGCGGCATGCCATCCTGGCGTTGCGAGGTGCCGCGGTTGGCGGTCGGGCGGGAGTATGGCGGAAGTTGCTTAACGATCCCTTGCACTGGACATCGCATGGCGATCACGCATTCGTGGAAGCGCCCATGTCCGTTCCATCCCACAAGGAAGCGGCGGCGGACGCTACGCCTTCACCAGCGCGCATCCTCCCTCTGCCAACGGCCGCCACGCCTCGTTGGCGGGCGTGGTCGCCACCAGGTCCAGCAAGTCCCACTGTCCCCTGATCGCCTCGGGCGCGCGGGCCTGGAACAGGTAGGCCGGGAACAGCGCCCGGCCGTCCCCGCGTATGCTGCCAGGGCCGAACGCGTCGTCCATCGTCGGCATCGCCTTCATCTGCGCCACCACCGCGGCGCCGTCCGCCTTGGCCCGCGCGGGTCCGAGCGCCTTGACCGCCTTCAGGTAGTGCAGCGCGCTGGCGTAGCAGCCGGCCTGGATCATGTTCGGCGGGCGCTTGCCCGGCATCCGGTCAATCACCCGTTTGGTGAAGCCCCGCGTCCCATCGTTCATGTCCCAGTAGAATGTGCCGGTCAGGTAAAGCCCCTGCGCCAGCTCCGGCCCGATGGCGTCCACGTCGGTCGGGTGGGCCAGCAGCGCTGCCATCTTCATGCTGGTTCCCAGCCCGAACTCGTGCGCCTGCTTCACCCCGTTCACCGTGTCGGTGCCGGCGGAGGCGAAGCCGATCACGTTCGCCCCGCTCGACTGCGCTTGCAGCAGGTAGGACGAGAAGTCCGTGGTCTCGGGAAAGGGATAGGCCGCCCGGCCGACCACGCTGCCGCCGCTCGCCTTCACGAACGCCGCGGCATCCCGCTCCAACTGCTGGCCGAACACGTAGTCCGCGACGATGAAGAACCACTTGTCGCCGCCGCGCTTCACAAGCTGCGTCGCGGTGGAGCGGGACAGCATGTAGGTGTCATAGGTCCAATGGACGGTGTTGGGCGTGCATTGCACCCCGGTCAGGTCCGCCGTGCCGCCGCCGCTGTTGAGGTAAACCTTGTTCCGTTCCCGCACGACGTTGGCGACCGCGAGCGCCACCGAACTGGTCGGCACGTCCATGATGACGTCCACCCCGTCCCGGTCCAGCCACTGCCGGGCGATGCCCGCGCCGATGTCCGGCTTGTTCTGGTGGTCGGCGCCGATGATTTCCACTTTGAATCCCTGGTCTCCCCATTCCTCCGCCGCCAGCTTGGCGCAAGCGACCGAGCCGCCGCCGGTGTTGTCGCGGTAAGGGCCGGACTGGTAGTTCAGCACGCCCAGGCGGATCGTCAGGGGCTGGGCGTGCGCCATCCCCAGGGGCGCCGCGGCGGCCAGGGTAGAGCCAAGCAGGATACGTCGGGTGACCAGCATGTCGGGCGTCCTCCAGGGGTGCCGGCGGGTGCCGGCTCCATTGCCATGCCGGCTGGGCACCGGCCTTGCGGCCAGCCAACACCGGGTTGCCGCCTGCCGCAATCCCCGGCATGGTCCGGCCGCGTCACAGAGGGCACCGTGCGTCAGAATGTGATCCCGGCCGGCCTGTTGCTGGCCCTGCTCGGCCAGCCCGCGTTGGCCCAATCGTCGCCCACCGCGCCCGGCGCCACCCCGGAAACCCGCCAGGCCGTTCCCGGCGGCGAAACCGGCGTGAAGCCCGGCGAGGCGACCGCCACCGGACTATGGGACCGCGCCAACCTGTTCGGCTCCCTGGGCGGCCTGCGCCCGGCG
>DASWOJ010000144.1:0-3041 GCA_036398775.1 Acetobacteraceae bacterium
GACGAGCTGCTCGCCGTCCCGGCCGGCGGTGGCGGACCGTCCCGGGTCGCGTGGCTGCGCCAAGCGCCGGGCTCACCCGCAGCTCGGAACCTGGCTGGCCTGATCGAGCGGCTCCGGTCCGTGCGTGCGCTCGGCCTGGACGTTGGTGCGTCATTCTGCTCATCTGGCGATGTCCTTACAAAGCAAAGGAATTCTGCAGCGGATCTTGAGATACCGGGCGCCGTGATCTCCTGGATTCGGCGTTGCGTTGAACGGCGTCCTGCTGCAGGTCGGCAAGCCCGATGATCCAGGGTGCCCCAGCGCACAACTGCCGGGCCGGGAGTATGCCACGGCTGACCATCCGGTAGGCTGTTGCGCGGCTTACCTTCAGGATATCTGCGGCTTCATCAAGGGTCGCCTCCTCGCGCTCGGCGCGTTCGCCTTCACGGTAGGCGGGGATGGCATGGGTGTTCCGGAGCCCACAGACATGACTTCGTGTCCAGGTGGCGCCGCGCCCGGTCAGCTTGCCGGAACGATTGAGGATGGCAGCGATGGCCAGGTCCGGGAGTTGCCGCGCCAGCACACGCACAAGGTCGAGGACGTCGGCCTCAACCGTCCAACGGGTCTGCCCGACCTTGTTCTTCCGGACCGCCATTTCGGTGTGATCGCCGCCCTGCCAGTGAATGATCAGCGCCAAGCTGTCGCCGGTGACATCGACGATGATCTCCTTGACGAGCAGCCTGATGATTTTCTTGCGCGTCTCGATCGAGACGCCAGGGCTGCTCCATGCTTTGGCGAGGTCCTTGCCGAGGGTGACGAGCCCGGCACGGGCGTCGGCCGAAAACGTTGGCGCCGGACTGCTTTGATCGACGCCCTCGAGTTGGCTCTCCAAGTCGCGCAGTTGAACCAGCCTCTCGTTCCAGCGCCGCTCCAGTTCGCTGGCGACCTGGCGGTTTTCGGGGTCGACCGCGTCATATTGCCGACGCGCCCGGGCCGCCTCGTATTGAGCCTGCTGGACCGCGTTCTCGACCCCCCGGCGCTTGTCGCTGCGCTGCTCGGTTTGGGCTTGCACCGCGGCCAACGCCGCCTCGATCCCAAGTGGCTGCAAGCGGTCCAGAACCTCCTGGGCCACGACGCGATCGACCCGCATCCCGCCGAAGCCGATGCAAGTGTTGACGGCCTCGGCGCTGAACGTCCCCTTGCAGGCGTACCGCTGCGTGTTGCCCCCCTTGCCCGTGTATTGAACGTGGAGCCGCCGCCCGCAGCGCGCGCAGCGGAACAGCCCCGGCAGCAAGGCCTCGCCACGCCTGATGGAGCCACGGCCCATGTAGCTCTTTCCATTCGCGTTGTCGGCAATCAGGTGCTGGTTGCGCTGGAACTCCGCCCAGGTCACGTAACCCTCATGGTGGTCATGGATCAGAACCTCCCAATCCTTCCAATCGCGCCGCAGAGTGTCGCGCATAATCCGTTTCCGGCCGCCCTCGATCGTCACGCGTGTTCCGCGCCGGCCGTAGGCATAGGACCCCGCGTAGACCGGGTTGGTCAGCATGTGATGCAGGGTGTGGTAAACTGGCGCCTTCCATTGGATCGGCCGCCTGCCGCGACCCGGCACGACGGCCGGGACGAGCACGTTCTCCCGCCTGAACCAAAGCAGGACCTGGCGGATCGATTGCAGTTCGGCGAACTTGCGGAACACGAGCAGGATGCCGTCCTGCACGCGCCGGTCGGGATCCTTCTCGATGCGGTTGTCGTCGGTCTTCGCATAACCGACAGCCACAGTCAGATGAAGCTCGCCGCGCCTCGCCTTTTGCCGCATGGCCTCAATCGACCGCTGGCGAAACGTCGACAACTCCATCTCGCTCATCGTGCCCTTCATGCCGAGCAACAGCCTATCGTTCGGCGAGCGCGGGTCAAAGATGGCGTCCGCATCGACGAGCAACGTCCCAACCACGCCGCAGAACTCCAGCAGCGTATGCCAATCACGGCCGTTCCGCGCCAAGCGCGACGCTTCCAGCGACACGACTGCGCCGACCCGGCCTTCACAAATCGCGGCCAGCAGCTTCTCGAACCCAGGCCGGGCTGTGCCGCTGCCGGAGCGGCCGAGATCGTCGTCGACGATCTGAACATTGTTCCAGCCCAGCTGCCGTGCGCGGTCCACCAACCCGTATTGCAGCCGCTGGCTTTCCAAGTTGTTGGCCACTTGGAAGGCCGTTGACTGCCGCACATACACAAAAGCGGCGCGGGCGAGGTGCTCGGACGTGACCTTACTCATGACCCGCCTCCGGTGCGGCCACCGAGGGCTCGCTGGGAAGCGTCATCACCGCTTCCGTCAGCAGCGCCTGCAGCAGCGCCACGGCTTTTTGGCGTTCGGTGCCCGTCAGCTCGGCATATCTCGCCGTTGCAACGAACAGGTCCGGTTGTGCGCGGGGCAGCGTTCTCATGGCCGACTCCTCCAGGGCTTGTGTCTTCCGAGGAGCAGGCTAGGAGATGGTCAACGAAGGCGCGCAGCAAGACAAGCTGGCTTACGGAAAGCCGCGGCATGGATACAGTTGCCAGGCCGCTCAACTCTGGATCGAACATCCACCTCGGGACCTGGAACGAACCTCCATGCGGCTGTCGGATCAGGACGTGGTGAACACCGTCATGCTCGTGGTCGCCGACGACCAGCACGGTCTGACCGACCAGCGGATGAAACGGATAGGTGACCACGGCTTCGAATGTCAGAAACCCGGCACTATGGAGCCGGCTCGGATGGCGGAGCCCGCCACTGGGCGGTTGCGATGACCTTGATCCAGACCGCCAAGCTGAACGGCAGGGAGCCGATGGCCTACCTCACCGACGTGCTCCAGCGTGTGGTGTCCGGGCAGACCAAGGCGCATGAGCTGCATACGCTGCTGCCCTGGGCCTGGACGCCAAAGGCCGAGGCCGCTGCCCTGCCACAGCCTGCGACGATCGCGGCATGATCGACCGCCCCGACCAGGTCGGACGCCTGCTGGAGCAACTGGGCGCGGCCCTGCCCATCCCGGCGCGGGTGACACCCGAACTGCAGACCATGCTGCAGG
>DASWOJ010000145.1:0-4291 GCA_036398775.1 Acetobacteraceae bacterium
CCTTGTTCATCAATGGCCGGGCGAAGGGCAAGGCGCTGGAGGCGCGCGTCGCCAAGCTGTTGCAGATGGTGGGGCTGGATCCGGCCGGCATGGAGCGCTATCCGCACGCCTTTTCGGGCGGCCAGCGGCAGCGCATCGGCATCGCCCGGGCGCTTGCGGTGCAGCCGGAGTTCCTGGTGTGCGACGAGGCCGTGGCGGCGCTGGACGTGTCCATCCAGGCCGGGATCATCAACCTGTTCATGGACCTGCGCCGCGACCTCGGCCTGACGCTGCTGTTCATCAGCCACGACCTGGGCGTGGTCGAGCACCTGTCGGACCGCGTCGCCATCATGTACCTGGGCCGCATCGTCGAGCAGGCCGCGGCGGCGGAGGTGTTCGCCCGGCCCAACCACCCCTACACGCAGGCGTTGCTGGCGGAGGTGCCGCGGCTGGACGCCCGCGCCCGCCGCTTCACGGCAATCAAGGGCGAGATGCCGAGTCCGCTGAACCCGCCCGCCGGATGCCATTTCCACCCGCGCTGCCCGCACGCCCACGCTCGCTGCGGCGTGGAAACGCCGGCATTGCGGGAGGTCGCGCCGGGCCACAGCAGCGCATGCCACCTGAACGACGGCTGACGGCGTTCGCATATGCCGCGATGGCTGCGGACCCGCCCTGAGTCCCGCCTATGAAGGTCCGCGGCAACTGCGAAGCGTTTGCACCGTGTCGGCTGCGTGAAAAACTGGCCGGTCGCCGCTTCTCAACGGCACCGCAACCCTCGCCGTGACGGCCCCAGGCTCAGGGGCAGTCGCATCCCGGCGTCGGACCCACGTTTTGCTGGACGACGTGATGGTCGATCCACTCCGCTACCAACCGGCGGGCCTCGTTCAGCGAGGCTTCGGGATGGTGGATCCGATACAGGGTCGTGCAGGCGCGGAAGGCATCCATGTCGGCATTGCCGTGGCCACGCAGCTCCCGATACGCCGTCACCACGGCGCGCTCGCACCGGCGTGCGATCGGCTTGGCCTGGTAGCTTGCGTCACGGACCACGGCGAACCCCTACTTGCGACACGTCGCAGCGTCCGGGCTAATGTAGGGGCCGGCAGGAGGGCGCGCAAGCGAACCCGCGGCATCGTGGCTGCCAAGGGGGGCTGCATGGACCAACTCATCGCGGGGTATCACCGCTTCCGCCGGGACGGCTGGCCGGAGCGCCGCCGGATGTTCGAGGCGCTGGCGCAGGACGGCCAGCGCCCGGCGGCGCTGGTGATCGCCTGCGTGGACAGCCGGGTGGACCCCTCCGCGATCTTCGACGCGGCGCCGGGGCAGATGCTGACGGTGCGCAACGTCGCCAACCTGGTGCCGCCCTATGCGCCCGATGCCGCCTACCACGGCACCAGCGCCGCGCTGGAGTTCGGGGTGCGCGTGCTGGAGGTGCCGCACGTCGTCGTGCTGGGCCACGGCCAGTGCGGCGGCATCCAGGCGTTGCTGCGCGGCGCGCCGGACACGGCGCAGGACTTCGTGGTGCCGTGGATGGGCATCGCCGCCCCGGCCCGCGCCCGCGCCCTGCGATGCGACACCCCGGACGCGCAGCAGCGATGCCTGGAGCACGAGGGCATCAAGATGTCCCTGGCCAATCTGATGACCTTCCCCTGGATCGCCGAGCGCGTCCGCGCAGGGTCGCTGCACCTGCATGGCGCGTGGTTTGCCATACACACCGGTGTGCTGCAGGTGCTGCAGGCCGATGGGACCTTCGCCGCGGCCTAGGTCCCTCCCTGAAGGCCCCTACCCGCCGACGATCTCCGCCAGCGCCTTGCCGACCTCCGCCGTCCCGGCCTGCCCGCCCATGTCCCGCGTGCGCGGCCCGCCGTCGCGCAGCAGCGTCTCGATGGCGGACACGACGGCCGCCGCCGCTTCCTTCTCCCCCAAGTGCTCCAGCATCATCGCACCGGACCAGACCTGGCCGATCGGGTTGCACACGCCCTGCCCGGCGATGTCCGGGGCGCTGCCGTGCACCGGCTCGAACATGCTGGGGTGCAGCCGCTCCGGGTTGATGTTGGCGCTGGGCGCGATGCCGATGCTGCCGGCGACCGCCGGGCCGAGGTCGGACAGGATGTCGCCGAACAGGTTGCTGCCCACCACCACGTCGAACCAGTCGGGGTGCTGCACGAAGTGGGCGCACAGGATGTCGATGTGGAACTGGTCGCGCTCGATCTCCGGGAAGTCCGCGCCCACCGCGGCGAAGCGCTCGTCCCAGTAGGGCATGGTAATGGTGATGCCGTTGGACTTGGTGGCGGACGTCAGCTTGCGCCGCGGCCGCGTCTGCGCCAGCTCGAAGGCATAGCGCAGGATGCGGTCGGTGCCGTGCCGGGTGAACACGGTCTGCTGGGTGGCGAACTCGCGGTCGGTGCCCTCGAACAGCCGCCCGCCGAGGCTGCTGTATTCCCCCTCGGTGTTCTCGCGCACGACGATGAAGTTGATGTCGGCCTCCGTCCGCCCGGCCAGCGGCGACCGGGCGCCGGGCATCAGCCGGCAGGGCCGGACGCTGGCATACTGGTCGAAGCCGCGCCGTATCGGGATCAGCAGCCCCCACAGCGAGATGTGGTCGGGCACGCCGGGCCAGCCCACCGCGCCCAGGAAGATGGAGTCGTGCGCGCGCAGCTGGTCCAGCCCATCCGCCGGCATCATCGCCCCGGTCTGCGCGTAGCGTTCGCAGGACCAGTCATACTCCTGCACCTGCAAGGCGAAGCCGAAGCGCGAAGCCGCGGCATGCAGCACGCGCAGGCCCTCCGGGGTGGTCTCCTTGCCGATGCCGTCGCCTGGGATCGAGGCGATCTTGTAGTTGCGCGTCATGCCGTTCCCTTCCGTGGTCCCCGGCAGAATGGACGCTCGGCGCCCGGCGGTCTAGGAACGGCCCGGCAGGAGGGGCATGGCGATGGCTGGCGAGCACATGACGGACTGGGACCGCGACGCGGCGCTGACCACGGCGCGCATCCTGCTGGAGATCAAGGCGGTCAACTTCCGCCCGGAGGAACCCTACACCTTCACCTCCGGCTGGAAGTCGCCGGTGTATATTGACTGCCGCAAGATCATCTACTTCCCGCGGGCGCGGGTGAAAATCTGCGAGCTGGCGGCGGAGAAGATCGGCCGCCACGTCGGTTACGAGAGCATCGAGTGCGTCGCGGGGGGCGAGACGGCCGGCATCCCCTTCGCCGCCTGGATCGCCGACCGGATGCTGGCGCCGATGGCCTACGTCCGCAAGAAACCCAAGGGGTTCGGCCGCAACTCCCTGATCGAGGGCGACGTGCCCGAGGGCCTGCGAACCCTGCTGGTCGAGGACCTGACGACGGACGGAGCCAGCAAGATACAGTTCGCCCAGGCGCTGCGGGACGCCGGCGCCCTGGTGAACCACGCCTTCGTGGTGTTCTTCTACGGCGTGTTTCCCGGCAGCTTCCAGAAGCTGGCGGCCATGGACATCACCCTGCACCACCTGTGCACCTGGTGGGACGTGCTGGAAGCCTGCCGGGACCGCCCCTACTTCGCCGAACCCGCCCTGGCGGAGGTGCGGCGCTTCCTGGAGAACCCGGTCGCCTGGTCCGCCGCGCACGGCGGCGTCGCCAGCGCCGAGGAAGCCGCAGAGCGCAAGGCGGCAGCGAAGTAGCATGGCGGTCCGCGCGCCGGAGCTTACGGCGCCGGGCGGCGTCTGGATCAACACGCCGGCGCCGCTGACCCTGGCGGGCCTGCGCGGGCGCATCCTGGTGCTGGATTTCTGGACCGGCTGCTGCGTCAACTGCCTGCATGTCCTGCCGGCGCTGGCCAAGCTGGAGGCCGCGTTCCCCAGGGATGTCGTCGTCATCGGCATTCACAGCCCCAAGTTCCCGCACGAGCAGGACCCGGCCGCCGCCCGCGACGCCGTGGCGCGGCTGGGCATCACCCATCCCGTGCTGCACGACCCCGGGCGCCACCTGTGGAACCAGTATGCCGTGCGCGCCTGGCCGACCCTGGTGTTCGTGGACCCCAACGGCTACGTGCTCGGCCAAGCCAGCGGCGAGCCTGACCCGGCGACGCTGCTGCAGACCATACGCCGCATGGTGCGCGCCGCCGCCGGGCTGGGCGACATGCAGCCGGCCGACCTGGACCTGCTGGCGCCGCCCCCTGCCCCGCCGACCCGGTTCCGCTACCCCGGCAAGATCAGGCCGATCCCCGGACGGGCGCGGGACGCCGCGTGCTGGGCGCTGGCCGACGCCGGGCACCACCAGATCGTGCTGCTGGACGACGGCGGGACCGTGATGGCGCGCATCGGCAGCGGCGTCGCCGG
>DASWOJ010000146.1:0-3417 GCA_036398775.1 Acetobacteraceae bacterium
CGGCTGACCATGACCTGGACGCCGTCGGGACGCCCGCCCTGGTCGCTGTAGGCGAGGTGCTTGATGCGGCTTACGGGCTGGGCCTGGCCATGCCGGGGCCACACGGACCCGGCAGCGATGGCACCAAAGGAAGCGAGGGACGCTCGGCGGGTCAGGTGCAAGAGTTCCATCCTCAGGTTGTCTTGCCAGGACTATAAAATATTCGACTCTGTTGAACAGTCCAAGAACGCCTCTGGGCGGCGAGGTTGGCGGTTTGGCCGCGCTTACCCCACCGGCTTCGTTCGGGGATGCCTGGCTTCCAGGCGGGTCAGTCCGGTGCGACGTTGCGCCGGGCTTCAGCTAGGGCGCGCTGACCGGGCTTGCCGCCGAGAACAGGGTCCAAACCTCCTCCGCGGTTTCGATGTCCTCCCCGCGCCGGCCGAAGCTGCGGCGCGTGTCTTCCGAGTTGGGCGAGTACGAGGGCGGTTGATGGCCGCCGCCGATCACCTTGTAGAGCACGACCGGGCCGCCCGCCTTGCAGCCGGTCCATTCGACGCGCCGGGTCCGCGTTGGGTCGTCCCGGTCCCGGTGCGGCAGTTGGTGGATCGTCTGCCCTTCGCAGCCGTGCTGGCGCCGCCAGAACTCCATCGTTTCCGGAACCGACAGCAGCCGCGGCACGGGCGGAGAAGGGAGCCAGCCGTCGTAGAACTGGATCGGGTCGGCCGTTCCGGCGACGGCCAGCATCGGAATCTGCCGGTCGGGATGGCAGGCCGCCACCTGCGCCTCGGTCATGCCTGACGAGAGCGGGGCCGCCGCGGCGAACAGGTCCGGGCGGGCGCACATCAGGGTGTAGGCCATCAGTGCACCGCGCGACACGCCGGTGACGTAGGTGCGCGCCGGGTCGGCGATCCCTTCGGCCACCAGCGACTGGACCATGGCGGCGATGAAGCCGGTGTCGTCCACCTCATTCGCGTCCTGGCCCGGCACGAACACCCGTGCGCCGGGCCAATAGCCCCAGCGCCCGTCCAGCGCCTTGGGATATGCCACGGCGAAGCCTTCCCGGTCGGCAACGGGGATCAGGGGAAGCCAGGCGTGCAGGCTTTCGACCGGTTGCCCCAGCCCGTGCAGGGCGACGACCAGCGGACGCGGATGCGGCGCCAGGGAGGACGGCAGATGCAGGTCATATTGCCGCGCGATCCCTTGGTGCACGAGGGTCCGGGCCTGGTCCTCGCCCGCATATGCGATGGCTGGGAGGAGCAGTGCGGACACGAGCAGGAAAACCTGCGTCAATGGATCCTCCAGGGACATGAGGGCGTGGTCCCGGTCATGCTATGCGGGCTTCGGGACCCCGTCACTCCGTCTCCATCCACCCCGGCACGTTCCGCCGGAACACCGGGTCGCCGTGCCCGGCGGGCGCTTCCAGCACACCTGCAGGGCCGCCCGCCGCCACCGGCCGCTCGGCATAACGGCCATGCTGCAGCAGCCGGTCATACAGCACCAGCGCCCCCGCCACCGCCAGGTTGAGCGCGAAGCGCGTCGGGATGCGGACCACGTGCCGGCACCGCGCCCGCAGGGGCGCCGACAGCCCGGACCGCTCCGGCCCCAGCACATAGGCGGCGTTCAGCGGATGCCGGAAGCTCGGCAGGTCCACGGCGTCGTCCAGCAGCTCGACCCCGACCAGCGCGCATTCCCGCGGCAGGTGCAGTGCGTCCAGGTCCGGGAAGCGCCACAGCGGCACGTGCGACGGCGTGTCGGCGGTGTCCGCCTGCCGCCCGGCGCGTGCGTCCCAACCGGCGCCGATGGAAAAGCAGAACGCCGCCCCGAAGGCATGGCCGGTCCGCAGCAGGGCGCCGACGTTGGCCGCCTTCGAGACGCCCTCGACTCCGATTCCGAAATAGCCTCTGCTTCTGGCAGGATGCATCCCGGCGGGATAGGTGTTCGCCATGCCCGACGCAACCGACGCCACGACCGACGTCTTCCTGGCCGCGCAGTACGAAGCCTATCCGTATCCCAAGCGGGACCCGCGGGACGAGGCCAAGCGGCTGATCATCGGCAGTCCCAGCCACCTGCGGGAGGTGGACCATTGGGTGTTCGCCGGCGCCCGTCCGCGCTCGGAGCCGTTGCGCGCCCTGATGGCGGGCGGCGGCACCGGGGATGGGGCGATCATGCTGGCGCAGCAGATGGCGGCGGCGGGACGGCCGGGCGGCGTTACATACCTGGACCGCTCCGCCGCGGCGCAGGCGGTGGCGCGGGCGCGGGCGGAGGCGCGGGGACTGACGCTCGACTGGCATCTCGGGTCGCTGCTGGACCTGCCGCGGTCCGGGCTGGGGCCGTTCGACTACATTGATTGCTGCGGCGTGCTGCACCACCTGCCGGACGCGTCGGAGGGGCTGGCCGCATTGCTGTCCGTGCTGGCGCCGGGCGGCGGGCTGGGGCTGATGGTGTATGCGCCGCACGGGCGCACCGGCGTCTATATGCTGCAGGATGCGCTGCGGCTGCTGGCGCCGCCGGACCAGGCGCCGCCGGAGCGGCTGGATACCGCCCGCCGGGTCATGCGGCATCTGCCGGACACCGCTTGGCTGCGGCGCAACAGCTATTTCGGTGACCACATCGAGGGCGGGGACGCCGGGCTGTATGACCTGCTGCTGAACCCGCGGGACCGGGCCTACACCGTGCCGGCCCTGCTGGCGCTGCTGGAGGGCGCAGGCTTGCAGGCGACGGCGCTGATGGAGCCACTGCGGTATGACCCTGCGGCCTACTTGCCGGACCCCCGGCTGCGCGCGCGCATCGCGGCGCTGGACCCGGCCGCGCGGGCGGCGCTGGCGGAGGGGCTGACGGGCAACATGAGCACGCACGTCGTGTATGCCGTCCGCGCCGGGGAGGCACAGCCTCCACCGGACCCGATGCGCCCGGAGGCGATCCCGGTGGCGCGCGAGATGCCGGCGGCGGAGCTGGCGCGCAACATACGCCCGGACGGCACGCTGGCCTTCGTGTTCGATGGGCTGCGCGTGCCGCTAGCGCTGCCGCCGCTGGCGCCGGCGCTGCTGCGGCTGGTGGACGGGGAGCGCACGGTGGGGGGCATGGCCCGGGAGATGCAGGGACGCGGGACCGCGGCGGACGCCTTTGCGCGGGCCTGGCGCGCGACCTACGATGCGCTGGTGTCCGTGAACCGCATCCTGCTGGCGGCGCCGCCATAGCCCCGGTCATCATCATCTTCGGCGCCGCGGTGCGCCCCGACGGCGAGCCGAGCGGCGCGATGCTGAGCCGGGTGTCGGCGGCTGTGCGCCTGGGGGAGACAATCGGGGCGCGGTATATGCCGACCGGCGGGGTCGGCCGCCATGGCCCGGCGGAGGCGGAGGTCATGGCCGTGCTGCTGCGCCGCCGCGGCGTGTCTGCGGACCGCATCGAGATCGAGCCGACAGGGCGCAACACCATCGG
>DASWOJ010000147.1:0-1769 GCA_036398775.1 Acetobacteraceae bacterium
GATCGCAACTATCGGCAGGCTGTCCCTGAGGTCATTGCAAAAGACTTGAGGGCTTCGGCCCGTAGCTGCTGCATGCGTCCGCTGCACGCGGGCGCGTAAAGGCTGCAACCGGGACCGCAGTCATCGGGGTCCTGCCCACCCCGCTGGCACGGCGCGGCGGGCGGGCGCCGGACATGGTGGGCATGGAAACGACCATTTCCCTGCCCGGCGCCACCCAGTTCAGGCCGGCGCGGGTCTCACCCGGCTCGGTCCCACCCAACGCGCGCCAGCGCCGATGAGTGCAAGCCCGCCGCACCGGACGTGAGCCAGATCAGGGCCATGAGTTCGAGCCCAGCCCCGAATAGGTGCGAGCCTCGGCAGTCAGGCCGCCGGGCTTACCTGGACCTCCATCCCAACCGCGATCAGCCCGGCTCCGTCCGGGATGAGGTTCATGCCGAAGATCACCCGGCCATCCCCGCCGCGCCGGAACGCCGTCAGCGTCCGCAACGGCTCGCGGTCGCGCGGGCGGGCGCCGGTTGCCTGGTCGGTCGTGACGACGACGCAGCGGCCGCAGGTCTTGGGTCCGCGGAACGGGACGGGGCCGACGTGCAGGGCGGTCCACCCGTCCTCGGCCCAGGCCGGGGCGCCGGACACGACCAAGTTGGTGCGGAAGCGGTCCATCGGCACGGGCTGCGCCAGGCGGGTATTCAGGTCGTCCAGCGACGCGGCGTTGACCGCCAGCACCGGGAAGCCGTCGGCGAAGCTGACGCGGTCCTCAAGCCTGGCGTACTTGGGGTCCACGCCGCGGGCCGCCGCCGGGTTGCCCATGTGGACGAGGCGGCAAGGCTGGCCCAGGGCGCGGGACAGCCAGGCGGTGGCGTCCGGGCCGGCTTCCTGCGCCTGGACCTGGTCGCGCCAGACCAGGACCTCGACCGGGGCGCGCGGCGGCGGGACGTGCAGCGGGGCCATGCCGGCCGCCGACAGGGTGATCCCGGCGCCATCGGGCACTGCGGCGAGGCGGGCCATGCCGGGCAGGTCGCGCTGGGTGAGATAGCGTCCGCCGCTGTCCACCAGCATCCAACGGCGGTCACCCTGCAAGCCCCAAGGCTCCACGACGGCCTTTTGCACTTGGATGCCGCGCAGGCCCTTCACGGGATAGATGAACAGGGCGTCGAGGTTCATGCGGCTCAGTCCTGGCTGGGCGTCTTGCCGGTGAAGATGCCTACAAGGTCGGTCAAGTGGCCGATCTCGTCCAGCTTCAGCCCATCGGGGACGGCCAGCTTGCGCCCGCTTCGGGCGATGCGGCGGGGCAGGCAGGCGCCCTCGAAGCCCAGCTTGTGCGCCTCCTTCAAGCGGGACTCCGCCTGGGCGACCTGGCGGACCTCGCCGGACAGGCCGACCTCGCCGAAGTAGACCATCCCCGCGTTGGTCGGGGTGTCGGTGGCGGCGGAGGCCAGTGCTGCAGCCACGGCCAGGTCCGCCGCCGGCTCCTGCACCCGCAGGCCGCCGGCGATGTTGAGGTAGACATCCGTGCCGCCCATGCGCAGGCCGGCGCGGGTTTCCAGCACCGCCAGCAGCATGGACAGCCGCCCGCTGTCCCAGCCGACCACCGCCCGCCGGGGCGAGCCGCCCTGGTTGGGCGCCAGCAGCGCCTGCACCTCCACCAGCACCGGGCGGGTGCCCTCTAATCCGGCGAACACCGCCGATCCCGCGATGTTGCCGCGGCGCTCCGCCAGGAATAGGGCGCTGGGGTTGGGCACCTCCGCCAGGCCGCGGTCGGTCATCTCGAA
>DASWOJ010000148.1:0-21016 GCA_036398775.1 Acetobacteraceae bacterium
TCCCCGCCTCCCGCGCCGCGGCCGGGTCCACCGCCAGGATCGTCGGCTTGAGCACGTATCCGCCGTTGGACAGCGCCGCCGTGCCGCGCACGACATGCAGCGGCGACACCGCGATGCCGTGGCCGAACCCCACGGTCATCGTCGCGATCTCCTTCCAGTTGGCGAAGGGCTGCACGATCGGCTGGCCCTGCTCCGGCAGCTCGATGCCGACCCGGGTGAACATGCCCATCGCCCGCAGCCAGGACTGCTGCCGCTCCGCGCCGACCGCCACGGCCATGTGCGCCGCGCCCAGGTTGCTGGAATAGGCGATCACCTCCGGGAAGCTCAGCGCCCGGTGCTTGCCCTGGAAGTCCTGGATGGTGAAGCGGCCGATCTTGATGTTGTGCGCCGCGTCGTAGCTGTTCCACAGGTGCCCCGCGCCGCTGTCCAGCGACATCGCCGCCGTTTGCAGCTTGAAGGTGCTGCCCGGCTCGTACATGCCGGTCACGGCGCGGTTGAACCGCTGGTCCGGCGTGGCCTCGCCGGGCTTGTTGGCGTCGAAGTCCGGCAGGCTGACCATGGCGATGACCTCGCCGGTCCTCACGTCCATGACTATCCCGCAGGCGCCGATGGCGTGGAACTCGGTCATGGACTTCATCAGCTCGTCCCGCACCACCCCCTGCACGCGCACGTCGAGCGACAGGCGCAGCGGCGTCGGATCGTCGCGTAGCCGGGCGTCGAAGGCGCGCTCGACCCCGGCGACGCCGTGCGCGTCCACGTCCACGTTGCCGATGGCGTGCGCGGCGACCCGGCCCTGGGGATAGCGCCGCCGCTCGGTGCCCTGGAAGTAGATGCCGGGGATGCCGAGGTTGTTGACCTCCAACTGCTCGCGCGGGGAGATGTTGCGCGCGAGATAGACGAACTGCTTCTCGCTCGCCAGGCGGCTGCGCACGAGGTCCAGATCCAGCCGCGGGATGATCCGCTTCAGCTTCGCCGCGGCGTCATCGGTGTCCATCATCTCGCGCGGGTTGGCATACAGCCCGGCGGTCGGCAGCGAGATCGCCAGGATCTCGCCGTTGCGGTCGGTGATCTGCGCCCGGGCGTGCGGGCTGGCGTCAGGCACCGTCATGTCAGCCGCGGTGCTTGGCGCGTCCCCGGCCGGGGTGGGATCGGGCAGGCGCGCCATGTGCTCCAGCCGGCGGGACGCCATCGGGAACAGCACCGTGGCGCCGGCGAGCTTCACGACGACGGCCGAGAACAGCACCAGGAAGCCGCCAGCGGCGATCACCAGCCGCCCGCGCGTCCGCTCCAGCGCGGCGCGGCGGGCGAGGTCCGGCGCGGTGATGCGCACCGTTTCCACCGACGCGGACACGCCCAGCCGTGACGCCCCGCCAGGCGGCGGGGCATCGGGATGCGGGGCAAAGGGGGGAGCCTGCATCGGAATCGCTCAGCGCGGCTGGGCGCCGTAGGGCACGGGCGGCGGCAGCGAGGGCCGCGCCCCGCCCAGCGCCGATTGGGCCGCCACCGGCGCCGGGGACGCGTATGCCGCCGGCGAGTATTGAACGGCCTGATAGGCTGGCGCAGCCTCGGCCGCAGCCGGCGCCGGGCGCGTCGCCTTGACGGGCGCAGCCAGGACGCTGACCGCCGGTGCCGATACCCGCGTGGGCGCCGCCGCCATTTGGGGGAACGAGGCGGCAACCTGTGCCGGACGCGGCGCGGCAGACGCCTCCTCCCGCGGCTCGGCCCGCGCCGGCCGGGTCGGCGCCGGCGGGCGGGGTGGGGCTGCCGTGGCCATTTGGGCCGGGACCGCCGCAGCCGGCGCCTGGAGCGGGGCGGGCCGCGCGGCGCGCGGGGCAGGCGCAGCCGCCGCGGCCATCGGCGCAGCAACAGGCGGCGGCGGCTCCGCAACATCCTCGGCAGCGGCATACGAAGTGCCCGGCGCGTCCGGCGGCGGCAGGCGGCTGCCCAGGTCGGCAACCGATACGAACTGCGTCGGCAACAGGGTGCGCAGGCCCAGGTGCTTGCCGGACAGCTCCGCCAGCCGGTCCGATTCGTTCAGCAGCGCCCATTCCGCCCGCATCACGCCGATGCGGTCCCGCGTGGCCTCGGTCTGCTTCAGGACGGACATGATCTGCCGGTCCAGCATCACCGCGCGATGCTTGGTTTGATACAGGAACAGGCCGGATGCTCCGGCGGCCAACATGCAGATGGCGGTGACGGGTCGTATCATGCCGGGGTAGCCTCTTGCTGGCGGGTGCTGCGATGGCGGGCGAGCGCGCGCAGGCGGGCGCTGCGTGCGCGTGGGTTGGCGTGGGCCTCGGCCGCGGTGGGCCGCTGCGCCTTGGTCGTGAGCAAGGTGAAATCCGGGGCAGCGCGCTGCTCCAGGCTGCGCGGATCGTGCCGGGACGGCGCCGGCGTGCGGCCGGCGGCCTCCTGCATGAAGCGCTTGACCAGCCGGTCCTCCAACGAGTGGAACGACACCACGACCAGCCGCCCGCCCGGCGCCAGCAGGCGCGCCGCCTGCTCCAGCGCCCGCTCGACCTCGCCCAACTCGTCGTTCACCCGGATGCGGAGCGCCTGGAAGCTGCGGGTCGCCGGGTCAATGCCGCTGCGGTCCGGCGGAACGACGCCGCGTATGATTCCGGCAAGCTGCAGGGTCGTCGTGACCGGCCCGGCCGCCCGGGCCGCAACGACCGCCTTGGCGATGCGCCGCGACAGCCGCTCCTCGCCGAACTGATACAGCGTGTCCGCAAGCTCGGCTTCCCCGAGGCCGTTCACCAGGTCCGCAGCCGTCGGCCCGCGGTCGTCCGCACCCGCCGCCATGCGCATGTCGAGCGGGCCGTCGCCGCGGAACGAGAACCCGCGCGCCGGGTCGTCAATCTGGAACGACGACACCCCGAGGTCGAGCACGACGCCATCCAGCGCCGACACGCCGCGGGCGGACAGCAGCGCCAGCATGTCGCCGAACCGCCCCTGCACCAGGTGCAGCCGTCCCTGGTGCAGGGCCGCGAGCGCCGCGCCACGGGCGATGGCGTCCGGGTCGCGGTCAACGGCCCACAGGGTGCACGGCGCCGCATCCAGGATGGCCGCGGCATACCCGCCGCCGCCGAAGGTGCCGTCCAGCAGCGTTTCCCCGGCGGCAGGCGCCAGATGGCGCAGCACCTCCGGCAGCATGACGGGAACGTGCCGCATCATGCGCTGCCCTCGGGCTTGGCGCCGGGCAGGGCACCCGGCAGGGTGTAGTTGCGGCTGCGCGTCCGGTCCCGCGCCTCGGCCCGGCGCTGCTCGGATGCCGCCGGCTCCCAGATCGTGAAGATGCGGCCCATGCCCATGAACACCACGGCATCCCGCAGCCCGGCATGGGTTTTCAGGTCATCCGGCAGCACGATGCGGCCTTCCTTGTCGGCCTCCACCTGGCAGGCGTCGGAATACAGGCTGGTCGCCAGGTCGTCCTGCTCGTCGCTGAAGGTGTCCAGCCGGTCAACCGGAGCAGCTAGGGCGTAGAACGCCTTCGCCGGCCATGCCTCGATGCAGGGATGCTTATGCGACGGACGCAGGATCAGCGCGGCGACGCCATCCGGACCGCGCAGCGCCGTGCGGAACGGGGCTGGGACCGAGACGCGGCCCTTCGCGTCGAGACGGTTTTGATGCGTGCCCAGGAACTGGGTCATACCGCCGGCTCCCGCTGCACATGCACCACCCGACCTGCTGCGGGCCGCCCCCCCCAAGTGCACTTCGGCGTGAACTCATGGGATAATATGGGCTATCATGGGCAAACATGGGCGTCAAAGGGAATAGGCGAGCCATACGCCGCAATTTCACCTGAATCCTGTATAAAATGAAGTAGATAACAGCAACAAACCACAACACTTCCTAACACGGGTAGAAACGAAGCAATATACACGGTTCGTTCCTGTGGGTAACTTCGTGGATAACGGTGGGATAAGAAGGGAAAACTGCCAGACGGCCTGTAAGCCGGGTTCTGTCCGGCCCCATCCACCTTCACGGATGGAGCTGGGACGGCCATTCCTCTGGGACGCGCATCGCTGCGCGCCTCACGCGACCAACCCGGGCAGCAGGGCGAGACCGCCCCCGCGTCACGAATGGGTCGCCCCGATTCGCCGCCGGCTGCCCCTATTCGGTCTTGCTCCCGGTGGGGTTTACCCTGCCGCCCCCGTCGCCGGGGGCGCGGTGCGCTCTTGCCGCACCGTTTCACCCTTGCCCGCATCGCATGGTTGCCCATGCCGCAGCGGGCGGTTTGTTTTCTGTGGCACTATCCCTGGGGTCGCCCCCGCCGGCCGTTAACCGGCACCGTGTTCCCGTGGAGCCCGGACTTTCCTCCACCCCAGCCAGGACGCTCGCGCGCCGTGTCAGGGGCAGCGGCCGTCCGGCCGTCTGGCAGGCCGGGGTTTGCGCGTACGGCCCGGTGCCGTCAAGCGGTGACGGCGGCCAGAACGGCGCCAAGCCGTGCCATCGTGGCCGCGTCCGCTTCCCCCGTCAGGTGCTCCGGCAGCCAATGACGCTGAAACGCACGTAGGGTCGTGGCAAGGTCCGGCACCGGGTAGCCAATGGCCTCAAGCGCCGCCCGGGCGTCCGCAGCCGGCACCCCGTCCGGGCCGGGCCACAGGCCCACCCCGTTGCGCGCCAGGCCCCGCCAGTCGAACAGCTCGCCCGGGTCCTGCTTGCGGTCGGGCGCCACGTCGCTGTGGCCGACCACGTTGCGCGCCGGGATCGGATGGCGGGACAGGATGCCGAGGCACAGGTCGCACACCGCCGCCATCTGCAATGCAGGGAATGGGCGGTAGCCCCACTCATGCCCGGGATTGACGATCTCGATCCCGACGCAGCGGCCGTTCAGCGCCGCATGGCCGCGCCAGGACGACACCCCGGCATGGAACGCGCGGCGGCCCTCCGGCACCAGGCGCCACACCTGCCCGTCCTCCTCCACGACATAGTGGGACGACACGGCGGCAGCCGGGTCGCGCAGCCGGTCCAGCGCAGCGGCGGCCGTGGGCATCCCGGTGTAGTGCAGGATCAGCATGTCCACCGGAACGCCTGCCGGCCGGTCGTCCTGGTTGGGGCTGGGCAGGTCGCGTATCGCCGGCCCCAGCATCACAGCCGGCCCATCACGACCAGGCCATCACAGTCGGCCCATCACAGCCGGCGGTCCCGCTTGATGCGGTCCCAGGCGGCGTTGATGCGCGCGACCTTGCTGCCGGCCGCGGCAACCTGCTCCGCGGCGGCGCCGCGTGCCGCCAGGCTGTCGGGATGGTGGTCCCGCATCAGGCGCAGCCAGCCCCGCCGCAATTCGTCGTCCGTGGCCGCCGCGGTCATGCCGAGCACCGCGTAAGGGTCGTCCTCCCCCGGCGCCACCCGGGCCGCGGCGCCGCGGGCCTGGTCCCAGGCCAGGGCGTCGAGGCCGAACGCCGCATGGACCTCGCGCAGCATGTCGTGTTCCGCGCGCGTGAGCGGCTTGTCGGCGCGGGCAACCGCGAACAGCGCGGCGAGCAGCCCTTCCAGCCTCGCGCGGTCGTCGGCGAAGCGCTCGCCGAGGACCTTGGCATAGGGCTGCCAGGAGTCCCCGCTGTCCCGGGCCTGGTCGAACAGGCGGCCGACCTCCCGCACCTGCTCCGGCGGAATGCGGAACTGCCGCTTGAAGGCGTCTATCTCCGAACGCACCACCGGGCCGTCGCACTTGGCGAGCTTCGCAGTCAGCACCACGACGGACATGGAGAACAGGTGCTCCCGCCCGCCGACCGCCGCCGCCAGCCGTGCCTGGATCGCGGCGCCGTCGCCCAGGCTGATCCGCGGCAGCCCCTCCTCGGCGGCGCGGCCGAGCGTCGCGCCGAGCACCGCGCCGAACGGCCCGCCAACCGCAAACCCGGCGATCCCGCCCAGCACCCGTCCCCAATAGCTCATGGCAGCAAGGTAACACGGCGGAGACGAAAGGCCATGCAGCCCTTGCGCCGGGCACGCCAGGTCGCGCTACTTGCGCCTGTGCATCCTGGAACCACGCCGTTGACCGCCGCCGCACCGCGTCCCGGGCCGATCTGAGGATGCGGACGGGACGCGCCGTGCTGGCTGGCGCCGCGGGGCTGGTGGCGCTGCTGCTCGCCGGGATTTGGGTCGTGCCGGGACTGCTGGACTGGAGCCGCTACCGCGACGGCATTGCCGGCCTGGCCGCCTCGGGCATCGGACGGCCGGTGCGGATCAGCGGCGCCGTCACCCTGCACCTGCTGCCGGAACCCGTGCTCACCGCGGCCGGCATCGCCGTGGACGACGACGGCGACGGAGTGGTGCTGACGGCGCAGGAGCTGCGGCTGCGCGTGGCGCTCGGCCCCCTGCTGGCGGGCCGGGTGGATGCGCGCGACCTGGTGCTGCGCGGGGCCGACCTCCGGCTGCCCTGGCCGCCGGCGCCGGGCGCCCTGGCGCAGCGTCCGCCGACCTGGCTGTCGGGATTGCAGGCGCGGGTGGAGGACAGCCGCATCCAGGTCGGCGGCGTCGCCTTCACCGGCATAGATGCCGGGCTGGCGACGGACCCGGACACCGGGACGCTGTCCTTCTCCGGCGTGGGCACGCTGGGCGCGCGGGCCTGGCGGTTCACCGCGCGCCTGGCGCGTCCGGGGCGCGACGGCTCTGCAGGCCTGGACATCAGCCTCGACGGCCAGAACAGGCTGCAGGACACCGGCGGCACCTTTTCCGGCATCCTCGCCGGGGACGGATCGCTGTCCGGGCGGGTGGCCGGGCGCGGGCCGGACCTGTCCGGGCTGATGCCGGCGCCGCCCGTGCCCTGGCGGGCCGAGGGCCGGCTGAACGCGGCGGGCGGGCTGGCGGTGGCGGACGAGCTGGCGCTGTCGGTCGCCGGCTCCCCGGCGCGGGGTGCCGTAGCACTTCGCGTGCTGCCCGACGCAAGGCTCGACCTGTCCCTGGCTGCGGGCCGGCTGGACCTGGACGCCTGGCTGCCGGTGCTGGCCCGCGGCGCAGCCCCCGCCATGCCGACCGGAATAGACCTGTCCGCCGAGGCCGCGACCCTGGCCGGCGGCACGCTGCGGCGGATACGCGGCGGGTTCGACCTGGACCGCGACGGCGTGACCCTGCGCGACGGCCAGGCCACGCTGCCCGGCGACGCCATGCTCACCTTGTCCGGACGCCTGCCGCGGGGCGAGGCGCCGGCGTTCGAGGGCACGGCGCGGCTGGCGGCCCCCGACGTCCCGGCGACGCTGGCATGGCTGGCCCCGCTGCTGCCGCCTGCCCTGGCGCCAGCCGGGGCGGCGCCAGGGGCGCTGCGCACGGCGGACCTGTCGGGCAAGCTGTCGGCCAGCCCCGGACGCATATCCCTGTCGAACCTGGCCGGCACGCTGGACGGCAACGGCGTGACCGGCGGGGTGACGGTGACGGCGGGACAGCGGCTGGGGCTGCTCGCCAGCCTGTCCTTCGACCGGCTCGCGCTCGACCCGTGGCTGCCCGACCTGCCGTCGCTGCGGACCCCGGCGGGCATGGCCGGCGCCCTTGCAAAAGCCAGCTCGGTTGACGCCGACCTGCATCTGCAGATGCGGCAGGCGACGCTGCGCGGCCTGGCCCTCGGCACGGTGGCGCTGGACGCGCAAACGGATGCGGCGCACCTCACCCTGCGCCGGCTGCTGGCGGAGCCGCTGGGCGGCCGGCTCGCGGCGTCCGCCACGGTCGGCGAGGGCGGGCGGGTGTCGGACGGGGAGGCGGAGCTTAGCCTGCCGGACCTGGGCCTGCTGCGGCGGTTCCTGCCCGCGGACGCCGGGCCTGCGCCGCTGCTGCGCGGGCCGGGGACGTTGTCCATGACGCTGTCCGGCCCGCCCGACGCCCTGGCGGCCCGGCTGGTGGCGGAGGGTGGCGGCCTGCGCATGGAGGCGCAGCCGACTGTGGTCCTGGCGGCCCGCCGCTGGACCGGGCCGGTCACCCTGCACCATCCCGGCGCCCCGCGCCTCCTGGCATCCCTGGGCCTATCCGGCACCGCCGCCTGGCTCGGCGACGGGTCGTTCTCCCTGGTGGCCCAGGTCGCGGCCACCCCCGGGCAGGTGGCGCTGAACCGGTTCGAATTGGTCGCAGGCTCCCTGCGCGCATCGGGGCAGGTCGCCTTCGAGAACGGCGGCGTCGCCGGGCAGGTCGCGGCAGAGGTGCTGCCCTTGCCGCTGCCCTACTTCCGCGGACGCGATCCCCTGCCGGTCGGGGCGCTGCGCGGCTGGACGGCGGCGCTGCACGTGGATGCCGGGCAGGTGCTGCTCGGCGGAGCACCGGCAGTCCAGGCATTGTCGGCGGATCTGCTTCTGCGCGACGGCGTGCTGCGGCTGCCGCGCGCCACCGCCACCCTGCTGGGCGGCGCCCTCAGCGGCACGGCGCAGCTCGACGCCACCGCCGACCCGCCACAGGTGGCAGCAACGGCCAGCCTGAAGGGCGCCGGCCTGCCTGGCCCGGCGCTGGACACGCCCGTGGACCTGACAGGCGGCACGCTGGACGGTCAATTCGACCTGCAGGCCAGCGGCTACAGCCCAGCAGCCCTGCTTGCGACCGCCACCGGAACCGCGCGCCTCCACGGGGAGGACGGCACCCTGGCTGGCCTGGACGTTCCCGCGGCAGCCAAGGCGCTGGACGCGACCGATCCCGCCGAGATGGCCGCCGCTGTCCGTGCGGCGCTGCTGGGCGGCGCCACCCCGTTCTCCCGGCTGGACCTCGGCCTCGACCTGCATCGTGGCATTGCCGCCCTGAGCGGACTGGTGACGGCCCCCTCGGGCCAGGTCGCCATCTCGGGCAGCCTGGACCTGCTCGGCCTGACGGACGTGCGGTTGCTGGTCAGGCCGTCGGCGCCGCCGCCCGCGCCCGGCCCCGAGCTGGGCCTGCTGCTGACGGGACCGTCCGCAGCCCAGCGCACGCCGGAACTGGCGGGGCTGTCACGCTGGCTGGCCTCGCGGCCCTGATCGGCGCCGCCGCAGTCCGCCCCTCAGGCCGCCGCCAGCGCATCCCGGTCCAGGACGCCATACGCCAGATCCAGCAGGGTGGCCGCAGCAACGGCAAACCCGGCGCGGTCGGCGTCCCTCGCGAGCTCGATCATACGGTCGGCAAGCTGCAATGGGCTGACCAGGTTGGGCAATGCGGACATGTTCATAGGATTTTCCTTCGGCACGCGGCGCGGATGCGCCGTCGTGCCCAGCATTCCTTCCGCGGGTTACCATCCCGTTTATTTTCCGCCCAAAAGTGCTGCCAGCCGCAATGCGGACGCTAGGGGTTGCCCCGGCACGCGCACGGCATCCACCCGTCCGACCAGGACCGACAGCGCCACCCCATCCTTATCCGCCAGTGCGGCAAGGACCGTCCAGAACTCCGTCTCCAGCGCAACGCTGGTACGGTGGCCGGACAGGCTGAAGCTGCGCTTCTGCAGCCCGGGCCAACCAGCCCGCGCCGCGGATGCGCCGCCGCCCGCCCGCGCGTCACTCCCCAAGCGTCGCGCCGGGCCGCACCATGTCCGCCGGCACCACCCAGCGGTCGAAATCCTCCGGCGTCACGAAGCCAAGCTGCCCCGCCGCGTCGCGCAGCGTCATGTTCTCCGCCAGTGCCAGCTTGCCGATCCTGACCGCCTTGTCGTAGCCGATGCGCGGGTTCAACGCCGTCACCAGCATCAGCGACTTCGCCAGGTTTTCGGCGATCCGCTCCCGCGCCGGCTCCAGCTTGTCGACCATGTTGTGCGCGAAGCTTTCCGCCGCGTCCGCCAGCAGCCCGGTGGATTGCAGCACGTTGTGGATGATCAGCGGCTTGAACACGTTCAGCTCCAGGAAACTCTGCGCCGCGCCGAACGTGACCGCGACGTGGTTGCCCATCACCTGGGCGCACACCATCGTCAGCGCCTCGCTTTGCGTCGGGTTGGTTTTGCCCGGCATGATGGAAGACGACAGCCCATCGGCCGGCACCGTCAGCTCCGACAGGCCAGACCGCGGCCCGGAACCGAGCAGGCGCACATCGTTGCCCAGCTTGTTCAGCGACACCGCCAGCACGTTCAGCACCCCCGAAAGCTCGACGAAGGCGTCATGCGCCCCCATGCCCTCGAACTTGTTGGGATTGGGCGTGAAGGCCAGCCCGGTCAGCGCCGCCATCCGCTCGCAGAACACCCGGTCGAAATCCTCATGCCGGTTCAGCCCGGTGCCGACCGCGGTGCCCCCCTGCGGCAGGCTCAGCAGCCGCGGCATCGCATCCTCCAGCCGGGCCAGCCCCAGCTCGACCTGACGCGCCCAGGCCGCGGCCTCCTGGCCCAGCGTGACCGGCACCGCATCCATCATGTGGGTGCGCCCGACCTTGACGATCCCGTCCCACTCCGCCGCCCGCCGCACCAGGCTGGCGTGCAGCGTCTGCAAGGCGGGGACCAGCCGGTGCCGCACCGCCTCCGCAGCCGCGACGTGCATCACCGTCGGGAAGCTGTCGTTGCTGCTCTGCCCCCGGTTCACGTGGTCGTTGGGATGAACCGGCTTACGGCTGCCGCGCGGTTGCCCCAGCGCCTCGTTCGCCAGGTTGGAGATGACCTCGTTGGCATTCATGTTGGTCTGGGTCCCGCTGCCGGTCTGCCAAACCGGCAACGGGAACTCCGCATCGCGCTTCCCCGCGGCAATCTCCGCCGCCGCCGCGGCAATCGGCCGCGCCAGGTCCGCCGGCAGTTCCCCGAGCGCCTCGTTAGCCTCGGCACTCGCCTGCTTCTGCAGTCCCACGGCGCGGATCAGCACCGGAGGAAACCGCTCGGAGCCGATCTTGAACAGCAGGCGCGCACGCTCCGTCTGCGGCCCCCAGTAACGCTCCGCATCTATTTCTATCGTGCCCAGGCTATCCGTTTCGGTGCGTGTCATCTGCTGTCCCCGGGCGTGTTGCTGCCAAGCAAACGCGCAGCGGCCCAACTGGCTGCCTCGGCGACCACCGGGTCGGCATCACGCATCAGGGCGCGGGCCGCCGGCAGCAGCGCCGCATCGCCCGAGTTGCCGATGGCGATCAGCACGTTGCGTACGAACCGGTCCCGGCCGATCCGCTTGACCGGCCCGCCGGCGAACCGGGCGCGGAACCCGGCGTCGTCCAACGCCGCCAACTCCGCCAGCATCGGCGCCCGCAGGTCGTCGCGCGCCTGCAGCTTCGGGTGCGCCGCCTGGGCGAAGCGGTTCCACGGACAAACCGCCAGGCAATCGTCACACCCATAGATGCGGTTGCCCATCAACGGCCGCAGCTCCTCCGGGATCGGCCCCCGGTGCTCGATCGTCAAATAGGAGATGCAGCGCGTGGCATCCAGCCGATACGGGGCAGGGAAGGCCGCAGTCGGGCAGGCTTGCAGACAGCGCGAGCAGGTGCCGCAGCGGTCGGGATGCGGCGGGTCCGGCGGCAGCTCCAAGGTCGTCATCACCTCGCCAAGGAACAGCCAGGAGCCGTGCGCGCGAGAAACTAGATTGGTGTGCTTTCCTTGCCACCCCAGCCCGGCCTGCTGCGCCACCGGCTTCTCCATCACCGGTGCGGTGTCCACGAACACCTTAACCGCAGGCCCGAACCGGCTGGCGATGAAGGCGCCGAGATGCTTGAGCATCCCCTTCACCACGTCGTGGTAGTCGCGGTTGCGGGCATACACCGAGATGCTGCCGCGCTCCGGCCGCCCCAGCACCGCCAGCGGATCCTCGTCCGGCGCGTAGGACAGGCCCAGCGCCACGACGCTGCGCGCCTCCGGCCACAGCGCCTGCGGGCTGCCGCGCTGCTCCGTCCGCTCGGCCATCCATCCCATGTCGCCATGCTGCCCGGCGAGCAGGAACGCCGCCAGCCGCTCGCGCGCCTCCGGCCCCAGCGAGGCCGGGGCGAAGCCAACGGCATGGAACCCGAGGCCGAGCGCCTTGGCCCGGATCAATGCCTTGGCCCCCGCCGGGTCACGCCCGGGCTTTCCATCGGCCGGGCCGTCAATCATCCTGCCGCCATGAAGGAACTCGCCCTGCTGCTAGTCCTGCTGCTGTCCGCCTGCGCCGGCGGCGGCGCGCAGGTGTGCACGCTGGAGCCTGCAGGGATGCTGCCGGTGCGGCTGATAGACAACGTCCCGGTCACCATCGTCGGGATCAACGGCCGTCCCGCCTTCCTGATCCTGGACATCGGCTCGGACCTCACCCTGCTCAGCCGCGCGGCGGCCTTGCGGCTGGGCGTGCGGTTCGACAAGCGGCTGGCCATCGGGCTGGACGGCGCGGGCGGCCAGGCCAGGGCAATCCCGGCGGTGCTGCCGGACATGATATTCGGGACCGCGATGCTGCAGAATGTGCAGGCCGTCGTCGGCCGCGGGCTGCGGCCGCCCTTCGACGGCGTGCTGGGCAACAACGTGCTCGCCGGCTTCGAGCTGGACCTGGACGCCCCGAACGGCAGCGTGGCGCTGTATCGCGCCCGCCCTCCCGCATGTGCCGGGGCACCGCCGCCCTGGACCGTGCCCTTCACCCGCCTGCCGACCGAGCAGGACCGCAACGGCGACCTATTCGTCCGTGCCGCGCTGAACGGACGGCCGATCCGCGCCCTGCTGGACACCGGCGCCAGCCGCAGCACGGTCGGCCTGCCCGCCGCCGCCGCGGCGGGCCTCAGCGCGGCCGACCTGCGCCGCGGCCCGTCCAGCGTCACGCAAAGCCTGGACGCCGCGGGGATCGTCACCCGGCCGCGCCGCTTCCGCAGCCTGCAGGTCGGCGACGAGGCCATTGACGATCCCGTCCTGAACGTCGCGGACCTGCCGCCGACGGCGGGGGACATGATCATCGGATCGGACTACCTCAGCAGCCGCCGCATATGGATCGCGCTCGCCAGCGGCACGGTGTTCGCCGCCACCCCGGATCAGCCCCGCCCGCGGTAGGGCGCAACCCCCTGGTCCGGCACCCAAACCCCGGTGGGCGGCGCCCCGGTCTGCCAGAACACGTCAATCGGCATCCCCCCACGCGGATACCAGTAGGCGCCGATACGCAGCCAGCGCGGCGTCAGCAGGTCCACCATCCGCTGCGCCACCTGCATCGAGCACGCCTCATGGAACGCCCCATGGTTGCGGAAGCTGGCGAGGAACAGCTTCAGCGACTTGCTCTCGACGATCCACTCGTCGGGCACGTAGTCCAGCACGATGTGCGCGAAGTCCGGCTGCCCCGTCAGCGGGCACAGCGAGGTGAACTCCGGGCAGGTGAACCGCACCAGGTAGTCCATGCCCGGCTGCGGGTTGCCGACCCGCTCCAGCACGGCCTCGTCCGGGTTGGCCGGCGCCTCGATCACGGAGCCAAGCTGGGTCAGGACGCTGTAATCGCTCATCGCACGTCTCCGGAAGGGTCTCCGCCACCCCAAGCGGCGCGCAGCCCGGCGGCATGGCCAGCAAAATCCCCCGCCACGACCGCCGCGCGCAGGCCGCGCATCAGGGACTGGTAGTAGGTGATATTGTGCTGGGTCAGCAGCATCGGGCCAAGGATTTCCTTAGCCCGGAACAGATGGTGCAGGTAGGCGCGGCTATGCCGTGTGCAAGCGGTGCAGCCGCAATCCGGGTCCACCGGCCCGGCATCGTCCATATGCCGCGCATTGCGCATGTTCAGCACGCCCTGGCTGGTGAAGGCCCGCGCGGTGCGTCCGGCCCGGGTCGGCATCACGCAGTCGAACATGTCCACCCCGCGCCCCACCGCCGCCACCAGGTCGTCCGGCGTCCCCACCCCCATCAAATAACGCGGCCGGTCCGCCGGCAGCAGCGGCACGGTGAAGTCCAGCACATCGAGCATCATCGCCTGCCCCTCGCCGACCGCCAGCCCGCCCACCGCATACCCCTCGAACCCCACGGCGAGCAGCGCCTCCACCGACCGCGCCCGCAAATCCGGGTACACGCTGCCCTGCACGATGCCGAATTGGGCATAGCCCGGCCGCGCCACGAACGCGGCGCGCGACCGTGCCGCCCAGCGCATGGACAGCTCCATGCTGGCGCGTGCCTGCTCGTGCGTGGCCGGGAACGGCGTGCATTCGTCCAGCACCATCGTGATCGTGGAGTCCAACTGGCGCTGGATGCCGGTAGCGCTCTCCGGCATCAGCCGGTGCTGCGAACCATCCAGGTGGCTGCGGAACGTGACGCCCCCCTCATCCATCTTCCGCAACCCCGACAGCGACATGACCTGGAAGCCGCCGCTATCGGTCAGGATCGGGCCGGGCCAGTCCATGAAGCGGTGCAGCCCGCCCAGCCGCTCCACCCGGTCCGCCCCCGGACGCAGCATCAGGTGGTAGGTATTGCCCAGCACGATGCCGGCGCCGGTCGCCCGCACCTGGTCCGCCGTCATGGCCTTCACCGTGCCGGCGGTGCCCACCGGCATGAACACCGGCGTTTCCACCGCCCCGTGCGCCGTTTGCAGCACCCCGGCACGCGCGGCGCCATCCGTCGCCACCGTCACATGCCCAAAATTCATGCGTGCTCCAGCAGGGCATGTTCCGGCAGGGCGCGTTCCAGCAGGGACGCATCGCCATAGGAATAAAATCTGTAGCCTGCCTGGATCGCATGGGTATAGGCCGCCTGCATCCGTTCCTGCCCGGCAAAGGCGCAGACCAGCATGAACAGGGTGCTGCGCGGCAGATGGAAGTTGGTCAGCAGCGCATCCACCACCCGGAAACGGAAGCCAGGCGTGATGAACAGGCTGGTGTCACCCCTGAACGCCTGCACCCTCCCGTCTGGCCCGGCGGCGGACTCCAGCAGGCGCAGGCTGGTGGTGCCGACCGCGACCACCCGCCGGGCGGCGTTGATCCGGTCGGCCGCTTCCTGCGTGACCGTCCCGCGCTCCGGGTGCATCCGGTGCTCCGACACATCATCGGTGCGCACCGGCAGGAAGGTGCCGGCCCCGACATGCAGCGTCACCAGCACCCGCGACACGCCGGCAGCCTCCAGCGCCGCCAGCAGGGCAGGGGTGAAGTGCAGCCCGGCCGTGGGCGCGGCGACCGCGCCGGGCCGGTCGGCGAACACGGTCTGGTAATCCTGCGCGTCCTGCTCGGTCGGGCCGTCCGGGCGGTTGATGTAGGGCGGCAGCGCCAGCGCCCCCGCCCGCCGCAGCGCATCGGCAAACGCCTCGTCAGCCCGGTTGAAGCGCAGCGTAACCCCCCCGTCCGCATCGCGCCCAACCACCTCCGCCGCCAGGTCGTCCGCACCGTCGAAGGCCAGGCGGTCCCCAGGCCGCAGCCGCCGCGCATTGCGGGCAAGGGCATGCCATGTCCCATCCGCCCCGGGCTGGTCCAGCGTCAAGCCGATGCGGGCATCCCCCCGGCGGGCCGCCAACTGCGCGGGGATCACCCGGGTATCGTTGGCCACCAGCACGTCGCCGGCCCGCAGCAGGCTGGGCAACTCGCGCACGACACGGTCCTGCAGCGTGTCCCCAACGACCAGCAGCCGCGCGGCATCACGCGGACGGGCCGGGGCATGGGCGATGCGCTCTGGCGGAAGGTGGAAGTCGAACTCGGACAAGCGCATGTCAGGCGCCCGGCGCGTCGTCCCCTGGAAACGTCAGGCCGGCGTAGATCTCGTCCACCGGCACGGCGATCCCAAGCTCCGGCAACTCCAGGGTTTCACCAGCGCCAGGCGGCAGGGCGCCCCATCCATCCCCGCCATCCCTCCGGTGCAGGACAGTCAGCACGGGGGCGGTCTGCTCCAAGATGGCATAGCGGTAGATGGAAGGGACGGCAGCATACTCCCGTATCTTGTCCACTCGATCTGCCCGTTCCGAGCCGGGGCTGACCACCTCGAACGCGGCAACCGTGCCGAGCACCAGTTTGGCGAACGGAGGCGACGGCGTCCGCGTCACCTGGACATCGGGGTAGCGGACCTTATCGCCAACCGTGCCAAGCCCGGCATCCACCAGAACCTTCCATTCCGTCCGGTCCAAGCGCCTCATGAGCGCGTAGATCAGCCGGGCAGCGATAAGGCTGTGTCCGCGCGAACCACCGGTCATCGGGATGGGACGGCTGCCATCGAACTCCCAGTGACCATCGAGGTGCCCGTCCCAATCCAGGAACTGCTCCCGGGTCATGGCGGGCAGGGGCGGGGCAGGGCGGAGCGTGACGTTCATGGCGTCCACCCTACCACACCTAAGCCGGCGTCGGCGCCACCCGCCGCAGCAGCCGGATCAACGGCACGCTCACCAGCACCGCCCAGCCCTTGCCCACCACCTGCCCCGGCAAGAACTGCAGGCTGCCGAACGCCAGCATCAGGAACACCAGGCTATCCACCACCAATCCCGCCACCGAGCTAGCCAGCACCGCCCGCACCAGCCCCCGCCGCTGCAACGGCGTATAAACCGCAAAATCCGCCAACTCGCTCAACAGGAACGCGGCCCCCGACGCCAGCACCAGGAACGGCGGCGCGATGGCCACCGACAGCACCGCCCCGGCGACGATGGCCCCCACTCCCCAAATCGCGCCCAAATAGCGCTGCACCACATCCCGCAGCACCAAGGCCGCGCCGACCGTCAGCACCCCCGATGGCGCCATCAGCCCCGGCGCCACCGGCACCAGGCACGGCCCATCCGCCGGGCAAACGGTCCCGACGTGCTGCACCATCCAGTTGGCGAGCGGCACGCACAGCAAGAACGCCGCCAGCGCCGCCCAGCCGATGGCGCGCCCATTCCGGGCCAACCGCGTCACCGGTCCAGGTAGGAGGAAATCTCGATCAGGTTGCCATCGGGGTCCCGGCAGTACACCGACTGGATCGTGCCCAGCGCGCCCTCCTTGGCCACCGGCCCGGCCTCGATGGCGACGCCGCAGTCGTGCAGGTGCTCCACCACGTCCTCCGGCCCCACCGCCGTCACGAAGCACAGATCCGCGGCCCCAGGCTCGCTGTTGGCGCCGGTGAACCACTTCCGCCTGTCCGCGTCATGCGGGCGCAGGTTGATCTTCTGCCCGCCAAACTTCAGCGCGGTGCGCTTGTCCGGCCCGAACTCCTCCCGCTCCATGCCGAGCACCCGCTGATACCAGGAGGCGGCAAGCTCCACGTCCGACGTATTGACGACCAGGTGATCCAGCCGGTCCACGGTGAACCGCATCACTCCATCCCGTCGTAGAAGTCGTTGCCCTTGTCATCAATCACGATGAAGGCCGGGAAGTCCTCCACCTCGATCCGCCAAACCGCCTCCATGCCCAACTCCTCGTATTCCAGGACCTCCACCTTGCGTATGCAGTCCTGCGCCAGCCGAGCCGCCGGCCCGCCGACGCTGCCAAGGTAGAACCCCCCATACGCCTTGCAGGCATCCCGCACCGCCCGCGACCGGTTGCCCTTCGCCAGCATCACGAAGCTGCCCCCCGCCCGCTGGAACTCCGCCACGTAGCTGTCCATCCGCCCGGCCGTGGTCGGCCCAAAGCTCCCAGTGGCATACCCCACCGGCGTCTTGGCCGGCCCGGCATAATAAACCGGATGGTCCTTCAAGTACTGCGGCAGCCCCTCGCCGCGGTCAAGCCGCTCCTTCAGCTTGGCATGGGCGATATCCCGCGCCACCACGACGGTGCCGCTCAGCGACAGCCGCGTCTTGACCGGGTAGGCCGACAACTGCCGCCGTATCGCCTCCATCGGCTGGTGCAGGTCCACCCGCACGACCTCCTCGCCCAGCTTGTCCTCCGTCGCCTCCGGCAAGAACCGCGCGGGATCGGTTTCCAACTGCTCCAGGAACACCCCTTCCGGCGTGATCTTGGCCTGTATCTGCCGGTCCGCGCTGCACGACACGCCGATCCCCACCGGCAGGCTCGCCCCATGCCGCGGCAGCCGGATCACCCGCACGTCATGGCAGAAGTACTTGCCGCCGAACTGCGCCCCGATACCGATGGTGCGGGTCAGCTCCAAGACCTTCTGCTCCAGCTCCAGGTCACGGAACGCATGACCCGCCTTGCCGCCGCTGGTCGGCAGCGCATCGAGATACCGTGTCGAAGCCAGCTTCACCGTCTTCAGGCACAACTCCGCCGAGGTGCCGCCGATCACGATCGCCAGGTGATACGGCGGGCAGGCCGAAGTCCCCAGCGTCTTGATCCGCATCGCCAGGTAGTCCACCAGCTTGCCCGGGTTCAGGATGGCGCGGGTTTCCTGGAACAGGAAGCTCTTGTTGGCCGACCCGCCCCCCTTGGCGACGAACTGCATGAAGAACTCGTCCGCATGGTGGTCGCCCGACGCCGCCAGGATGTCGAACTGCACCGGCAGGTTGTTGCCGGTGTTCACCTCGTCGTACATCGTCAACGGCGCCATCTGCGAATAACGCAAATTGGTTTCGGTATAGGTCCGCGCGATCCCCCAGGACAGCGCCTCCTCCTCGTCGCCCTCGACCCAAACCCGCTGGCCCTTCTTGCCGAACACCAGCGCCGTCCCGGTGTCCTGGCACATCGGCAGCACGCCCCCCGCGGAGATGCTGGCGTTCTTCAGCAGATCCAGCGCCACGAACCGGTCGTTGGCCGACGCCTCGGGATCGTCCAAGATCTTCCGCAACTGCGCCAGGTGGCCCGGCCGCAGCAAGTGCGACACGTCCTTGAACGCCTGGAACGCCAACTCGCTCAGCGCGTCCGGCTTGATGCGCAGCACCGTCTGGCCGTCGCAGGTGGCGGTGCTGACGCCGGCGATGTCCAGCTTGCGCCAAGGCGTCTGGCTCGGCCCCAGCGGGAACATCGGCGAATACATGAAATTGGCCGGGCGCGCCTGCGCCGGCGTCACGGGTGCGTTCATGGCATGGTATCCTCGGGGAGATCAGTCCTTGGTGGGCGGGCGCCGGCGGAAGGCGTCGAGGCTCACGACCTGCGGCCCCTCGGACGGAGCCTCCGCGGGCGGCTCCGGCTCCGGCGTGGGGGCTGCCTCGGCCTCGTCGTTCGCAGCCTCCTCGCCGGTCGGGCGGAAGCGCAGGCCGAACTGCACGTGCGGGTCGGCGAACGCCGTCACCGAGGCGAACGGCACGACCAGCGTCGTGGGTATGTTGCCGAACGACAGGCCGACGCTGAACCAGCCCTCGCCCTCGTCCACCTGCAGGTCCCAGAACTGGTGCTGCAGCACGATGGTCATCTCATGCGGATACTGCGCCAGCAGCCGGGCAGGTATGGTGACGCCTGGCCAGGTCGTGCGGAAACTAAGGTAGAAATGGTGCTCGCCCGGCATCCCCTGCGCGCCGACATGGGCCAGCGCGCGCACGACCACATGGCGCAGCGCCTCCTCGGTCCAGGCATCGTAGGGCAGCAGGCTGTCGGGCCGGCCGGCGGCGCCGTCATCGTTGTCTTCCATCCCGTGTGCTTTAGCGACTCCCACGCAGGATTGGAACGGGGTGCCTGATGCGCCGCCCTGTGGCAGGCTCGGCCCCGTGATGCACATCGGCGTGCGGCAAGGAGACCAGGACATGCACAGGCGCACGGCTTTGGCGGGCGGGTTGGCGGTGCTGGCGGCCCCGCGCATCGGGCGCGGGGCGGAAGCGCGGCCGCTGCGCTTCATCCCGCAGGCCGACCTTGCGGTGCTGGATCCGGTTTGGACCACCAGCTACCAGACCCGCGACCACGCATTCATGGTGTTCGACACCCTGTTCGGACAGGACGCGGACTATGCCGCGCAGCCGCAGATGCTGGAGGCCGCGGGTCCGTCATCCGACGGGCTGCGCTGGGACCTGCGGCTGCGCCCGGGCCTGCGCTTCCATGACGGCCCGCCGGTGCTGGCGCGCGACTGCGTGGCCAGCATACGCCGCTGGGGCGCACGGGACACCTTCGGCCAGGCGCTGCTCGCCGCGACCGACGAGTTGGCGGCGCCAGACGACCGCACCATCACCTTCCGCCTCAGCCGGCCGTTCCCGCTGCTGCCGGACGCCCTGGCAAAGACCGCCCCCAGCCCCTGCTGCATCATGCCGGAGCGCCTGGCCGCAACCGACGCCTTCAAGCAGGTGTCGGAGATGGTCGGCAGCGGCCCCTACCGCTTCCTCGCCGACGAGCGCGTGCCCGGCGCCCGGGTGGCCTACGCCCGCTTCGACGCCTACGTGCCCCGTCCCAACGGCACGCCGTCCCGCACCGCCGGGCCGAAGCGCGCCGGGTTCGACCGGGTGGAATGGCTGGTCATTCCCGACGCCGCCACCTCCGGCGCAGCCCTGCAAACCGGGGAGGCCGACTGGTGGCTGGCCGCCAACCCCGACCTGCTGCCGCGCCTGCGCGCCGACAAGCGCCTGGTCGTCCGCACCCAGGACCCCACCGGCATCATCGGCACCATGCGCTTCAACCAACTGCACCCGCCGTTCGACAACCCGGCCATCCGCCGCGCGGTCCTCGGCGCCGTCACCCAGGCCGACCACATGCAGGCCGTCTCCGGCTCCGACCGGGCGCTATGGGCGGACGGCGTCGGCTACTTCTGCCCCGGCACCCCGCTGGCCAACAACGCCGGCATGGAGGCGGTCACCCGCCCGCGCGACCTCGGCCGCAGCCGGCGCGAGATCGAGGCCGCCGGCTACAACAACGAGCGCGTGGCCCTGCTGGTGCCCACCGACATCCCCAGCACCAACGCCCTGGCCGAGGTCACGGCGGACCTGTTCCGCCGCCTCGGTTTGAACCTCGACGCGCAATCAATGGATTGGGGCACCGCCGTGCAGCGCCGCACCAGCATGGAGCCGGTCGAGCATGGCGGCTGGAGCGTGTTCCAAACCAGCTGGTCCGGCCTGGACCATGCGACCCCGGCCGGCCATCCCTTCCTGCGCGGCAACGGCCTGCATGCCGCGCCAGGCTGGCCCAACAGCCCGGCGTTGGAGGCGTTGCGCGACGACTGGCTGCGCGCCGACGGCCTGCCGGCCCAGCAGGCCCTGGCAGAGCGGATGCAGTTGCAGGCCTTCCAGGACGTGCCCTACGTGCCGCTGGGACAGCAGTTCCAGCAGACGGCGCACCGGGCGGAGATCACCGGCATCCAGCCGGGAATGCCGGTGTTCTGGGGGGTTCAGCGCGGATGACGCCTCCGTGCCGCCGCATGGAAACCCGTGGCCTGCACCCCCAACTCTGCTGCGCGGCACGGCGCTGAGCCGGGCTGCAAGCCAGGAGACGGAAATGC
>DASWOJ010000149.1:0-8385 GCA_036398775.1 Acetobacteraceae bacterium
ACTGCCCGGCGGGATGAAGCTGCCATTCTAGCATCGAGTGCCGGCGGCGCCTGCTCCCTCTCCCGGAGGGGGAAGGAGCAGCAAGCGGCACTCTTTTTCAACCAGGCCCGCATGGGCGGACCTGAAATCGAACGGCTGATCGGCCTGCTCGCGCGCTTGCCGGGCCTCGGTCCACGAAGTGCCCGCCGGGCGGCCCTGCGGATGCTGCAGCAGCCGGAGGCACGGATGCTGCCGTTGGCCGCCGCACTATCCGACGCCGCCCGCGCCGTGCGCACATGCAGCACCTGCGGCAACCTGGACAGCCGCAACCCCTGCGGCATCTGCGCCGACCCGGCACGCGACCGGGCGCTGGTCTGCGTCGTGGAGGGCGCCGGCGACCTGTGGGCGCTGGAACGCGCCAGCGTCCATCGCGGCGTTTATGCCGTGCTGGGCGGCACCCTGTCCGCCCTGGGCGGCACCGGCCCGGAGGACCTGAACCTGCAGCCGCTGCTGAACCGTCTCGATGCGGGCGGAGTCGGGGAGGTCATCCTGGCCCTGGGCGCCACCGTGGATGGCGCAACGACCGCGCATTGGCTGCAGGAGCGGATAGCCAAGGCCGCTCCAGGGGTGCGGGTGACGCGGGTGGGACAGGGAGTGCCGATTGGCGGGGCGCTGGACGTGCTGGATGATGGGACGCTGGCTGCGGCGGTGCGGGGACGGCGGGCGGTGTGACTGGGCGCGCAGCCTCGCATCCGCCGCGTCGGCCTATGTCCTGGCTTTGATCGTCCCAAACACGTCCGGCCGCTGAGAGGCAGGGAAAGCGCATTCCATCCTGCTGCCGCACAGCACTGCAGCCATGTTGGCGAGAGGCGCTGCACCGTCCGCTCTACTCGAACCCCCCGTAACGCACCCGGAGCGTCAGGTCGTCCACCTTGCGCGGCATTGACGTGAACACCGTGCGCGCCGGGCCGGTAAGCGTGTCAAACATCCTGATGGTTCGTGCGCCGGCCAGGTCCTGCGTTTGCAGCGTCCCGTCGAACAGGGAACCGATATCAGGATGCTTGCCCTCGGCGGCGACGCACAGCTCGAAGCCAGTCTCTCCATAATCCGGCAAGTTGTTCGGCTTGTCCGAGCCCAGCACCGTCGGGCGCTCCACCACCCATTCCGCCGTCGCGCCGGAGATGCTGGGCACGCCGCCGAGCGGGATGGTTGGGGCGATGCCGCTGATGGTCCTGAGGTGAGGACGGGCCGGGTTCAGGTTGGCGATGAGGCACCACACGGTATGCGGATCGTAGGCGAGCAAGGCGCACGCCACCAGGTCGCCCGCCTCGATAGGGATGCTGATGGGCGTAACCTTGGGGTCGGGATCGTCGCGCGCCCACCACTGCAGCCATGGGTCAACCCGGACCTTGCCGTCCGGCAGCAGCACGGAGGAGGTCCCGATCTGCGGCAGCGACGAGTCGAAGTAGCGCCGTTGCCCGTCCAGCCCAATCCAGTTGGCCACGACGAAATCAATGCCCGGCTGCCCCTGCAGCGGCGGAGGTGGGATGCTCAACACGTCCGGCGTCCGCCAGAGTCCCCAAACCAGCATGAAACGCTTGCCCCCATTCGAGGTGATGTAGGCGCCGGACCAGTTGCTGCTGGTTTCGGCCTGCGCCTGCGCCGGGGACAGCACAGCCATCTTGCGGCGCATGATGCGGTAGTTGACCTTGCCCAACAGGCTCAGGTCCGGCGTGAAGGGCAGGAGCTTGACCCGCCGGTCGAGCACCCTGTCCCACACCTTCCGCAGCAGCGGCTGCCGGTCGGCGTCCGGCCGCGGCGGCAGGCCGAACCGCGGCAGGTCCAAGCCGGGTTGGGAGGGCAGGAAGTTCGTGATCCCGTGGTGGTCGTCCGGCGGTGCGTCGAAGGCGGTGAACTGGGTCGGCATGTCCGGCCGCTCCGGCGGGCGGCGCTCCCCGTGCTCCATGTCAGCCGGCCCGGCGCTCATGGCCACTCCTTCTGAGCGCCCGCGACAGCGCGCAGGTAGCACGACCGGAGATTGTTGGACGGGTCGGGTGGCAGGAGGTTCTGGCCGACGGGCACGTCCGCGCTCAGCAGCGTGTGGACAGCCGCCGCAACGGCCTTCCCGGCAAGCGAGTCGGTGGCGTAGTGCAGACCGGCGATCTCCCGGTTGCGGGCGATGCGGTCGGCGAGCGTCGCCAGCGTTTCCATTGTCGTCGCACGTGACGGCGGCGGTGGAGCTGGCGGCGGCGGGCCGGCCAGCACGTCCGCCATGCACAGCGCCATCAGGTGCGCCTGCGTCGAGTGCCCGCTTGGGAACGAGCTGTGGCCCGGCACTTCGATGGGCGGGAGCAGCGCCGGGCAAAGCTGGGACGGGCGGGGCCGGGCATACAGGCCCTTGAGGTACATGGCGGCCAGGGTGGCCACCAGGCTGGCAATGGCCAGCACCTGCGTTGTTTTCGGATGGGATGCCGGGCGGGCGCTCATGGCGTTCAGGAAGTAGCTGATGAACTCGTCGGACTGCGACAGGATCTCGCCCAGCGCATCGGCCCGCTCGTTCTCCGCGGCAGTGACCAGGTCATTCAGTTCGATGTCGAGGGTCAGAGGCGTCCAATTCACGACCATCGGTGGGACAGGCGGATCATTCGGCGGCAGCAGGCCGATCAGCGTTGGCACGTCCTTCAGTGCCGCGCCTGGCCAACTGGCGCCGATGTTGTCGCGGAGACCGGTCCGCCAGTCCGTTCCGGCGAACTCGGCCAGGGCCAGCCAGGCAAACCACTCGGTGGACCAGTTGCGGTCGGGAAAGCGGCTGATGGGGACGACAGGCAGGTGCCCGAGCGTTTTAGGTGGACTGGTTGCTCCTGGCCCGGTGTCGGGCGTGGTGACAAAGGGCAGGTTCACCCGGTCGGGGAAGAGCCAACCGGCGCTGGTGCTGCTGGCGTTGGCACCTCCTGCGCTGCCGGAGTTAGCCATATTTGCCATATTCGCCATATTCGCCATGTAGCTGGACGGCATTTTCCATTCCTTCGCTCTGATGCAGGAAGCGACGATTGCTAGGCTGGAATCCCTGCTTGCAGCAGTCGGTTGGCAAACAGGTCACGATGTTCGGCCGGCAGCGGCGTGCGCCTAAAGAAAGTCTCAATCCGGTAGCCAGGCGTGAGCTGCAGGATGCGCTGCCCAATCACCTGCGCTTCCTCCAACTGCCCCGCTGCGACAAGGCTTACTGCGAGGCAGCGAAGATTGGAGGTATTTGCATTGGAATGGGCAGCCGAGATCTGTCCCCATCCAATTGCATCGTCGTAACGCCCAGCAAGGTAATATGACTGCGCCAAGTAATGCTCAAACCAGAAGGCATCCGCGCCGACCGGTGACAACCGAACGGCCTGTTCTGTCCTGATGACTGCCGTTGCGACGTCGCCAAGGTAGCCGCAGGTCAGCCCGCTATAGGCCCAGGCCCAGGCGCAACTCGGCCCGGCTGCTACGGCTCGCTCAAGGGATGCGTGCGCTGCCTGGAAATCCCGCATAAGATATGACTGCATGTGACCATGGATGGCCAGACCGAGGGCGTCGTTGCGATCCCGCGCAATGGCCGCCCGTGCTGCCGTGGCGGCCTTCTCGTGGTCTGCCGCCTCATCTTCCGACCATCCCTGCCCGATCAGCGTCAAATACAGATTGGCCATGTGCGAGTAAGCAGGCCCATAACTTGGATCAAAAGCGCACGCCTGCTGCAATAGGTCCAACGCACGCAGGATGCAGGACCGATCAAGCCGATAAAAAAGATCCAACGCCTGCAACGTCAAATCATAAGCCGTCATGCTCTCCGGATGTTTCCGCACCGCCCGCTCCAATTCACGCTCCCGCAACTGCGGCGCAACCGCCGTCGCCACCCGCAGCGCGATCCGGTCCTGCAGCTCGAACAAGTCCGCCAGCCGCCCGTCGAAGCGGTCCGCCCAGATCACGCTGCCCGCTGGCGCCGCGCACAGCTCCACCGCAATCCGCAGCAGGTCGCCCGACCGCCGCACGCTGCCGTGCAGCACATACTGCACGTCCAGCTCCTGCCCGACCCGGCGCACGTCCAGCGGCATCCGCGCGAACCCCGCCACCGAGCTGCGGGAGATCACCAGCAGGTCCTGCAAGCCCCCCAGCGCCCGGATGATGTCGTCAATCATCCCCTCGGCGAAATACGCATCCGACTGGTCCTTCTGCAGCGTGCGGAACGGCAGCACCGCGAGCGACGGGCGATAGTCGCCGGTGCCGGGCGACGCCAGCCGCGGCAGCGCCGGCATCCCTGCCCAGGCCGAGCAGGACACCGCCGGAATGGCATACGCCACCACGGGATCCCGGATGTTCTTCAGCCGCTGCCCGCCCATCGGCTGGTAGGCCGCGGTCACGACCCGGCGCACCTGGTCATATACCGCACCGGACAGGCAGATGCCGCCAGGCTCCGCCAGCGTCTGCAGCCGGGCCGCGACGTTGACCGCCGTGCCGCCGGTGCGGCCGCCCTGCAGCATGATCTCGCCCGAGTTGATGCCGATGCGGTGCACGATGCGCCCGTCCGCAGGCAGCTTCGCATTGCGCCGGGCGGCCGCTGCCTGGATGCGGAGAGCGCATTTCAGCGCCTCGACCGCGCTGGGGAACTCGGCCATCACGCCGTCGCCGGCGACGCCGAAGGCACGCCCGCCAGCCCGCCGGATCTCACGCTGCACGCGGTCCAGCTCGGCGCCGGCGCGCCGGTGCGTGTCCTCCTCCGCCCGCAGCATCAGCGCGCTGTAGCCGGCGATGTCCGCGCCCAGCACCGCCGCCAGGCGCCGCTCGACACGGCCCTTGCCGCCGGCACGCGTCCCGGCAGGAGGTGTGGAGTCCGGCTCGGTCATGCTGTTCCCGGAAAGTGCGTGCGACAGGGACGGCCCGACGCGGAGGGCACGCGCCGCCGGCAACCCGTTGCACGGCATGTCACGACGGATGATCTTGAGTGCGAGCATAGGTCATCCCATTCCGTTCGAGCAATGCAGGACCAATCAAATGGCACAGCCGGCAATTTGCCACTTCCTGAAGGGCAGGACCGCATGACGCCTGTGACCTGGGTCACGAAATAGTTAACACCAGCCATACTTCGAATGGACTGAACTTCTGCTCAATGTCGCTCAAAATCTGCGCTTGAACTGTGGCCGTTGAAGCGTGAGGTGATTATTCAGCAAATAGGATAAGCGTCCGCTATGGAACGGGCAGGAACCGCCGGCTGATCGTTTCATCTTTTGGCTATCTCGCGTTCCCGGCTTCTTGCGCTCCGCGGTTCCTATCCCCGCACCGAGGCGCTGCCAGCCTGTCCAAACCCCATGTCCGCCTCCGCCCGAAGCATCCCCGGCTGGTCCAGAACGAAGGCCGCCCGCGTCCGGTGCAGCAGCCCGGCGCGGGACAGCGCCGACAACTCCCGCGATACGGTCTCGCGCCGTGCGCCGATGCGCTCCGCAAGCTCCTCATGCGTGGGCGGCGGGCTGACGGCGCAGGTGCCGTCAGGGCGCGGCCGCGACAAGCGCAGCAGCTCGGCCGCCAGGCGCGGCCGGGTCTGCAACGCCGTGCGCTCCATCAGGCGCTGGTTCTGGCTGCGGATACGCGCCGTCAGCATGCGCAGCAGCCGCTGGCACACCGCGGGCGCATCGGACATCAGCTCCAGGAACGCCCGCGCCGGCACGAAGCACAGCCGGGTGCGGACCAGCGCCACCACCTGGGCGGAGCGCGGGGCGTCGTCAATCGCCGACAACTCCCCCAGCATCTGCCCGGCGGCGAAGTCGCCCAGGATCTGCGTCCGCTCCCCGTCCGCCGTGCGCAGCAGCACGCGCACGGCGCCCTGCACGACGAAGAACACGTCGGTGGTCGCATCGTTGAAATCCACGACGACTTCGTCCGGCGCGGCATCCATCCACCGGGCATGGGCGGCGAACCGTTCCAATGCTCCAGCGGGCGCCCCGGCCAGGAATGGCAGCGCCGCCAGCGCCTGCGCCGGCCCTCTTGGCACCAAGGTCATGACCGGACCCCCCAGTTGTTCCGCCCGTCGTGCGGACCTGTGATGCCGCGCACAGCGGCCCCGGCTGCGGCGCCGTAAGCAGCGGCCATGGCGGCGGCGTCATCCAGGACATGGGTCCCGGACCCCAGGCGGCGCACCATCGCAGGAGAAACATCATGAACACGTTCGCACGCGTTGCCCTGGCCGTACTGTCCCTCGCCGCCAGCCCGGCCCTGGCGGAGAACGAGGGGAACGGCACTCCCTTCCCGTATGCTGCCGAGGCACTGGTATCGTCCGGCAGCGCCTTCGTCACCGAGACCTGGTCGCAGTCGCACCCGCAGTTCACCGGCAACGCCACCCAGCCGTCCAGCATGGAGGTGCTGCTGCCATCCAGCGGCAGCGAAACGCCGGTGATGACGGTCAACTCGCTGCCCGCGCGCGCTGCGGATGGAATGGTGGCCTATGCCGGGCTGCGGCGCCGGGTCCCGGTGACGGGCACCCAGGTCCTGGTGTCCGACGACCGGGCGCAGCACCTCGCCTACGGTGCGGCAATCGCCCCGCGTTGAGAGGCGTTGCCCGCCGCAATGGACGGGGCCGGCCCCAAGCCGGCCCCGTTTGACGGCAACCCCAGCATACGGCGCCGCGTCGGGACCGGAACCATTTGCAAAGCCGGGCAGATTGATTTCAGGTCGCATCATTTCGGCACCTCTGATCCTGCGACAGTCCATAGCCTGGTTCGTCATCATATCGTTAACAAAACCGAAGTATTATTAACAGGATCGGATGAAACTCCGCCATTCGCCAGCCGGCGCAGGCGGCCTGGCGTTTCCCTTGAACGGCCCGAGAACCGGGGCCACTGGCGCCGGACGTTCCTGTCTGGCGCCGAGGAAGCGGGGCATGGCCCCCATGCGACCTCCGGGTTCCCATCATCGGCGGCTTGACGCCGGCCCTGGCGCTCCGCCAGCGCGGAATGCAGGCGGATTTTAATGCAGGCGGGTTTTTAAGAGCAGGCGGCGGAACCGGCGGGGATTGCCGCCGCTGCCCTGTTCGCCAATGCGGCCTGGGAGCTTCGCCGCCTCGGCGTCCGCACCCCCGACGGCCTGGCGCGGTTCGCCGCCCTGGGCGACGCTGTGGACTTTCTGCGGACGGCTGGTGCAGAAGAGCAGCCGCAGACCCAACCCGGAACCCTTCCTTCCCATGGACTTCACCAACATCCAGGTCCTTTGCGTCGGCGACGTGATGCTGGACCGTTTCGTGCAATGCGACATGGAGCGTATCTCGCCGGAGGCGCCCGTGCCCATCCTGCGCCTGCGCGGCACGCGGGAGATGCTGGGCGGCGCCGGCAACGTGGCCAGCAACGTCGCCGCCCTCGGCGGCACGGCCGTCCTGGCCGGGCTGGTCGGGGCGGATGCCGCCGGGGACGCGGTGCGGCGCCTGTTGAGCGGGGTGCCGCGCCTGATCTCGGCCGCCGTGGATACGCCGTCGCGCCCCACGACCTGCAAGACCCGCTTCATTGCCGCCAACCAGCAGGTGGTCCGCGCGGACGAGGAAAGCCTGGCGCCGGTGACGCCCCCTGAGGAAGCGGCGCTGCTCGATGCCGTGGAGGCCTGGATCGGCCGGGTCGGCGCGGTGGTGCTGGCGGATTACGGCAAGGGCGCGCTGACGCCGGGGCTGATGGCCCGGGTGGCCGGGCTGGCGCGCGCCGCCGGGGTGCCGGTGTTCGTGGACCCGAAATCGCCGGACTTCACCCATTATCTCGGGGCCACCTGCATCACGCCCAACCTGAAGGAACTGGCCGTCGCCTCCGGCATGGCCGTGGACACGACCGAGGCCGTGGTGCTGGCCGCGCGCCACGTGCTGGCGCAGGCGGACGCGGAGGCGATCCTCGTCACCCGGTCCGAGAAGGGGATGACGCTCGTGGAAGCCTCCGGCGTCGTGCAGTCCGTTCCGGCGCGGGCGCGGGCGGTGTATGACGTGTCGGGCGCGGGCGACACGGTGATCGCGGCGATGGCGTTGTGCGCCGCCGCCGGGCGTACCTTGACCCAGGCCATGCACATCGCCAACGCCGCCGCCAGCGTCGTCGTCAGCAAGCCCGGCACCGCCACCGCCACGGTGCCGGAGGTGCTGCGGGAACTCGGCGCGCGTGACGAGGATGCGCCGGACGCGGATGGCGCGCGCCCGCTGCGGGAGGTGCAGGCCCTGGTGGCGCGCTGGAAGGCGCAGGGGCTGAAGGTCGGGCTGACCAACGGCTGCTTCGACATCCTGCACCCCGGCCATGTGTCCTTGCTGGCGCAGGCGCGGGCCGGGTGCGACCGGCTGGTGGTGGCGCTGAACACCGACGCGAGCGTGCGGCGGCTGAAGGGGCCGTCGCGCCCCGTCAACCCGCTGGATGGGCGGGCGCG
>DASWOJ010000150.1:0-15400 GCA_036398775.1 Acetobacteraceae bacterium
GGCTCGACAAGATTTATGGCCATGGTCGCCTACACCGGCCGCAAGCTGTCCAAAGACACCGGCGCCGCATGGGGCCGCGTCGCCAGCATCCCGTCAATCAGCGCCACCGCCTCTGCCCGTCCGCTGTTGCGCGCCTGCTCGAACGGCGTCCAGGTCTGCACGAAGTCCAGCGGCGCGAACACCTCCCGGTAGCGCCGCAACTCCGCAGGGGTCAGCGGTATGCCGCGCACGAACGCCTTATGGGCCGAGATCGTCAGCGCCCGGCGCGGGTCCGCCGGGTCCAGCTCGAACTTCAGCGCGTCGCCGCAGAACAGGATGCGCCGGGCACGGTCGAACAGCACGGTATGCCCGGCGAAATGCCCCGCCGTCAGATGCAGCTCCAGCCCCGGCAACGGCTCCAGCACGTCGTCGAACGGCCAGCTCACCTGCAACGCCCCCGACCATTCCAGGTCGCCGGGATGCAGCGCCAGCTCCGGGTCGAAGCGGTCCTGCAACTGCCACAGCGCGCCGTACGAATGCGGATGCGACGCCGCCAGCACCTGCATCCCGCCAAGCGACGCGATGTGGTCCAGCGCGGCCTCGCTGAACACCGGGCAGCCCTCGAACCCCATGTTCCCCCCTGGCGTCTGGATCAGGTAGGCGCTGGGGCCGATGCCGGTCACGGGGTCGTTCCAGAACCGCCACACCCCCGGCTCCACCTCCGCCCAATGGCAGGGCCAGCGGGCCTGCGCCTCCTCCCGCGTCCAGAACTGCCAGCCGGCTTGCGGCACCACGTGCCGGGCATCCAGGCACATCGGGCAGGACGGCGGCACGGCAAAGTGCCTCTGCCAATAGCCGCAGTTGTCGCACACGAAGGCCGGCAGGCGCAGCGCGCCGGCGAAGGGAAGGTATCCTGGGCTCATGCCCTCCGGTTTCCCCCGGGCCGCAGCGGGATGCAAGGGCACCGCGCCGGCCGGGACGCACGGACCCGGCTGGAACCGGGATCGTGGTGTCAGGAAGCGAGCCGAACAACCGGGCTGCCGTGACGCGATGGCTGGCTGAGACGGCCGCCGCACCACCGGCCGTGCTCGGCCAGGTGAATGCGCCCCACCATGACGGAACCGAAGGCGCCTACGCCGCCAACGGCCGCACGCTCCAGCCCATCGTGCGCGCCTCCCCTGGTGGGATCAACATCAGCCCGGGCTTGTCCCTGAACTCCCCGTCCCAGCCCACCGGGCTGGCATACCCATGCCAAGGCTCGATGCACAGCAGCTCGGCGCCGGGCTTCTGCCACACCCCAAGCTGCGGAAACCCATGCCAGGCAAACTCGATCCCCCCGCCCGGCCCGAAATAGCGCAGGCTGCGGCTGCGCGGCTCCAGCATGATGATCGCATCGTCCAGGAACAGCGCGGGGTCCAGCGCCAGCGTCCGGCCATGCACCGGGTTGGGCTGCGCGGCCGGGCGCAGCAGCCCGTCGTCCAGGCGACGGATCGGCGCATCCTCGGTCTCGGCGAACTCGATGCGGTAGTCCGTCTGCCCACCCCCCGCCAGCGGCCACCGGAACGCCGGATGCGCGCCCAGCGAAGCCGGCAGCACCCCCGGTCCCGGGTTTGCCAGCTCATACTCGACATGCAGTGCCCCGCCCTCGATGCGGTAGGACATCATCAGGCGGAAGGCGAAGGGGAACACCGCCCGGCTTTCGGCATCATCCTGCAACTGCAGGCGACAGGCATCCGCCCCCTGCTCCAGCCACTCGAACCGCCGCCGCCGCGCAAACCCGTGCCGCCCCATCGGATACGACCGCCCATCAATCAGCAGCCGGTCCCCCGTCACCTGCCCGACGATGGGGAACAGCACCGGCGAGTGGTTCGGCCATTGCGGCCCGGCGCCCCACAGCAACTCCTGCCCGGCGGCATCCTGCAGCGAACACAGCTCCGCCCCCTCCGCCTTGACGGTGGCGCCAAGGCCGCCGCTGATCCGGTAACGCTCCGTCATGCTGCGACCACCTCCGGCAGGTTCTCGGCAAAATGGCAGGCCGCCAAGCGCCCGTCCACCGCACGCAACTCCGGCCGCTCCACCAAGCAGCGCGGCTGCGCATACGGACAACGGCTGGCGAAGGCGCAGCCCGGCAGCGGCTTGGTCGGCGACGGCGGCTCCCCCCGCACCACCGCCGCGGCCTGGCGCCGGGCCGGGTCCACGAATGGCGTCGAGGCCAGCAGCAGCTTCGTATAAGGGTGCTGCGGCTGGTTCAGCACCTGGTCGCGGCTGCCCTGCTCGACCGGCCGCCCGGCATACATCACCAGCACATCCCGGGCCATGTGGCGCACGACGGAGATGTCGTGGCTGATGAACAGGTAGGCGATGCCCAGCTCGTCCTGCAGGTCGCGCAGCAGGTTCAGCACCTGCGCCTGCACCGACACGTCCAGCGCCGACACCGGCTCGTCCGCCGTCACCACCTGCGGGCGCAGCATCAGCGCCCGGGCGATGGCGACGCGCTGCCGCTGCCCCCCGCTGAACTGGTGCGGATAGCGGTCATAGGCCTCCGGGCGCAGGCCCACGCGCTCCAGCATCCGCCGGGCCTCCGCCACGCGCTCGGGCCGGGTGCCGCGGCGGTTGATGGTCAGCGGCTCCACCAGGGCGTCGCCGACCGTGCGGCGGGGGTTCAGTGACCCGTAGGGGTTCTGGAACACCATCTGGTTCTGCAACTGCAGGGTCCGCCGGGCCGGGCCTGCCGCGTCCTGCCCGGCAATGCTGATGCTGCCCTCCGTCGGCGGCTCCTGCAGGGCGCACATCCGGGCCAGGGTGCTCTTGCCGCAGCCGGACTCGCCGACCACCGCCAGGGTGCTGCCGGCCTCCAACCGGAACGACACGCCGTCCACTGCGCGCAGGGTGTCGCGGCCAGTTTGGTAATGGCGGGTGACGCCCGCCGCCTCCAGGACCGTCATGCCGGGATCAGGGGAACCGCGGCAGCGCGGCACCCTCCGGAACCCTGTATTGGGCCGCGTTCAACTGCATCGCCAAGAACGTGTAATAGCCGGCGACGCCGATCATATCCACGACCGCCGGACGGCCGAACCGCGCCACCGCCCGGTTGAACGTGGCGTCCGACAGGCGGTGGTTGCGGTGCAGCTCCGTCGTGGCGTCATAGACGATGGCCTCGTCCGCCGACATCGTCTCGGGGCGCCGGCCGTCTTCCAAGGCGTCCACCACCGCCGCCGGCACGCCCGCCTTCAGCGCGATCGGCTTGTGGAACGACCACTCGAAGTCCTGCGACCACTCGCGGGCGGTGATCAGGATGACCAGCTCCGACAAGGTCGTGCCGATGCCGGACTTGAAGCGCAGGTAGTCGCCCATGCTCCGCGCCAGGGTCATCACCTCCGGACTGTACATCAGCGGCTCGAACGGCCCGAACACCGGGGCCTTGCGCGCCGCCAGGAAGTCGGCAGCGGCCTGCTTCTGCGCCGGCGTGTAATCGGCGGGCGGTATGGTCGGGAACCGCTCCTCGGCACGGCCTGGCACGGCGGCGGCCAAGGTCGCCGCGGTCAGCAGCGCCGAAGCGGCGGGCATACGGGGGAGGCGTGTCATCGGCAGCTCCTGCGGCGCGGTATTGGACCACGCCATTGGTCGCACCGCCTCACGCACCGCGCAACCGGCCCGGCGCAGCCCGCCGCCTACAGCCGCGTGGATGGCGTCGAATAAGCCTGGGCCGAGCTTTCACCCACGAACCGGGTCAGGACAATCTGGCACGCCGTGGCGATCAGCCCAGCCGCCACGATGGAACACATCAAAACCTTCAATCCCGTCTCCTTGCGGCACCCATCCCGGAACGGGATGCAGGGTCTGGATCCAACGCGGCAATCACGGGATGCGCCGCCCCAAGGCAAATAAACTCTCAGCCAGGTGCCTCACGACCCTGCAGATGCCGGCTGCCAGCAGCGCCCGTCCGGCCCGCCGCAATGCGGCTGCAGACGGGCGACGCAGGGATCAGGACGCCCGCCTGGGTCATGGCCCGCTCCAGCACGGCAGCCCCGGTTGACGCCGCCCGGCAAACGTCCTGTTCTCCCGCCCTGCCCTCATCCGATGCAAGGCGCCCCATGACCCTCACCGCCAACGGCCGCAACGCCGACCATCCCATTGACACCATGTTCCTGGAACGCTGGTCCCCCCGCGCCTATGACGGCCAGCCGGTCCCGCGTGAGGACCTGATGACCATGCTGGAGGCCGCGCGCTGGGCGCCGTCGTCCTACAACTCGCAGCCCTGGCGGTTCCTGTATGCGATCAAGGACGGCCCGCACTGGGACCTGTTCCTGAACCTGCTCGTCGAGGGCAACCGCGCCTGGTGCAAGAACGCCGGCGCGCTGCTGGTGCTGCTGTCCAAGTCCACGATGGCGGTGCCGGGCAAGGAGGGCGAGGTCCCATCGCACAGCCACAGCCACGACGCCGGCGCCGGCTGGGCCTACTTTGCGCTGCAGGCCACGAAGATGGGCTACCAGGCGCACGGCATGGTCGGCTTCGACATGGACCGGGCCTTCGCCGAGCTGCACGTGCCGATCGGCTACCGTGTCGAGCAGATGATCTGCGTCGGCCGCCGCGGCGACCCGGCGCAGTTGCCGGACCCGGTCCGTGCGCGTGAGCTGCCGAACAACCGGCGCCCCCTATCCGAAAGCGTGTTCGAGGGCGCGTTTCCGGCGGCCTGAGGCGCCATCCCACCCGGACCGCGCCACCGTTGGCGCGGTCCGGATCCACGTCCGGACGCAGACCGCGCCGGCTCTTTCCCCTGCATGCAGCGGATTGCCGCTCGAATAACGGTCGTGGCCCAACCGGACCCGGCGGCAGCAGAACCTAGCTTTGGTCCGGACTGAGATATCGCACAACCGCGTCGGCCAGCATCGCCCGCTGCTGCGCCGCATCGTCGGCCAGGCTCAGGTCCCGCCCGAAGATCACCCGCCAGGTGTGCCGGTTGGACATCCGGTAGAAGCACATCGAGTTGATCATCAGATGCAGGTGCAGCGGGTCCACCCCGGCACGGAACGCCCCCTCCCGCTCGCCCCGTGTCAACAGCCCCGCCAGGATCGCGAGGATCGCCGAGTTCTGCGATGCGATGGTCGGCGAGTCTAGGATGTGCTGCGCCCCGTGGATGTTGGCGACCGAGATCAGCCTGACCCAGTCGGGATGCTCGGCATGATAGTCGAACGTGACCTGCACCAGCCGCCGCATCGCCTCGCCCGGCGGCAGCCCCTGCAACTGCAATGAACGCTCGATGGCGCGCATCCCGGCATACACCTCCTCCAGCACGGCCGCGAACAGGCCCTCCTTGCTGCGGAAATGATAGTAGATCATCGGCTTGGTCGTGCCGGCCAAGGCGACGATCTCGTTCACGTTGGCGCCGCTGTAGCCCTTCTCGGCAAAGATCGAGCGCGCCGCGTCCAGGATGCCCTGCCGCGTGCGCGGGCCATCGGGCGCCCGGGCGCGGACAGTGCGGACACGGCCCGGAGCCGGCCGGCCTGCCTGGCGCTTGCCGGCCTGGCCATCCGCGCCGTCGCCGCCCTGCTTCGCCGTGAGTGCCATTGCCCTGCGTATCCATCCCTGCGCCTGCCCTGCAAGGGGGGCAGATTATTTCTGGCCGCGGCCCGAGATTCCACTTTGCACCCTACCGTCCGGTAGGTATAGGGGCATTCACGAACAATGACGAAGCCGCGCAACGCCGCGGCCAGGGAGGCCGGGCCATGCTTGCAAGCGTTCATGGGCTGACTGCGACCAGGCTGCCGCGCGCCCGATTCCGGTCATGCCGCACCGCACCCATGACCGGCGCCCCCGGTGCAACCGGCCCCAGCACGTCCGCGCACGAATGGCCATGCCGGACCAGGGCGGCCTGCACGTCCGCCGCGACTGAGTAACGGAACCCGCGGAAACCGCCGGGAAAGGCTGCCGCGCCTGCATCAACCACCAACGGAGGAGACGCCTATGGACAGTAACACCCACGAGCCGCACGGACGGCGGCAATCGAAGAAGGCGGCAGCCAGCGGCTGGATCGGCTCGGCGCTGGAATACTACGACTTCTTCATCTACGCGACCGCGGCGTCGCTGATCTTCCCGCAGCTGTTCTTCCCGTCCTCCGACCCCACCACCGCCATCGTCGCATCGCTCGCGACCTACGGCGTCGGCTACGTCGCCCGGCCCATCGGCGCCTTCGTGCTCGGCCACTACGGCGACACCCACGGCCGCAAGGGCGTGCTGCTGGTGTGCATGTTCCTGATGGGCTTCTCGACCATGGCGGTGGGCCTGCTGCCGACCTACGCGCAGGTCGGCGTCTGGGCGCCGGTGCTGCTGGTGGTCCTGCGCCTGATCCAGGGCTTCGCCGTCGCCGGCGAGATCAGCGGCGCCAGCTCGATGATCCTGGAGCACGCGCCGTTCGGCCGCCGCGGCTTCTTCGCCAGCTTCACCCTGCAGGGCGTGCAGGCCGGGCAGATCCTGGCGGCTGCGGTGTTCCTGCCGCTGGCGCACTTCATGCCGGCGGACCAGTTCGCCTCCTGGGGCTGGCGGGTGCCGTTCCTGCTCAGCGTGGTGGTGATCATCGCCGGCTACATCATCCGGCGCGAGGTGGACGAAACCCCGGCCTTCGCCGAGGAGGGCGCCACGATACCGAAGGCCCCCATCGTCGAGGCGTTCCAGCTCAGCGGCGGCGACATGCTGCGCGTCGTGTGCATGGCGCTGATGAACGTGATCCCGGTGGTGGCGACCGTGTTCGGCGCGGCCTATGCGGTGCAGCCGGCCTACGGCATCGGCTTCGCCAAAGACATTTATCTGTGGATACCGGTGCTGGGCAACATCCTGGCCGTGGTGGTGATCCCCCTCGTCGGCAACCTGTCGGACCGGATCGGCCGGCGCCCGCCGGTCATCGCCGGCGCGCTCCTGTCGGGTCTGCTGTCGTTCGGCTACCTGTATGCCATCAGCATCGGAAGCGTGCCGCTCGCCATCTTCATGTCGCTGCTGATGTGGGGCGTGGTTTACCAAGGCTACAACGCGGTGTTCCCGTCCTTCTACCCGGAGCTGTTCCAGACCCGCACCCGGGTGTCGGCGATGGCCATCTCGCAGAACGTGGGGACCACCATCACCGCGCTGCTGCCGGCGCTGTTCGCGCTGGTGGCGCCGCCGGGGTCGGCCAACATCCCGGTGACCGTAGGCGCGATCGCCTTCGGGATCACCGCCATCGCCGCCGTTGCCGCATTCAGCGCGCGGGAGACCTACCGGCTGCACCTGAACGACCTGGGCCACCGCGACGCGGTGCCGGTGCCGAAGCCGGAGTATGACCGCCTGCGCGAAAGCGCGGTCGCCGACGCCGCGCTGGCCCGGGGCTGACAGGAACGGGCGTGCCCCAGCCAGGGCACGCCCGGCTTCAGCCAGGCCGGGCAGCCCGGCTGCGGTCCGTTGCGTGGGTGCGGATGCAACCAGCCAGCAGGCTAGGCCGCCAGTCTGGAGCTGACCCCAAAGCCGGGGTAATGCGGCAGCGCCTTGGCGGTTTGTTCCGGGGACAGCATGTGGATGCCGTGCGCCGCGCCCACGCTGAGGGCATGGCTCGGGTCCTCCATGATGTAGGTGACCGCGTTGGCCGGCAGCGTCATGCTCGTTGCCGGCTTCGCCATCGCCGCGAAGTAACGGTCGAGTCCGACGGCGTGCTCGCCTGTGGCCTGGACCAGGATCAGCATCCGCAGGAACGGCGACCGGATGTAGAACGCGTGCGGCTTGCCTTGCGGCCAGAAGACCATCTCGCCAGGGCCGGCCGACAGGATCTTGCCGTCGCAATAGGACTCGATCCTGCCCTCGAGCACGTAGCACAGCTCGTTTTCCCAAGCATGGTGATGGGCGGGCGGTTCGGTGCCTGGATGGCTCTGGAACTCCATCAAGGCGAAACGGCCCGCCGTGTCCTCACCCCTGGCGAGAAACGACATGATGCTGCCCATGTAGGTCATCGTCGTGTCCAGGTTCGACGCGCGTCGGTAGGCGCTCGGAGCCGGAAGGGTCATGTCCATTGTAAATCTCCTCTTCGGCGACTTGGTGCCGTCGATGACAGGAGACGTACGCTGGGCACGCCGGTCGCTGAAGCCGCTTAAACCGAGCGTCTCTGTCCTTCAGATGGGACAACCGATGGACGCAGGACTTACCAGGCCGAACGTCCCGTCGCGCGCCGGAGCGGAACGGCCGTCGCTCAGTGCCGGAGCGGGCGGACGTCCACGTCATCAATCGCCTTGAACCCGGCAGCCAGGAAGTCAATCAGGGCGCGGACTGACGGCAGCATCCCCCTGCGGGACGAGAACGCCGCATAGACGATGCCTGGCTGGGACGCCCACTCGGGCAGGATGGTCACAAGCGTCCCCTGCACGATGTCCTCGCGGACGACGTCAATGGGCAGTTGGGCCACGCCAACGCCCTGCAGCGCCGCGTGGCGCAGGCTGGCGAGATCGCTGGTGATCAATCGGGACATGTGGCGCACGGTCGCAACGGAACCCCCCGGTCCCCGGAGCTGCCAACTGTGCTCATTCAAGGACGAACCCCAGTCCAGCGTCGGCAGCAGGCTCAGGTCGGCCGGCACCGCCGGCGCGGCATGCTCGTCCAGGAAGCCCGGGCTTGCCACCATGCGCTGCGGACGCTCGCCCAGCGCCCGCACGATCAGGTCGCTTTCCTCCAGCGGACCAAACCGCACGCTGAGTGCCACGTCGAACCCTTCGGCCACGACGTCAATGCGGCGGTTGCTGCTCTCCAGATAGAGTTGCACCCGGGGGTGCTGCGCCAGGAAGCAGGCCAGCATGTCGCTCACCCGGGATTGCAGCAGGCCCCCCGGGCAGCTCACCCGGATCAGCCCCTGCGGTTCCGAGCGGGTATGGTCAATGATCTCCTGCGCGGCGTTTGCCTCGACCAGCACGGCAAGGCAGTGGCGGTGATACTCCTGGCCGATCTCGGTGACGGAGAACTGCCGGGTGGACCGCTGGATCAGCAGCACGCCAAGCCGCTCTTCCAGCAGGAAGATGCGCCGGCTGAGCTTCGAGCGTGGCATGCAAAGGGCACGGCCGGCTGCCGCGAAACCGCGGTGCTCCACCACCTGGGCATAATAGAAGAGGTCGTTGAGGTCCTGCATTCTGTGCCGTTGTCCCCCCGATGGGACACTGAGGGCAAACTTAACAGCTTCCGGACCCAAAGTCTTGATCGTCCTTATCGCCGCTGATCGCGCCAGCGCACCGGCCGGCATGGGAGACAACTCGTGAGAAAGATGCCTTGCACTTGCAGCAGCCCAAGGCTTTCAGGCATCAGAGCTGCCCCAGCGCCCCAACCCGCGCCTCACCGGGCACGGACCAGCCCGTCCGCCAGCCCTGGCACCGCCGGGAACCCGTCCGCCACCGCAGCCGCCCCCTCCCCCATCGCCGCCGGCCCGTAACCCCACCCGGCAAAGATGCACGGCACCCCGGCCCCAGCCGCCGCCAGCACGTCGTTGCGATGGTCGCCCACCATCACCGCCGCATCAGCCGTTCCCCCGGCGGCGGCCAGCGTCATCAGCAGGTGCGCCGGATCGGGCTTGCGGGCCGGGAAGCTGTCGCCGCCGCCCACCGCCGCGAACCACGGCGCCAGGCCAAGCGCCTCCAGCAGCGCACCGGTCGCCGCCGCGGGCTTGTTGGTGCAGACGGCAAACCGCCAGCCCTGGCCCTGCATCAGCCGCATCGTCTCGACCGCGCCGGGAAACGCCCTGCTGTCAACCGCGGCATGGTCGGTATAGTCGGCCAGGAAGCCATCGAACCCAGACTCGTCGAACGGTGCCCCGCGGGCCGAGCAGGCCCGTGCATACAGCACCCGCGCCCCATCCCCGACCATCGCCGCCGTGTCCGGCCGGCTGAACGCCGCAAGCCCCCGCGCCGCCATCGCCCGGTTCAGCGCCGCGGCCAGGTCCGGCACGGAATCCACCAGCGTCCCGTCCAGGTCCAGCACCAGGGTGCGCTGCATCCGCTCAGGCCCGGTGAAACGGGCGGTCGCCGGCGATCGTCACCCGCGTGCCGGTTCGGGTATGCGGGAAGTAATCCCACAACGCATGGTGCTGTGACGCCCGGTTGTCCCAGAACGCCACCGACCCCGGCGCCCAGCGGAAGCGGCATTGGAACTCCGGCGTCTCGATGTGCCGGAACAAGAAGGCCAGCAGCGCGTCGCTCTCCGCCTTGTGCAGCCCAAGGATGCGCGTGGTGAAGAACGAATTCACGAACAGCGCCTGCCGCCCCGTCACGGGATGGGTGCGTATCACGGGATGCTCGGCCCGCGGATACACCCGGCCGCGGTCGTCGGTGCCGTAACGCCCGCGATACAGCCCCTCCCCGTCGTGCACGGCGGTCAGGCCCACCAGCATGGTCCGCATCGGCTGCGACAGCGCCTCGAACGCCGCATGCATGTTGGCGAACAGCGTGTCCCCGCCGACATCCGGCAGCACGCGCATGTGCAGCACGCTGCCCATCGGCGGCTCCGGATCGCAGGACACGTCGGAATGCCACCCCTCGCCGTTCACGAACGTCGAGTTCGCGTCGGCATGGATCACCATCACCTCCGGATGACCGGGCGCCGACGGCGCCGCAGGATGGACGTGCAGCGTGCCAAACCGCCGGCCGAACTCCTTCTGCTGCGCGTGGTCCATCGTCTGGTCGCGGAAGAACAGCACCAAGTTGTCCATCAGCGCATCGTGCACGACCTGGAACGCCTCGTTGCCCAAGGGGCGGGACAGGTCAATGCCGCCCATCTCCGCCCCGATGACGGGAGTGACCTTGCTTACGGTGATGTCGCCCTGCATCGCTTCCTCCGCCTTTTCCCAGGAGAGTGCTGCCCCAGGCACTGCCGGGTCAACTGCCGTCCAGGCCCTGCGCCTCGGGAAAGAACAGGTCGCGCCAGGTGTCCGCACGCGCCGCCAGGGCGCCGGTCGCCTGCATGAAGGTCATGAAGTCCATCACCCGCCGCGGCGTGGTGGTCCACTCGTTCTCCGGCCGGCGGACCATGTCGGCGACGGCGGTGACGCCGAGCCGGGACCGCTCCGCCCGCACCCAGACTGCGGCGGCCTCCTCGGGATGGTCGCGTATGGACGCCATCGCCCGGTCCAGCGCCGCCAGGAACGCCGCCACCACCTGCGGGTGCGCCTCCCGGTAACGGCCGGTGGTCCACGCCAGGTTGAAGCTGTGCGGCCCGCCCAGCACCTCGTAGCTGTCCAGCACCCGGTGGATGCGCGGCGATTGCAGCTCGTCATACATATACGGCGCCGAGGTGAAGTGCGCCGTGATCTCCGTCCCGCCGCCCACGAGCGTCGCCTGCCCGTCCGGATGGCCCATCGAGACCGTCAGCGGGTCCAGCCGCCCGGACTGGCCCTCGCCAAACGCCTGCCGCGCCGCCATCTGCAGCACGACCGCCTGGATGGACACCTTCACCGCCGGCAGCGCGATGCGGTCGCGTTCGGTGAAGTCCGCAATCGAACGAACCGCGGGGTTGGAGGTATTGAGCCAGATCGGCATGTTGCCCAGCGACGCCAGCGCCCGCACCCGCAGGTTGGTGCGGGTGCGGCCCCACAGGGTCAGCATGGTGGTGACGCCGCCAGAGGCGATGTCCAGGTTGCCGGAGATCAGCCCGTCATTGATCGGCGGCCCGCCGGTGAAGGTCAGCCACTCCGGCTGCAGGTCCAGGCCGCGGGCGGTTCCCTCCTGCTCCAGCAGCTTGCCATCCTGCATCAGGATCAGCGGCAGGTAGGAGATGCCGAACTGCCGGGCGATGCGGACGGTCTCGGCCTGCACCGGACTCAGGGTGGAGAGCAGCATGGCGGCGGCAAGCAGGAGGCGGCTGGCAATGCGCATGGTAGCCTCGGCGTTGGGTGGGCGAACCTAGGCCAGGGATCGCACAACCGGAAGCAGAGCGCTTGCTTCTCCCTCCTCCTCCGGGAGAGGGCCGGGGTGAGGGGTCTTACGTGCCGACGCAAGAACCACCGGCGCCGCCGGACATAAGCCCTGCAAGGGACGGAACCGTGCGATGACACCCCTCCACCCCGGCCCTTTCCCAAAGGGAGAGAAGGAGCGCCTCCGCCCATGACCCCCACCCGCGCCCTGTCCATATTAGGCGCCCGCCACCCCGAACGCCGCGCCTTCATCACCGGCGCCGCAAGCGGTCTGGGCCGCGCCCTCGCGCTGCGCCTCGCTGCCGCAGGCTGGCGCCTGGGCCTGAACGACCTGGACGCGGACGGCCTGGCCCGCGTTGCGGCAGAGGCCGGCGGCAGCCCCGCGCTATACCCATTCGACGTCGCCGACGCCCCAGCCTTCGAGGCCGCCGCCGCATCCTTCCTCGCCGCCCACGGCCCGCCCGGCCTGCTGTTCAACAACGCCGGCATCGGCTGCGGCGGCCCGTTCCTCGGCACCCCGCTCGCGCACTGGCGAGAGGTGCTGGACGTGAACCTGATGGGCACCGTCCACGGTGCCCGGGCCTTCTTGCCAGCCATGATCGCGCAAGGCTCCGGCCACGTCGTCAACGTCGCCAGCGCCGCCGCCTTCCACGGCCTGCCCAAGTTCTCCGCCTACTCCGCCTCCAAGGCGGCCGTCGCAGCCCTGTCCGAGGCACTGCAGGCCGAGCTGGCCGGCACCGGCGTGGACGTGACACTCAAGATGACGACCTTCTATCGCGGCGCCGCCATCGGCGCACACACCCGCGGCAGCGACGCCATACGCCGGCAGGCGCAGGCCCTGGTGGACCGCGCCCCGCTGGACGCCGCGCAGGCCGCTGACCGCCTGCTGGCCCACATGGCCCGGCGCCGCTTCCATGCCGTCTATCCCGCACAGGCCCGGCTGCTATGGGCGATCAAGCGCCACGCGCCGCGCTTATACCTGCGCCTCGTGCCGCCAGTATTCGGCTGGCTGGAACGCCGCCTCGGCCCAGGCTAGCTGCCCAAACCGGCCCGAGCCGCCCAAACGGTCCGAGGCAACGCCGCCCAGCCATGCCCATCCGATGGACCTGACCCCGCCCGGCCCGGCCTGCCCCAGCATCTCCGTGCTCTCCTCCAAACTACAAGCAAGTTCTGGTTGCAGACTGACCAGCGGCGGGACACACTCGTCTTAAACCGGCCCGAAAACGGAGCCGAGAGAGGGAGGCGACCATGCGACACGTCCTGCTGCTGGTCCCGCTGGGCCTGGCCATCCCTGCCTACGCGCAGGTCGAGCTGCCGCAAGCCGCTCCGCCGGATGGCGCGGCCGTGTACCGTACCCAATGCGGCACCTGCCACTCCCTGACGCCCGGCGAGGCCCGGCAAGGCCCGAACCTGGCCGGCGTGTTTGGCCGCAAGGCTGGCGCGCTGCCGGGCTACAAGTACTCCCCTGGCTTCGCCAATGCGGACTGGGCCTGGGACGAGGCGCACCTCGACCCCTACCTCACCAACCCGCAAGCCGTCATCAAGGGCGGCGTCATGGGCTATCGGCAATCGAGGCCCGAGGTGCGCCAGGCCGTCATCGCCTACCTCAAGGAGCAGAAGTGATGGCTCGTCCCATCCACTCCATGATCCGCGTGCTGGACGAGGCCCGCTCGGTCGCCTTCTACCGCGCCTGCCTCGGGCTGGAGGTCGCCGACCGCTACGCGTTCGACAACTTCACCCTGATCTACCTGCGCGACCCCAGCAGCCCGTTCGAGCTGGAGCTGACGGTCAACGCCAGCCAGACCGAGCCATACAACCCCGGCGACGGCTACGGCCACCTCGCCGTCGCCGTGGACGACCTGGATGGGGAGCGGTCCCGCATGGAGGCCGCCGGCGCCAGCCCCGGCCCGATCCGCGAGCTGATGCACGACGGCGCGCTGCTCGGCCGCTTCTTCTTCGTAAGGGACCCCGACGGCTACAGCATCGAGGTGCTGCAGCGCCGCGGACGCTTCGGCTGACACGATCAAACTAAAAGTAAGAGGTAGGACCTTTATGCGAGAAATTGACCGCCGCACCGGCTTCAGCCGCCGCGGCTTCATACGCACCGCCGCCGCTGCCCCGGCCGCCATCGCCGCCGGCGCCAGCATCAGCCCAACCGCCGCCTGGGCCGCCGACGCCAAGAACATCGCCCCGCACGACATGGCGACCATGGTGCGCGCCGCCCGCGACATCTACCCGCACGACCACATCGGCGACTCCTTCTACGTCCGCGCCGTCACCCCCTGGGACGCCAAGGCCGGCAAGGACGCGGCGCTGAAGGCCATGGTCGCCGAGGGCGTCGCCCGCCTGGACGCCGACGCCGGCGACCGGCACGGCAGCCCCTACCTGAACGTCGCCTGGGAGGCCGACCGCGTCGCCCTGCTGCGCGGGATCGAGCACACCAAGTTCTTCCGCACCCTGCGCGCCGACCTCGTGGTGTCGCTCTACAACCAGCCGGAGATCTGGCCGAAGTTCGGCTACGAGGGCTCCTCCGCCGAGCACGGCGGCTACCTGGCCCGCGGCTTCGACGACATAGATTGGCTGCCGAAATCGGTTTAGCGGAGGGAGCACGCAAATGGCACAATTCGACCTGAACGACGACGGCGTCGTCGTCATCATCGGCTCCGGCGCCGGCGGCGGCACGCTTGGCAACGAGCTGGCGCAGAAAGGCGTCCGCGTCGTGATCCTGGAGGCCGGCGCACGCTACGAGCCGCAGGACTTCGTCAACGACGAATGGGCCAGCTTCGCCCAGCTCGCCTGGTCCGACATCCGAACCACCTCCGGCTCCTGGCGCGTCGCCAAGGACTTCCCCAACCTGCCGGCCTGGATCGTCAAGGCGGTCGGCGGCTCGACCGTGCACTGGGCCGGCGCCTCCCTGCGCTTCGAGGAGCATGAGTTCCGCACCCGCGACCATTACGGCACCCTGCCGGAGGCCAACCTGCTGGACTGGCCGATCACCCTCGCCGACCTCGCCCCCTACTACACCAAGGCCGAGGACAAGATGGGCGTCACCCGCACCAACGGCATCCCCGGCCTGCCCGGCAACAACAACTTCCGCGTCATGGAGGCCGGCGCCAAGAAGATCGGCTACAAGGAGGTCCACACCGGCCGCATGGCGATCAACAGCCAGCCGCGCGACGGCCGCGGCTCCTGCCAGCAGATCGGCTTCTGCTTCCAGGGCTGCAAGTCCGGCGCCAAGTGGAGCACCCTCTACACCGAGATCCCCAAGGGCGAGGACACCGGCCGCCTGGAGGTCCGCCCGGAAAGCCACGTCGTCAAGATCGAGCACAACGACAGCGGCAAGGTGACCGGCGTCGTTTATGCCAGCCCGGACGGCGCCATGCACCGGCAAAAGGCCCGCGTGGTCTGCGTCGCCGGCAACAGCATCGAAAGCCCGCGCCTGCTGCTGAACAGCGCCTCCGCCAAGTTCCCGGACGGCCTGGCCAACAGCAGCGGCCAGGTCGGGCGCAACTACATGCG
>DASWOJ010000151.1:0-10616 GCA_036398775.1 Acetobacteraceae bacterium
CTCTAGGGCAGGTCATCGATGTGGACGGAGGCCCACGGCCGAGGCCGTCGATGGGAAGCGGGGACGAAGCATGCGCGACGGATTTCGGACGCTGATCCTGGCGGTGCTCGCCGCCCTGCCCGTGGCCGGGCCGGCTTCGGCGCAGTGCGCCAAGCCCGCCTTCGTGTTCACCGGCATCCCGGACCAGGACGAGAGCCGCCTCGTGGAACGCTTCGGCAAGGTGGCGACCTACCTCGAGGCCAGGCTCGGCGTGCCGGTGCGCTACATCCCGGTGAAGAACTATCCGGCGGCCGTCACCGCCTTCACCAACGGGCAGGTGCAGCTCGCCTGGTTCGGCGGCTTCACCGGCGTGCAGGCCCGGCGCACCGTGCCGGGGTCGGAGGCCATTGCCCAGGGCGTCGAGGACACCGCGTTCAAGAGCTTCTTCATCGCCCATGCCGGCACCGGCTTGGGGCGGGGCGACGGCTTCCCGGCTGGCATCGCCGGGCGCAGCTTCACCTTCGGCGCCCGCGCCTCGACCTCCGGCCGGGTGATGCCGGAGTATTACATCCGCAAGCAGTTCAAACGCGCACCGGAGACGGTGTTCTCCCGGGTCGGCTTCTCCGGCGACCACACGCGCACGCTGCAACTGGTGCAGTCCGGCGCATTCGAGGTCGGCGCAATGGACTACACCGTGTTCGACCTGGAGCAGAAGGCGGGACGGGTTGACCCAGCGCAGGTAGGGGTAATCTGGGAAACCCCGCCCTTCCCCGACTACAACTGGACCGTGCGCGGCGATGTGGACACGCGGTTCGGTGCAGGCTTCAAGGAGCGGCTGCGGGCGGCGCTGGTCGGGTGCAAGGACCCGGCGATCCTGGCGCCATTCGGGCGCAGCGGGTTCATCCCCGCCGGCAACGCGCAATACGACCCGGTGGAGCAGGTCGCCCTGGCGACGGAACTGCTGAATTAGGCGGGGTAGGCTTTCCTGTTGCGTCCCCAGATCCCGCCAAGGCCGCCACTGCTCCCTCTCCTTCCGGGAGAGGGTTGGGGTGAGGGAAGCCACGCAGGCGAACCTTCCCCACCCAAGCCTGTCCAGGGCCGAATTCGGCTCCTGCGGCCTTTCCCTCACCCCGGCTCTCTCCCGGAGGGAGAGGGAGCGTCGGTCCACCCTGTTTGACGGTCCTGCTCGACCTGCGCGACGAAAGCGTCGGCTTTGCCGGGCAACCCGTGCTGCGCGGCATCGCCCTGCAGGTCCGGGCAGGTGAGCAGCTGGCCATCATGGGCCGGTCCGGAGCGGGCAAGTCCACCCTGCTCAACCTGATCTATACGCGGCTGGCGGGCCAGGCCGCCCTGGTGCCGCAGGCGTCGGCGCTGGTCGGCACGCTGAGCGTGTTCCACAACGTTTACATGGGCCGGCTGGACCGGCACCCGGCCTGGCGCAACCTGCGCATGCTCGCCTGGCCGGCGCGGGCCGAGGTGGCGGCGGTGCGGGACACGCTGGACACGGTCGGGCTGGCGGACAAGCTGTTCGCCCGGGCCGGCACGCTGTCCGGCGGGCAGCAGCAGCGCACCTCCATCGCCCGTGCGCTTTACAACGGCCGTCCGGTGGTGATCGGGGACGAGCCGGTGTCGGCGCTGGACCGCCACCAGGGTGCCACGGTGCTGCGCCGGATGGCGGATGCGCACGCGACGATGATCCTGGCGCTGCACGACGTCCCGCTCGCGCTGGAGCATGCCAGCCGCATCGTGGTCCTGGAGGCCGGGCGGATCGCGCTGGACGCGCCGGCGGCGTCGCTGCGGGAGGCTGACCTGGCGCGGTTCTATGGATAGGGTCCGCCCGCCGATGCGTATGGGCTACGCGAATGTCAGCCTGGCCTTCCTCGTGGCCGGGCTTGTGTCGCTAGGGGTCGCGGATCTCGGTGTCACCGTGCTCCACCCCGGCGCCGAGCTGGCCCGGCTGCTCCGAGGCATCCTGCACCCGGACCTGCTGGCCGTTGGCTGGGTGGGTGTGGTGCTGACCGTCGCCTTCGCCGTGGTCGGCGTGTCGTGCGTGGCCGCGGCCGGCCTGGCGTTGGCGCTCATTTTCGCGCAGTCGCGCACGGTGCGGCTGGCCTGCGCCGCGCTGCGGTCGGTGCACGAACTGTTCTGGGCGCTGCTGCTGATGCAGGTGCTCGGGCCGTCGCCAGCGGCGGGACTGCTGGCGATCGCGATCCCCTATGCCGGCATCTTCGCCAAGGTGTTTTCCGAGATGATCGAGGAGGCCGATCTCGCTGCCGACCGGGTGTTGCCGCACGGCACCGGCGCAGTGTCCCGCCTCGCCTATGCTCGGCTGCCGGTGCTGGCCCGGCCGTTCGGCGACTACCTGCTTTACCGGCTGGAGTGCGGGCTGCGCTCCACCCTGGTGCTCGGCTTCATCGGCCTGCCGACCATGGGGTTCGAGCTGGAGGGCTACTTCCGCCAGGGGCACTACGCCGAGGCCGCCGGGTTCGTCGCGGTGTTCTACCTGCTGATCGGCACCCGCCGGCTTTGGGCACGCCCGGCAACGCTGCCGTTCCTGCTGCTCGGCTCGGTCGCGGCTTTGGCCTGGCTGGCACCGGCGGTGGAGGGCGACTCAGTTTGGGCGGCGCTGGGCCGGTTCCTTGGGCATGACATCGTGCCGCGGCCGTTGCGGGGAGCGGATCTGGGCGACGGCGGGACCTGGGCGGCGCTCGGCGGCTGGCTGTGGGCAATCCTGCGGGGGCAGGCTTTGCCGGGCATCGTCAACACGTTGGTGGTGTCGCAGTTGGCGATGGTGGGGATGGCGGTGCTGGCGCTGCTGCTGTTCCCGCTGACATCGCGGCACTTCACGGGACCGCTGGGGCGCCCGCTGGGGCGGACGCTGCTGGTGGTGATCCGGGCAACCCCGGAGTACATGGCGGCTTACGTGCTGCTGCAGTTGCTCGGCCCCTCAATGCTGCCGGCGGTGATCGCCCTGGCGCTGCATAACGGCGGCATCCTGGGCTTCCTGATAGGACGGCAGGCCGACGGAATGCCGTTGCGCGCCGATGCGCCGCGGGGGGCGGACCTGTACTTTTGGGAGGTGATGCCGCGGCTATATGGGCAGTTCCTGGCCTATGTGCTGTATCGCTGGGAGATCATCGTGCGCGAAAGCGCCATCTTCGGCATTCTCGGTGTCCGCACCCTGGGCTTCCATGTGGATGCCGCCATCCAGGAGCTGCATCTGGACGTGGCGGTGGTGCTGATCGTGGTGACGGCCGGGCTGTCCATCGGGATTGACGCGGCATCCCGCGCCCTGCGGTGGCGCCTAAGGGTCGGGGACCATCCGGTGCGCCTGTCGGCGGCGGACGCACGGATGGCTCCGCCGACCGAACCCGCCTGCGTGTAGCGGGCGGGCTGGACCGGCTTGCGCCCAGACTAGACGCAAGCCGGTCCAGCTTTGTTGTTTGCGGGCAGATTGCAGTAGGGTCCGGCTGCTGCGCATCCAGACCCTACTGCAATCTGCTCTAACCCTGCGTTGCGCGTGAGTGCGCAGCGCCAGGACTTCCCAGTGCCGCGAGGCCCGCACCGAGCCGGAACGCCTCCGCCGCGGCGCCGATCGCCCGCAGCGCTGTCAGCGAGCCGCCAGCCTCGCCCTTCTCGAAGTCGTCGCCTGCTTCCTGTCCCATCGTGTTCGTGACGTGGGCGATGCAGATGATGGGCAGGCCACGGGCGGCGGAGAGGGCATACAGGGCGGCGGCCTCCATCTCGACGGCCAGGGCGCCGCAGGTGCGGGCGTAGGCGATGGCAGCTTCGGTTTCCCGATAGGGCGCGTCGGTGGTCCAGGTCGCACCACAATGCACCGCCGTGCCGGCGCCGAGTGGAAAGGCGGCCCGCAGCGCCGCCTCTGCCCTGCCGAGCAGCGCCGGGTCTGGCGCGGCCATGACCGGTCCCGGAGGCATGTAGTGGCTGCTGGTGCCCTCGTCCCGCAACGCCCGGTCGATCAGCACGAGGTAGGGCGGAGCGCCCAGGTCGGCGATGCGCCCCGCCGAGGTGATGCTGACCAGGAACCGGCAGCCAGAGGCGAAGAGCTGCTCGGCCACCAGCACGGCGAACGGCGCCCCCACGGCGCAGCCGACCACCCCGGCAACCGTGCCGTCCGGCAGCGTGAACTCAACGAGGTCGGTGTGGTAGCAGGCCCAGCCAGGGCTGGGACGCCCCTGTCCCATACGGCGCAGGTGGCGCACCAGGTCCCCGTCGGGGTCCAGCACGCAGACCGCGGGCACATCCCGGTCCGGCAAGCCCTTCTGGCGCCGTGCCTCCCGCAGCAGGTGCCCGGGCTGGAACACGGATGGGGCGGAGAAGTCCCTGGCCGGCGCGGGCAGCGTTGGCACGTCGGGGCGCAACCCGGGACGCCGGCCGGCTGCTTAGCCCGCCACCTCGACGCCCGACCCGGCCGCCATCGTCCCGACCACCGCCGCCTGGGCGAACCCGGCTGCCCGCACGCGGTCCAGCACGGCGCCTGCTGCCTCCGGCGCCACGGAGATCAGCAGGCCGCCGCTGGTCTGCGGGTCGCACAGCAGGCCGCGCTGCCAGTCCGGCAGGCCCGCCGGCGCCCCGACCTCCGCGCCATAGCTGGCCCAGTTCCGGCTCGCCGCCCCGGTGCCCACGCCGTCCCGCGCCAAGGCCGCCGCGCCGGGCAGCACCGGCACGTCCTGCCAGCGCATCCGCGCCGACAGCCCGGCACCACGGCACATCTCCAGCAGGTGCCCCAGCAGCCCGAACCCGGTCACGTCCGTCATCGCATGGACCCCGTCCATCGCCGCGACGTCCCGCCCGACGCTGTTCAACTGCGTCATGGAGGCGATCATAGTCTTGTAGTCGTCGGGCAGCAGCCGCTCCTGCTTCAGCGCGGCGCTGAACACGCCGACGCCCAGCCCCTTGGTGAGGATCAGCGCATCGCCGTCCCGTGCGCCTGCGTTGCGCTGCACCCGCCCGGGATGGACGGTGCCGAGCGCAACCAGGCCATAGATCGGCTCGGCGCTGTCGATCGAGTGCCCGCCCGCAACCGGGATGCCTGCGGCCCGGCACACCGCGGCGCCGCCGGCCAGGATCTGCCCGACCTGGTCCGTGCTGATCTTGCCGAGCGGCATCCCCAGCAACGCCAGCGCCAGGATCGGCGTCCCGCCCATCGCGTAAATATCGGACAGCGCGTTGGTCGCGGCGATGCGGCCGAACTCGTAGGGATCGTCCACGATGGGGGTGAAGAAGTCGGTGGTGGCGACCAGCGCCAGCTCGTCCGTCAGGCGGTAAACGGCGGCGTCGTCCGCCGTCTCGCTGCCGACCAGCAGGTTGGGGAACGCCTGGGCCTGGGGCAGCCCGGCCAGCAGTTCCTGCAGCACCGCCGGAGCCAGCTTGCAGCCGCAGCCGCCGCCATGAGCCAAGGACGTGAGTCGGGGTAGGGGCAGGGCCGTGACATGGTCCAAGGTGGAAACTCCTGTGATGACGGACGGTAGCACATGAACGAGCCCGCCAAGTATAGGCGGCGTATCTTGCTGCGCGTTCAGCAACTGTCGCAGCCGTCCCGCACGGAGCAGACATATGGGCGCCGTTACCCCAGCTCCGCTTGGGGGTCAGGCGCTGCCGCTATCGCGATGCTGGAAGACGCCACAGACGACCCGGCCGCTGACCCTGTTTCTGTCGCTCGCTACAGCAGCGAAGCTGACAGGTGGGAGGTAGTCCCAGATTGCGCGCATGGGAAGGAAAGCAGCGCACAGGCGATGATGATCTGCTCCATATCACCCATCAAATAAGGCGAACTGCTGGGTCTACCACAAGCTGGCATTCAGGCGAACGATGCCGCGCTGACGACTCCCCGCGCCTGTGCGGTCGAACCTGCCGCCCTCGTCATCTGCCAAACCATTTGGAATCCCAATTGGATTCAGTAGCACAGTGCGTTGAATGGATAGTGCCCAACGGCTCACTTCCACCCCATCGGATGCGGCAACGGAGGTTTCCATGATTGGCCAGGTCAAGCAGGCGACTGAGACAGTGGCTGCCCATCACGTCGCCCCAAGGGAGGCCGTCGGCGTCTTCGACATCTATGGGGCGCTTGAAGACGCTGTGGACGAGCTATTGCTGGCCGGCTTCGCTCGGCGCGAGCTGAGCCTGCTGGGCAAGCAAGCGGGACCGCAGGCCAACGAGCCCGCGGTCATCCTGGCTGACGACTCGGCGGCCCGGCGCACCGACCATTTCTGCACGCAAGCGCTGGGCAGCGCCGAGGGCGCGCTGGTCAGCGGCTTCGCCATCGTGCCGGCATTCGGAACGGCGGCAACCGGCGCCGCGGCCGGGGTGGGGCTGCTGGCGACCGCAGGCCTGGCCCTCGCCACGGCCGGCACCGGCGCACTGATCGGCGCGGCGTTGGCGGCGCTGGTCGTCCGGCGCCGCCAGATCGGGTTCAACGATCCGGCGGGCCATGGCGGGCTGCTGCTTTGGGTGCCGACGGTGACGCCGGCGTTGGAACCGAGCCCCCTGGACATCCTGCGCCGGCACGCCGGGCACCACGTGCACGCGCACGACCTGCCGGTGTTCCAGTGAGCGGCGCGGCCGCCCCGGACGGGACGGCCCTCCTCGGGATTGCGCCGCAACGGGTTGCCGCGGCGCTGCTGGCCGGCGGGTTGGCCATCACGGTGAACACCGCCCTGCTGGCGGCGGCAGATGCCATCCCGCTGGTCACGGCGCGCGGCGGCCTGCTCAAGCTGCTCACGGTCGCGTTCGGGAGCAGCCTGGCCCGGCTCGGCGCCGGAACACTGTGGACCCAGTCCGGACTGCCGGCGCCGGGCGGCACCACGTTCCAACTGGGCTTTCACGTCGTCGTCGGCCTGGCGATGGCCCTGCTGTACGGGTTGGCGCTGGAGGCGTGGCTGGCCGGCCCGCCGTGGCGCAAGGGGCTGGTCTATGCGGTGGCAGTCTGGCTCGCCAACGCCCTCATCGTGCTGCCCTTGCTCGGTGAGGGCGTGGCCGGCAGCCGGTCCCTCGGCCTTCCCGGCATGGCCTGCTTCGCCGCCGTGCACACGGTGTTCTTCGTGGGGCTTGCCGTCCTGTTCGCGCGCATCCTGCCCGCCTTCGCCCATCGGCCTGCCCTCGCCCGCCATCATTGAAGGATCAACGAATGTCCCGCATCGCCCTGGCCGCCGCGCCAACGACGCATTAAATCAACCATGCTGACCCGCCCAGACGGCGGGAACCAGCCCCCGGCCAGCCCTGCGCGAGCGCACGCCGACCCCGGGCTTCACCTGAAAGGGGCGGCTTCGCCGCCACATCACCATGCCGTTCGCCATGGACGCTTTCCACCTTGCACGCGCGCAGTTCGCGTTCACGGTCGCCTTCCACATCATCTTCCCCGCCTTCTCCATCGGCCTGGCCAGCTTTCTCGCGGTGCTGGAGGGCTTATGGCTCTGGACCAAGCGTCCGGTGTTCCTCGACCTGTACCGCTACTGGCTGCGCATCTTCGCGGTGGGCTTCGCAATGGGTGTCGTTTCCGGCCTGGTCATGTCCTACCAGTTCGGCACCAATTGGAGCGTGTTCGCCAAGCTTGCCGGCCCCGTCGTCGGACCGGTGATGGCCTACGAGGTGCTGACGGCGTTCTTCCTCGAAGCCGGGTTCCTGGGCGTCATGCTGTTCGGCATGAAGAAGGTGGGTCCGCGGCTGCATTTCGCGGCAAGCTGCCTGGTAGCGTTCGGCACCCTGCTCAGCGCGTTCTGGATCCTGTCGGTCAACTCCTGGATGCAGACCCCGGCGGGCTATGCGGTCGCGGCCGACGGGCGCTTCCTACCCGCGAGCTGGCTGCACATCATCCTCAATCCCAGCATGTTCGTCCGCTTCCCGCACATGATCCTGGCCAGCTACCTGTCCGTCGCCTTCGTGGTGGGCGCAGTCGGCGCCTGGCACCTGCTGCGCGACCGCGCCAACCCGCGGGCGCGCATGATGTTCAGCATGGCGCTGTGGATGGCCGCCATCGTCGCTCCGGCGCAGATCGCCATGGGCGACATCCACGGGCTGAACACCCTGGAGCACCAGCCCGCCAAGATCGCCGCCATGGAGGGCAGTTGGGAGCCGCGCAACGGTGCCCCCCTGACCCTGTTCGGCCTGCCCGACATGGCGCAGCAGCGCACGAAATGGGCCATTGAGGTCCCGCACCTGTCCAGCCTGATCCTGACCCATAGCTGGAACGGCCGCGTGCCTGGCCTGCTGGAGTTCCCGCGGGAGGACCGGCCCAACGCCGCCGTCGTGTTCTGGTCCTTCCGCGTGATGGTCGGCATCGGCTTCGCCATGCTGGGGATCGGTGCCTGGAGCCTATGGGCGCGCTACCGCCGGCGCCTGTATGACAGCATGTGGTTACAGCGCACGGCGGTGCTGATGGGTCCGGCGGGCTTCGTGGCCATACTGGCCGGCTGGGTCACGACCGAAGTCGGCCGGCAGCCCTACACCGTCTATGGCCTGCTGCGCACCGCCAAAAGCCTGGGGCCGGTCGGCCTGCCCGGCGTCGCCACCAGCCTGGCCGTGTTCGCGGTCGTCTACTTCGCCGTGTTCGGCGCGGGCGTGCTGATTCTGCTGCGCATGATGGGCAAGACGCCCGAGGCGGGCGAGCCGGAGCAGCCGCCGATGCCGATCCGCACGGCGGGCATCGCACCCGGCCCGGCCGCGGCGCACGGCGACCTGCAACCCCAGCCGGCGGAGTAGGGGCGATGTCCGTTTCCATCGACCTCTCGACCGTTTGGGCGTGCCTGCTGGCCTTCATGGTGCTGATGTACGTGGTCGCTGACGGGTTCGACCTCGGCTGCGGTATTCTGTTCGCCGTCGAGCGCGGGCGGCAGGACCGGGACGTGATGGTGAACTCGATCGCCCCGGTGTGGGACGGCAACGAGACCTGGCTGGTGATGGGCGGCGCCGGGCTGCTGGCGGTATTCCCGTTGGCCTACTCGATCATCCTGCCGGCGCTGTACCCCACCGTCATCGGCATGCTGCTGGCGCTGATCTTCCGGGGCGTCGCGTTCGAGTTCCGCTTCCGCGCTCATACCGAGCGCGGCAGGGCGTTGTGGGACCTGGTGTTCTTCGGCGGTTCGACCCTGGCGGCGCTGTGCCAGGGCCTGACGCTGGGCGGGCTGCTGCAGGGCATCCGGGTGGTGGACGAGGCCTATGCCGGGGGCTGGTGGGACTGGCTGACGCCGTTCACCGTGCTGTGCGGGGTCGCGGTCGTGGCCGGCTACGCCCTGCTCGGCGCGACCTGGCTGGTCTGGCGCACCTCGGGCGGGCTGCACGACCGGGCGCGGCGCCAGGCGTGGTGGCTGGGCTGGGCGACGCTCGGCATGATCGGCGCCGTCAGCCTGTGGACGCCGTTCCTGCGCGGCGACCTGGCGCACCGCTGGTTTTCCTGGCCCGGCATCCTGCTCACCAGCCCGGTGCCGGTGCTGGTCGGCCTGCTGGCGCTCGGCTTCTTCCGCAGCCTGGCGCGAGGCCGCGAGTTGGCGCCGTTCCTATGCGCGCTGGGGTGGTTCGTGCTGGGCTTCGCCGGGCTGGGCATCAGCCTGTTTCCGCTGATCGTGCCGCCGAGCCTGACGATCTGGGATGCCGCCGCGCCGCGCGACAGCCAGGTGTTCCTGCTGGTGGGTGCTGCGGTGCTGGTGCCGATGATCCTGGCCTATAGCGGCTACGCCTACTGGGTGTTCCGCGGCAAGGTGCAGCACGATGCGGGATACCACTAGCCATGGGCAGCAAGATGGGTGCTGGGGCGTCGCGGTGGCTCTGGTTCGGCGGCCTCTGGGCGGCCAGCGCGGCGGTGACGGCTCTGGTTGCCTATGCCCTGCGCTGGATGCTCCTTGGATAAGCCGGTTGACGGCGACTCTGCGCGACATGTGATCTGCCGGGTTGGACATTCTGAACCTGGAGGACAGCGCATGCCAGGTCACGGCACGCTACGTTTACACCCACGCCATTCTTGGTGTGGCCTTACGGCCGTACTGCTCACGGCGATGGCAGCTTCCGCTGGACAGCCCGCAGCTTGCCCGCCTGAACCCACCCGCGTAGTGCGCTCGGCGGGGGGCGTGACCGACTACCTCGGATCGGTGCCAGAGCATCCCTGACCTTTGCCGGATGACCCGGGCCGAGGACACGGCCGAGTTCTACTTCGGCGCATGGCGCAGCGACTGGCCCGGCGCGGGACAGGCCTATCCCGCCATCAAGGCAGTTGTGACCGGCGGGACCGGCGTCCGCGCCAGCTTCGTCATGCGCTCTACCCCGGCCTGCAGTGGACAGACAGCTTCATCAACCAAGGTGTCGAACCCGTCGTGATTGAGGGCCGCACCTACGAGGCGCTGAAGCTTGCCCATGAACGGGAGGGTATCGAGGGCAACACCTACCACTCGGTTATCGCCTCTTGGCGCGACGTTGCGACCGGGATCGTCCTGAAGATGGTCGAGCAGCAAATCTCCGGACAGTCCTACGGACCCAACACGACATGGCACGCGATACGGGTTGTGCCGCTCTGCTAAGCAGGAGCTGGCGGGCGATGGGCAGCACGGATGGCGCTGTGATCGCCGTCCCGCCATGCTGCCCGGCATGACCCTTGAGCAGCTCCGCATTTTCGTTGCCGTCGCCGAGCG
>DASWOJ010000152.1:0-2730 GCA_036398775.1 Acetobacteraceae bacterium
GTGCTGTTGGGACAGCCGGCGCAGTCCTACCTTCTCCCCGTGGACGGGCAAGGAACGACGAACCTGGGGCAATCAGTTAGCAGCGCGGCGGCAGCGCCGGCCGAGACGCTGTCCGGGCTGGTCGAGCGCGTGACCTACCACAACCCTGAGAACGGCTTTTGCGTCCTGCGGGTGAAGGCGCGCGGGCAGCGCGACTTGGTGGCCGTGGTCGGGCACGCGGCGGCGATCAACGCCGGCGAGTTCGTCAGCGCCACCGGCTGGTGGACCACCGACCGCGACCACGGCTTGCAGTTCAAGGCAGCCAGCGTCACCACCACGCAGCCGACCACCCTGGAGGGGATCGAGAAGTACTTGGGGTCCGGCATGATCCGCGGCATCGGCCCGGTGTATGCCCGCGCGCTGGTCGGCGCGTTCGGGGACGCGGTGTTCGATCTAATCGAGCAGGAGCCGAAGCGCCTGCGCGAGGTGACCGGCATTGGCGCCAAGCGGGCCGCGCGCATCGTCGCAGGCTGGGCCGACCAGAAGGCGATCCGCGAGATCATGCTGTTCCTGCACGCCCACGGCGTCGGCACGTCGCGCGCGGTGCGCATCTACAAGACCTACGGCCAGGACGGCATCGCGCTCATCACCGAGAACCCGTATCGGCTGGCGCGCGACATCCGCGGCATCGGCTTCCGCACCGCCGACCAAGTCGCGGCCAAGCTGGGCATCGAGAAGGAAGCCATGATCCGGGTGCGGGCCGGCCTGTCGTTCGGGCTGGCCGAAGCGACGGGCCAGGGCCACTGCGGCCTGCCGGTGGCCGAGCTGACCCGCAGCACATCCGAGCTGATCGAGGTCGGGGCCGGGCTGATCGGTGGCGCACTTCAACTTGAGCTGCAGGACGGCGAGCTGATGGCCGACACTGTGGACGGAGAGGCTTGCGTGTTCCTGGCCGGCCTCTACCGCTCCGAGCAGGCCATCGCCGAGCGGCTGCGCTTGCTGTCCAAGGGCCGCCCGCCCTGGCCGGCAATCGACGTGGCGCGCGCGGTGCCCTGGGTGGAGGGCCGGACAGGTCTGGCCCTGGCGCCGAGCCAGCGCGAGGCGCTGACCCTGGCCGTGGACGCCAAGATGCTGGTGATCACCGGCGGCCCCGGCGTGGGCAAGACCACGCTGGTGAACTCGGTCCTGAAAGTGCTGGGCGCCAAGGGCGTCAGGGTTGCGCTGTGTGCGCCCACGGGCCGCGCCGCCAAGCGCCTGACGGAGAGCACCGGGCTGGAGGCGCGCACCATCCACCGCCTGCTCGAAGCTGATCCGAAGTCGGGCGGGTTCAAGCGCGGCGAGGCGCACCCGCTCGACTGCGACCTGCTGGTGGTGGACGAGACCAGCATGGTGGACGTGCCGCTCATGCGCGCGCTGCTCATGGCGCTGCCGGACGCATCGGCGCTGCTGCTGGTGGGCGACGTGGACCAGTTGCCGAGCGTCGGCCCGGGGCAGGTGCTGGCGGACGTGATCGCCTCCGCCGCCGTGCCGGTGGTGCGCCTGACCGAAGTGTTCCGGCAGGCGGCGCAGAGCCGGATCATCACCAACGCCCACCGCATCAATAAGGGCCAACTGCCGGAACTGACGTCGCCGGACGGCTCCGACTTCTACTTCGTCGAGGCCGCCGAGCCCGAGGACGCCACCCGCAAGCTGCTGACCGTAGTGCGCGACCGCGTGCCGGCCCGGTTCGGGCTGGACCCGGTGCGTGACGTGCAGGTGCTGTGCCCAATGAACCGGGGCAGCCTGGGCGCGCGGATGCTGAATATCGACCTGCAACGGGTGCTGAACCCGCCGGGTGAGCAGCGGGTGGAGCGGTTCGGCTGGACCTATGGACCCGGCGACAAGGTCATGCAGGTGACCAACGATTACGAGCGCGACGTGTTCAACGGCGACCTCGGCATCGTCACGGCCCTGGACATGGAGGAGGGCGCGTTGACCGTCAGCTTCGAAGGGCGGGAGGTGGAGTATGGCTTCGGCGAGCTGGACGAACTGGTGCTGGCCTATGCGATCACGATCCACAAGGCGCAAGGGTCCGAGTATCCCGTGGTGGTAATCCCGCTCATGACCCAGCACTACGCCATGCTGGCGCGCAACCTGCTCTACACCGGCGTCACCCGGGGCAAGCGGCTGGTGGTGCTTGTGGGCCAACGCAAGGCTCTGGCCATGGCAGTCCGGAACGCTGGCGGGCGCAGGCGGTGGTCCAAGCTGCGGGAGTGGCTTGCGCCGGCACCGGCGCGCAGCAGGTCCAGGCAGCCCAACGAGACTGCAACGGAGCCGACCCTGCCGAGAACAGGAGGGGCCTGACATGTTGCGTGCCCGCGTGTCCCGGAACCGCCTGACCCCGCCGCCGGACGATGACCCGACCGAGCCGTCCGTCCCTGCCCCCGCATCGGCGAAACCGGCAAGGAAGGTCACCTCCCGCTCACGGGCGCTCAGCGCTGACACGCTGGAAGGCTTGGGCGCGCGACGGCTGGCCGAGCTGCTGATGGACGCCGCCCAGGGCGACCCCGCGCTGGCCCGGGCGCTGCGCCTTGTCCTGGCCGGCACGGATGGCGGCGGCCGGCTTGCGGCGGAGGTGGAGAAGCGCCTGCGCACCATCGGGCGCTCGTGCGGGTTCGTCGAGTGGGACAAGGTGCGGCCTCTCGCCCGCGAGCTGGACAGCCTGCGCGAGACCATCGCCGGGCCGCTCGCGGCAGCGGACCCCGAGGCGGC
>DASWOJ010000153.1:0-7406 GCA_036398775.1 Acetobacteraceae bacterium
CCCAGCGACGACGACACATCAGCGCTTCACCCCGGAGGTTCGCGCCGATATGGGTGTCGGAGAGGGACTGCTGCGCCTCTCCGTTGGTCTCGAACATGCCGATGACCTGATCGCCGACCTGGAGCGCGGTTTCGGCAGCCTCTGACGGGGCGGTTCGCTCAGGCCCATTCACCCTTTCTGAAAACCGGCACGCGGCTGCCGTCGGGGTGGATGCCGTCTATATCGATCTTGTCCGAGCCGATCATCCAGTCGATGTGGATGAAGCTCTTGTTGCCGCCGCGCGCCGCGATCTCGTCCGGGCTGAGCGAAGCGCCATCGACGAAGCACTTCGAATAGCACTGGCCGAGCGCGATGTGGCAGGCGGCGTTCTCGTCGAACAGCGTGTTGAAGAACAACAGGCCGCTGGCTGAGATCGGCGAGGAATGCGGCACCAGCGCCACCTCGCCGAGACGGCGTGAGCCCTCGTCGGTGTCGAGCACCTTCTTCAGCACGTCCTCGCCCTTCGATGCCTTGGCCTCGACGATCCTGCCTTCCTCGAAGCGCACCGAAATCTCGTCGATCAGCGTGCCCTGGTAGGACAGTGGCTTGGTCGAGGAGACGTGACCCGAGACCCGCCTGGCATGCGGCGTGGTGAACACCTCCTCGGTCGGGATGTTGGGGTTGCAGGTGATGCCGTTCTTCGCCGGCTCCGACCCGCCCAGCCACAGGTGGCCGTCGGACAGGCCGACGCGCAGGTCGGTGCCCGGCCCGCGGAACCGCAGCGAGTGAAAGCGCTGGGCGTTCAGCGTCTCGGTCCGGGCATGCAGGGTCGCATTATGGGCGGCCCAGGCGGCGACCGGATCGGGCTGGTCCACGCGGGAGGCCGCGAAGATCGCATCCCACAGCCGGGCCACCGCCTGCGCCTCGTCGAGGTCCGGGAACATCCGCCGTGCCCAGGCGGGGGAGGCGTAGCTGACGATGCTCCAGTTGATGGCGAAGTTGGTAATCAGCTCCAGCGCCGGGCGGTAGGCGACGGAGCGGGCGCGGTTGGCCCGGGACACCCGCGCCGGGTCCTGCGCCGACAGCAGCGCCGGGTCGTCGCCGGAGATCGCCAGCCGCGCCGCGCCGCCGCGGTAGGCCGCGGCCATGCCCTCATACAGCCAGGCCGGCGCCCGGTCGAACGCGTCGTCCGGGGCGAACTGGTATCGCGCCAGGGTCGTCACATCGTCGGTCAGCAGGGTCGTGACCTGCGGGCAGCCGGCGCGGTAGGCGTGCTCGGTGATGCGCCGGACCAGCGGCACGGCGTCCAGCGGCGCCGTCATCACCAGCTCCTGCCCGTGCGCCAGGGCGAGGCCGACCTCGACCGCGACCTTGGCGAGCCGGTCCAGGCGGGCGTCATGGGTGGCGGCGGTGGGCGTGATGGCGTTCATCGCGGGGGCCTCGTGCTGCGGGAGAAGGGATGCACATAATAGTGCTCCTGCCCCGGCGCAAAGGTCCGCATCATGCCTGATCCCACCCTGACCCTGTATCATGTGCCCCGCACCCGGTCCGCCGGCGTGGTGTTCCTGCTGGAGGAGCTGGGCGTGCCATACCGGCTGGAGGTGCTGAACCAAAAAGCGGGGGAGCACCGCGAGCCGGCATTCCTGGCCGTCAACCCGATGGGCAAGGTGCCGGCGCTGCGGGATGCCACGGGAGCCGTGGTGACGGAGCAGGTGGCGATCCTGCTGCATCTGGCCGACCTGTTCCCCGCAGCTGGGCTGGCGCCGCCGGTGGGCAACCCGATGCGCGGGCCCTACCTGCGCTGGATGGTGTTCTATGCTGCGGCCTTCGAGCCGGCGGTGGTTGAACGCGCCGCCGGGCGGGAGCCGGCATCGCGCACGATGAGTCCCTATGGCGAGTTCGACACGGTGCTGGACACCCTGGTTTCCGCGCTCAGCCCGGGACCCTACTTGTTGGGCGACAGCTTCAGCGCCGCCGACGTGCTGTGGGGCTCATCGCTGGACTGGACCACGCAGGCCAAGATTGTGCCGGGGCGTCCGGAGATCATGGAATACGTCGGGCGCGTCCAGGCTCGGCCCGCCGCCCAGCGAGCGCGCGCGCGGGACGCGGCACTTCTGGCGGCACAATAGCTGCCGTGTCCGATCCCGCCGCCGCCTTGTCGCGCGTGTTCGGCCCGGCGCCGTTGAGCCCAGACCTGTTCACACCAGCGTTCCGAGCCGCTGCACCGCCGGATCAGGTCGCGCTGCTCGTGGCCGGGCTGATCCAGGCGCACGGGCGGTTCACGGGCGTGACGGCAGGCGCCAGCGTCGTTATCGTCCATCTGGCGAACGCCGACGTGCCGGCAGACATCGCACTCGACGCTGCGGGCCGGATTGCTGGCCTCCGCCTTCGTGCCGCAGAGCCGACCGGAGGCACGCTGCAGGATTATGTGCATGCGGTCGCCGCTCTGCCGGGCCGCACGGCGGTGCTGGTGACAACGGACGGACGACGGCGTGGGGAGCACAGGGCCGACGAGCCGCTCGCGGTGGGATCGGCGTTCAAGCTGGCGATACTGCGGGCAGTTGCGTTGGCGGTGGATGGCGGGGTGCTGGCATGGGACCAGGTCGTGCCGCTTGATCCCGCACGTCGGTCGCTACCGTCCGGCATCCTGCAGGATTGGCCTGAAGATGCGCCCGTGACGCTGGCTACCCTTGCCAACTTGATGATCTCGGTCAGCGACAATACCGCGGCAGACGCGCTGATTCATGTTGTCGGCCGTAACGCAGTGGAAACCGTGTCGCCCCGCAACGCCCCGTTCCCAACGACGCGGGAGGCATTCATCGCAAAAGCGGATCCGGCGCTGCGCACGGAATGGCAGTCAGCCAGTCCGGCAGGGCGCCGGACCCTGCTGGACCGCATCGCCGCGCTTCCGCTGCCGATGAGCGGACTTGAGACCGTTACGGCTGGGGTGGAGTGGTATGCGACCGCGGCAGAGCTTTGCGTATTACTGGATGCCACGTGCCACTTGCCGCCGTTCCGCATCAGCCCCGGGCCGGTACGTCCGGAACCATGGTCTCTTGTTGCCTATAAAGGCGGGGCAGAACCTGGCGTCCTGAACCTATCTGCCCTTATGGTGTCCCCGGCTGGCATCAAGCATTGCGTAGTGGCGACTTGGAATGACGACGCGCCACTCAAGGCGGAACGCCTGATGGGGCCATTCCAGGGCTTGCTGCACGGATTGCAAGCGGATTAGCCCGCCGTTCCCGCCGGGCGCTACTGCCCCGCCACCTTCCACAGCGCATAGGGCTCCGTCCGCGTGCTGCCCTTCTCGTGCCACTGCGCCATGTCCTGGATGTGGCTGGACGTGACGTAGATCGAGCCGTCCGGACCCTCGGCCAGGCTGTCGGGCCAGCGCAGGCGCTTGTCCTGCACCACCGTCCGCATCGTGCCGTCCGGCGCGCGCAGCTTGAGTGCATCGTCCTCCGGGCTTGTCACCCAGATGTTGCCCTTGGCGTCCATCCACAGGCCGTCGGCGACGTTCGTGGTGCCCACCTTGGTCACCGCCGCGGCCAGCCGGGCCGGGGCGACGGTCGGGTTCGTCAGGATGCTGGTGGGCAAGCGATACAGCGTCTTGCCGGTCAGCGCCTGCCAATACAGGAACCGCCCCTGCCGGTCCAAGGCGATGCCGTCCGCCGAGAACTTGACCTTGCGCTTGTCAGGCCGCCGCAACTCCTGCCCGTCGGCGTGGACGATCACGTCCGGCTCGACCTGCGTGCTGGGATGGCCGTCCAGCACCCGGCGCGGCTTGCCGGTCCGCAGGTCCACCACCAGCAGCGCCCCGCGCACGCCGCTGTCGGTGATGTAGGCCCACCTCCCATCCGGGCTGATGCGCACGTCGTTCAGGTAGCTGCCCTGGGGGATGGTATCGCGGCCGAAGCGGATGACCTGCAGCACCTTGTCGGACGCCAGGTCCACCTTCACCAGCTTCGGCCCGCCATCCAGGTTGAACTCGTTGCCCGGCGCTGCCGGGTCCAGGATCCACAGGAAGCCCTGCGGGTCCACCGTCACGCTCTGCACGCAAACGAAGTGGTCGCCGTTCGACAGCGGCTTCAGGTTGCGCCAGGCGTTCCACTCCGCATTCGGATAGGGCTTGAGGCTGCCGTCCTTCATCACCTCGGCGACCGATACCTCTACGTCCTGTTCCCAGCGTGGGAAGTTGACGAAGATGCGGCCCTGCGGCGACACGGCGACACCGGTGACCTGCTGCTCGAAGGTTGCAACCTGGGTCAGCTTGTCCGCATCGGCGGCAGTGCCCTGCGCCTGGGCGCGGCTGGCGGCGGCGGCGGCCAGCAGGGCGATCAGAGTACGGCGGTGAAGGTCGGGCATGGTTGGGTCCTCGGCTGCAATGCGCCCTGGACGCAGCGGCGCGCACCGGGTTGCGGACGGGGAACCCGGCAACACCATCCTGTGTTGCAGCGGACCCAGCAAGCGAGGGACGCGATGGCAGACAAGTCCGAGACCGACGATAAGTTCAAGCCCGGCGACAAGGTCAAGTGGGGCACATCCCAGGGCGGCACCGAAGGCACGGTCGAGAGGAAGGCGACCTCCGAAACCCACATCAAAGGCCACGTTGCCAAGCCGACCAAAGATGAGCCGCAGTTCGTGGTGAAGTCGGCGAAAAGCGGCAAGGAGGCCGTGCACAAGCCTGAGGATTTGAAGAAGGCCTAGCTGCGCTGTCCTGCCCTGCTCCCTCTCCCTCCGGGAGAGGGTTGGGGTGAGGGGGCGGGCTAGGGCCGGGCTTGCCCAAGATAGGGCTGCAGCGGTTCGGCATGGTTGGTGCGCCGCTCCGCAGCCAAGACCCCCCTCACCCCGGCCCTTTTCCGGAGGAGGAGGGAGCAGGAAGCATCCATCTTTACATAAGGATATCTTTATGTAATATGGCGGGCATGGAGCCACTCCTCACCGCGTTGCGCGCCAGCGCCGAACCCACCCGCCTGCGCCTGCTGGCGCTGGCGGCGCATGGTGCGTTTTGCGTCATGGAGTTCACCGAGATCCTGGGGCAAAGCCAACCCCGGCTGTCCCGCCACCTCAAGCTGCTGTGCGACGCCGGGCTGCTGGACCGGGTGCGGGAGGGCACCAACGTCTGGTTTGCCCTGCCGCCCGACGCCGCACCGGGCGTCGCACCTGTGCTGGAACTGCTGTCCCGCCTGCCGGAAGACGACCCCGTGCTGTCCGCCGACCGCCGCGGCGCTGCCCGCGTGCTGGCGGAACGGGCGCGCGTCGCGTCCGACACCTTCCGCCGCCAGGGCGCGGATTGGGACGAGATGCGCGCCCTTGGCCTTCCTGCCGCCGACGTGGAAATGGCGCTGCTGTCGCTGCTGCCGGGCGAGAAGCTGGGGCGGCTGCTCGATATCGGCAGCGGCACCGGACGGATGCTGGAACTGCTGGCGCCGCGGGTGCGCTCCGGCTTGGGGATAGACGCCAGCCGCGCCATGCTGGCCCTCGCCCGCGCCCGGCTCGCCAAGCCGGGGCTGGCGCATCTGGGCGTACGCCAGGCCGACATGTATCGGCTGCCGCTGTCGCCGGGCTATGACGTGGCGGTGCTGCAGATGGTGCTGCATTACGCCGAGGACCCCGCAGCCGTCGTTGCGGAGGCCGCCCGCGTGCTGGCCCCCGGCGGGCAGTTGATCGTCGTAGACTTGGCGGGACACCGGCGCACCGACCTGACGGAGCGCCTGGCCCACCGCTGGGCCGGCTTCACCGATGCCGCCATGCACGACTTGCTGCGCACCCCTGGCCTGCTGCCCGGCCGGCCCATATCGGTGCCCGGCGCGCTGGAGGTGCGGCTGTGGCCCGCCACCCTCCCTGTTGCCGCCGCTTCGGATGGCGCCGTTGAACCCCGCCGCGAACTTGTCTCAGAGGACGCTTGATGACCCGACCCCATTTGCTCGACGCCCTGCGTGACCAGGTCCTGCTGTGCGACGGCGGGATGGGCAGCCGCGTGCAGGCCCTGACCCTGGACATCGAGCGCGACTACTGGAACCAGGAGAACTGCACCGAGGTGCTGAACCTGTCCCGCCCGGACCTGGTGCGCGAAATCCACCGCGGCTACTTCGAGGCCGGGGCGGACATGGTGGAAACCAACACCTTCGGCGGGTCGCCGATCACCCTGGCCGAGTTCGACCTGCAGGACCGCACGCACGAGATCAACAAGGTCGCGGCGGAGTTGGCGCGGGAGGCTGCGGACAGCTTTGCCGACGGACGGCACCGCTGGGTGCTCGGCAGCATCGGGCCGGGCACCAAGCTGCCGTCGCTCGGCAACATCGCCTACGACCCGCTGGAGGCGGCACTGGCGGCGCAGTCACGCGGCCTGATCGCCGGGGGCGTGGACGCCATCCTGATCGAGACCTGCCAGGACACCTTGCAGATCAAGGCCGCCGTCAATGGTGCCAAGATCGCCCGCGCCGAGGCCGGCACGGACACGCCGATCTTTGTGCAGGTGACGGTGGAAACGACCGGCACCTTGCTGGTCGGACCGGATATCGCGGCGGCGGCGACGGTGATCCATGCGCTGGACGTGCCGCTGATCGGCCTGAACTGCGCCACCGGGCCGCAGGAGATGAGCGAGCATGTCCGCTGGCTCGCCGCCAACTGGCCCGGCCTGCTGTCGGTGCAGCCAAACGCCGGGCTGCCGGAGCTGGTGGACGGCAAGACGCACTACCCGCTCGACGCGGAGCAGATGGCGAGCTGGGTGGAGCGGTTCATCGGCGAGGACGGGCTGAACCTGATCGGCGGCTGCTGCGGCACCGGCACCAGCCACATCCAGGCGCTGGACGCGATGCTGCGGCGCCGGACCAGCGGGCGGGGCGGCTACCGGCCGGCGCCGGTGGCTCGCAAGCCGGTGTGGGTCCCGGCCGTCGCCAGCCTGTATGGCCAGACCGCGCTGCGGCAGGAGAACAGCTACTTCTCCATCGGCGAGCGCTGCAACGCCAACGGGTCGAGGAAGTGGCGCGAGCTGCAGGAGACGGCGGACTGGGACGGCTGCGTCGCCATGGGCCGGGAGCAGATCGCCGAGGGCAGCAACAGCCTGGATATCTGCACCGCCTTCGTCGGACGCGACGAGGTGATGGAGATGAACGAGGTCATCACCCGCTTCACCAGCAGCGTGAACTCGCCGCTGGTCATCGACAGCACTGAGGCCATCGTGCTGGAGGCGGCCCTTCGCCTGCATGGCGGCAAGCCGATCATCAACTCGATCAACTTCGAGGATGGCGAGGAGGCCGCCGACGTGCGGATGCGGATGGCCAAGAAGTTCGGCACCGCCGTGATCGCGCTGACCATCGACGAGGAGGGCATGGCCAAGACGCCGGAGGCCAAGCTGGCCATCGCCCGGCGGCTGGTCGATTTCGCCTGCACCAAGTACGGCCTGCCGCAGTCCGACCTGCTGA
>DASWOJ010000154.1:0-7446 GCA_036398775.1 Acetobacteraceae bacterium
AGCGTCACGAGCAGGCCGAGCACCCCCAGCCACCGGGGCGGCTGCTGCGCGGCGCGGCTGGCCGTCCGCCAATCAGTCCCAGCGTGCGGCCGGTCTTTGCCAGGCTTCAGCCGATGCGTCCTGACGGCCAGCCGGTCCAGCTTGGACAGTATGTGCATCGCTCCGCCGTTTGGCGACATATTGGTTTCGAAGCAGTCCGGCATGTTCCACTCTGCTTACGGGAATATTAACCCTGCTAGCACAACCGGAAGTACCAGATCACGGCCTTTGCTACCTAAATCCACTTACCTTACAATTCCTACGAGTTCACAACCGAACCAGTCCTGCGGCGAACAAGTCATTATCAGCGGCGGGCAGCCAGCGGCCCGGCAACCCAGCGCAGCCGGTTGTCCTGGGCGGCTCCACTGATGCAGGAGTCACGAATGATCCGGCAACGGCGGGCATTGCACGGCGGCAGCTGCACTACGTTGCCGGCCCATCACCGGATAGGGGACGCCTGGCCTTGTTGCTGCGTCAGGGCGCCCGGGCCTGAATGGCAGCCGCTTCGCCGCTCCAGAAGAACGTCAGCTCGTGCTTGTTGTGGAACAGGTGCGCCAGCCTGCCGCCGGAGATGGCCGCGAAGGCTGTGGCGGTGTCCGCGTCCGTCAGCCCCTGGAACTTCACGCTGCATACGATCCGCCGGACGCAGCCGGCGGCGATCCAGCGCTCCACCAGGCCCAGCAGGCGTGGCGGGTAGGCGATGACGTCGCTGAACAGCCAGTCCGCCGGTTCCGGCGGCAGGGCGAAGGCGCTGTCCAGCACCTGCTCTACCCCGGGCAGGGCGGCGACGCGGGGGTCCAGCGGCGCCTTGTCCACCGCGCGCACGCGGGCGCCCAACTGCGCCAGCGCCCAGGTCCAGCCGCCCGGCGACGCGCCGAGGTCCACGCAGCAGTCGCCGGGTCCGGGATGCTCGCCCAGGCGGGTCAGCGCCTCCCACAGCTTCAGGTAGGCGCGGCTGGGCGGGCCGATGTGGTCCTCCTGGAACCGGCACTCGCCGCCCGGGAACGGGCTGGTCTTGGTGGGGCTGAGCAGCAGGCGGTCCGGCTCCAGCAGGGTCCAGGCGCCGAGGTGGGAGGCGGGCGCAGGCTCCGGGAAATGCAGCGGCAGCGCACGGACGGGCGGCAGCCGCCCGGTGATAAGGGCGGTGCGGCGGTGGTGCCCGGCGGCGTAGGCGGACCAGTTGCGCTGCACCCCGCGCAGGGCGTCGGCGGCGGCCTTGACCGAGGGGGCCGGGTGCTCCTGCGGCGCGGTCCAAGTGTCCAAGGCCCAGGCCGCGGGATGGGGCGGCGCATCGGACAGCGCCAGGCGGCCGTGCCATGCCTGGATGGGCACGCCGGCCCGATCCAGTTCCTCCAGCAGCGGCTGCTCCAGCCCTTCCGCCGCGAGGTAGGCGCTGCGGATCACCGTGCCGGGCGCAGGGCGGACACCGCCAGCAGCAGCCAGCCGAGCATGAAGGCGGTTCCGCCGGCCGGGGCCAGGGCGATCAGCCGCGGCCCGCCCAGCGCCGACAGGTAGATGGTGCCGCAGAACAGCAGCAGGCCTAGGATGAACACCGCGCCGGCAAGGTGGGTCAGCCGTCCCCCGCGTACGCCCCACAGGCCCACGGCGACCAGCGCCAGGGCGTGCCATCCGTGCATCTGCACCGCGCTGGCCAGCGCACGTTCCTCCCCCGCGCCGATTCCGGCCGCGAGGTGCGCAGCGCCTGCCGCGGCGGCCACGGCCAGCAGTGCGGCCAGCGCCCCGGCGCCGACCCAAACACGATAGGTTGTTTCCATGCGGCGGAGCATTACCGCGCCGCACCCGGTTCCGCCACCGGCGCGAAGCGTGTACAATCCCCGAATGCCACGCGGAGACCTGTTCCCGGAGATCGGCCCGTTCGAGACCGGCTACATGCCGCTGTCCGGCGGGCACGTCATGTACTGGGAGCAAGTCGGCGCCACGCGCGGGCAGCCCGTGCTGTTCCTGCACGGCGGACCCGGCGCCGGGGCAGGGACGGTGCACCGCCGGTTCTTCGACCCGCAGTTCTGGCGCGTGGTGATCTTCGACCAGCGCGGCGCCGGACGCTCGCGCCCGCTGGGCAGCCTGGCGCACAACACCACGCCGGACCTGGTGGCCGACATCGAGACGCTGCGCCGGCATCTCGGCATCGAGCGGTGGCTGCTGTTCGGCGGCTCCTGGGGCAGCACGCTGGCGCTCGCCTACGCGCAGGCGCATCCGGACCGGGTGCGCGGCCTGGTGCTGCGCGGGGTGTTCCTGGGCCGGCCGGCGGAGGTGGACTGGTTCCTGCACGGCCTGGGCCAGGTGTTCCCGGACGCCCATGCCGCCTTCGTCGGGCACCTGCCGATAGACGAGCGGCGCGACATCCTGGGCGCCTACCTGCGCCGGCTGACCAGTCCGGACCCCGCGGTCCACATGTCCGCCGCACGGGCTTGGTCGGTTTACGAAGGGTCATGCAGCACCCTGCTGCCCAGCCCGGACACCGTGGCCTCGTTTGCCCAGGACCGCACCGCGTTGGGACTGGCGCGGATCGAGGCGCACTATTTCGCCCACGACCTGTTCCTGCCGCCGGGTGGGCTGCTGGCCGGGATGCACCGCATCGGGCACCTGCCGGCGGAGATCGTGCAGGGCCGCTACGACATGGTCTGCCCGGCGCGGACGGCGTTCGAGCTGGCGGCGGCCTGGCCCAGCGCGCGGCTGACGGTGGTGCCGGACGCCGGGCACTCCGCGCTGGAGCCTGGGGTGCGGCGGGCGCTGGTGTCCGCGGTGGAGCGGTTCCGCACGGTTCGGTAAACGAACGGGGCGCGAGGGCGCGGCGTTGGCTGCAGGTTCGCAGCATGTGCGGACCAATGCACCGGGAGGTCAACGTGACTCGCTATGCCTGCTGGGGCGCTGCCCTGATCCTGCTGCCGCTTGCCGCCTGCAACACCGACCGATCCGACGCGTTCAACCCGGCGGTGCCGCAGCCGCAGGCAGCCGCGGTGACGACGAATGCCCAGGACACCGCCTTCATCAATGCGGCCGGGCCAAGCGGCCAATTCGAAATCCAGGCATCCCAGGCCGCGCTGCAAAAAGCCCGCAGCTCCGCAGTGCGTGCCTATGCGCAACAGATGATTGACGATCATACGAAGACCACGCAGCAACTGACGACGTTGGCTGCCTCCAAGGGCGCCACCGTGAGCCAGGGTCTGGACCCGACGCAGGACCGCCTGCTGGCGGCGCTTCGTACTGCTGGTTCCGGCAGCTTCGACCGTACTTACCTGAACGGCCAGGTCACCGTTCACACCGCGACGGCCGCAGCCTTCAACGACGAGGTCAACGGGGGACAGGACGCCGACGTGAAGGCGTTCGCGCAGCAGAACCTGCCGACGGTCCAGCAGCATCTTGCCGATGCCCGCCGCCTGGCCGGCCGGCGATAGGCGCTGCTGCCTGCTTCCTCTCCCTCCAGGAGAGGGTCGGGGTGAGGGAAACCGGGTTGCCGATCAACATCTTAGCGCACGAACGGGACAATAGCATTCTATCATGAGCAGGGGCAGCGCTGGCCGCTTCCCTCACCCCGGCCCCCTCCCGGAGGGAGAGGGAGAACAAGCATAGCCGCATCCGCCTGCTTGCTGCATCCTTCCCGCCAACGGCGGAGGAGGCGGCAATGAGGGTTGGCGTGATCGGCTTGGGGAGCATGGGCATTGGCGCGGCGCTTCGCCTGCAGGGTGCAGGGCATGAGGTCCATGGCTGCGACACCCGCCCTGATGCCGGGGCGGAACTCCTGGCTGCCGGTGGCGCCAGCGTCGCCGCGGCAGCTGACCTGCCGCCGGGGCTGGAAGCGCTGATCGTCTTTGTCGTCAATGCCGCCCAGGCAGAGGCCGTGCTGTTTGGCCCTGCCGGCGCGCTGGAGCGGGTAGCTGAGGGCGGGGTCGTCCTGTGCTGCACGACCGTGGCGCCCGAAGCCGCCCGCAGCCTCGGCGCCCGCGTGACCGAGGCTGGGCGCCTGTTCCTAGACGCCCCGGTGTCCGGCGGCGCCGTTGGCGCGCGTGGCGGCGGCATGACGGTGATGGGAAGCGGAGCTTCTGCCGCCTTCGACCGGGCAGGGCCGGTGCTGGAGGCCATCGCCGGCAAGGTCTGGCGCCTGGGCGACCAGCCCGGCGTCGGCAGCACCGTCAAGATGGTCAACCAGCTCCTGGCCGGCGTCCACATCGCCGTCGCCGGGGAGGCGATGGCGCTCGGCATCCGGGCCGGCGCGGACCCGCAAACCCTGTATGACGTGATCTCGTCCTCTGCCGGCAGCAGTTGGATGTGGCAGAATCGGGTGCCGCACATCCTCGCCGGCGACGACACGCCGCTGTCGGCGGTGAGCATCTTCGTCAAGGACCTGGGCATCGTGCTGGACCAGGCGAGGGCGCTGACCTTTCCGCTGCCGATGGCGTCCGCCGCGCACCAGTTGTTCCTGGCGGCGGCGGCGGCCGGGCATGGCGGGCGGGACGATGCGTTCGTCATCCGCGTCTGGGAGGCGCTGGCGGGGATCACCCTGCCGGAGGCGAAGGGGTGAGGCCCGCCGGATCGTCGCCTGCCGGGCAACTCCGCGCCGCCATCGCCGCGCGGACCATGCCTTCAACGATCCGGGCCAATGGCGGCATCGCGTTGCGTTGCGGGTCACATCGCAGCGCGCTGAAGCACCACGTCCAGGAACAGGACCCCGCGCCATCCTGACCCAGCCACGCGGCGATGATCGGTGCGGCAGGGTCGCCATCAACCCGGGCGCAGACCCAATGGCTGCGGCATGATGAACATCCATGCGCCGGAAGGAACATGCGTGGAAGCGGCAAGGCGGCCGGCATATCGTTGCGGACTCAAAAGATATTTCGGACATCGGACGGTCCCGGACACAGCTCATTCAAGCGGGATTGAGATGTTGACGCGGTGCAGCAAGCTCTGGAAGGGTGTCGGTCAAGCAATCTGAACCGGGCTGGGCCGCCGCCTCATGCAAAGGACCGCATCATGGCTGAAACCACGCTGGCTGCGGCCAATGTTAAGATCGTCCACGACAAGATGCGCAATCTCGCGCGATTTTGCGACCTGATTGATGAAGCGGCGGGGCAGGGCGTGGACATCCTGGTCCTCCCCGAGGCTGGCCTGCAGGGCTACGCCGACTTCGCACTGCCGACTGGATCCAAGGCTGCCGCCGAACAGAAGCAATACTATTTCCGGGAGGCGGAGACCATTCCTGGCCCGGCTACCGATCACCTGGCCCTGCTCGCCCGCCGCCACGGCATGTTGATCCAGCTCGGCCTGGCCGAGCGCGCCCTGCATGGGAACGCGATCTACAACTCGACCGCATTGATCGGGCCGGAGGGCGTGATCGGCGTCTATCGCAAGCTGCACAACACGTTCGAGTTCCCCTACTTCTCGCCTGGCGAGGAGACCCCGGTCTTCGCGACCTCCCACGGCACGCTGGCGAGCCTGATCTGCTACGACCTGTGTTTCCCGGAGCTGCTGCGCACCTATGCCGTCAAGGGCGCCGAGGTCGCGTTGATGTCCACCGCCTGGCCGATGAAGGGGCACGACCGCAGCAGTGACTATCACGGCTGGGCAATGGACCTGGCAGCGCAGAGCAACGCCTTCTTCAACCAGTTCTGGATCGTGATCTCGAACCACTGCGAGACCGGCGCCTACTCGCAGGGCGTGGACTACTACGGCGGCTCGCAAATCGTTGATCCGCGAGGCAAGGTGGTTGCGTCGCTCGGAGCGGACGAGGGTTTGGTGGTGCATCGCGCCGACCTGCGCCACGAGGTCCTGCAATCGCGCACCGAGGCGTTCTTCGGCCTCAACCTGCTGCAGGACCGCCGGCCGGAGCGGTATGAGGCGGTGCTCGACCAGAGCCACCGCTATCCAAGCCAGGCGCTGGCGGGCGCTGCATCGAGGCGTCCCGGCGAGGCCGAGTTGGAGCGCCGGCCTCGGTTGACCAAGCTCGGGCGCCACAGCTGAGCCGCTTCGCATGGTAACGGCCGAGAGCATCGCAGCGGCCGAGCAACTGCTCGGCGTGACCTACACGCCTGCAGAACGCGCCCAGATGGTTGACAACCTGGAGGGTCAGATCGCCTCTGCCCTCGCCCGCCGCCGCGCGCCGCTTGGCAACGACATGCCGATGGCGAGCCGCTTCGATCCGCGCTTGCCGACCACGCTGCTGCCCGGCGCGCAGGTGCCGGTGCGCTACAGCGCCGTTGATGCGCCGTGCCCGTCGGACGAGGAGGCAATTGCGTTTGCGCCGCTCACGCACTTGTCGGCTTGGATACGGACCGGGGCGCTCAGCAGCCGGCGGCTGACGGAGATTTATCTATCGCGGATCGATAGGCTCAACGGCCGCTTGCAGTGCTTCGCCGTGGCCGCGCCGGACCTCGCGCTGTCGCAGGCGGACGCCGCGGACAAGCTGTTGGCGTCGGATGGCTGGCGTGGCCCGCTCCACGGTGTGCCGTATGGGCTGAAGGACCTGTTCGACACGGCTGGCCTGGTCACCGGCTGGGGCGCGGAGCCATTCCGGGACCGCGTGCCGGGGCGTGACGCGGAGATCGTGACCCGGCTGCGCGCGGCCGGCGCCGTCCTGCTCGGCAAGACGACGGTCGGGGCGCTGGCCTATGGCGACATCTGGTATGGCGGGCGCACCAGCAACCCGTGGAACCTCAACGAGGGATCGAGCGGGTCGAGCGCCGGCTCGGCGTCGGCGACGGCCGCCGGGCTGTGCGGCTTCTCGATCGGCACCGAGACGCTGGGCTCGATCACGTCGCCGAGCCAGCGCTGCGGCACGACAGGGCTGCGGCCGACCTTCGGCCGGGTGTCGCGGGCGGGCGGCATGGCGCTGTGCTGGTCGCTCGACAAGGTGGGGCCGATCTGCCGCGCAGCCGAGGACACCGCCATGGTGCTGCAGGCCTTGAACGGCTCCGACCCGGCGGACCGGTCGTCAATCGGCCAACCCTTCAACTTCGACGCGGCTGCGCCGATTGCGGGGATGCGCCTCGGCTACTTGCCGGCAGCGTTCGGCGACGGTGCGACGGCGGTGGACCATGCCGCATTGGCGGCGGCACGCACGCTCGGCGTGGAGGTGGTCGAGGCGTCGCTGCCGGACCTTCCCTACGACGCGCTGATGAACGTGCTGTATGCCGAGGCGGCGGCCTCTTTCGAGACGCTCACCCTGTCCGGCCAGGACGACATGCTGACCTGGCAGGAGCCGGGCGCCTGGCCCAATACATTTCGAAAAGCGCGATTCCTGTCCGCGGTGGACCATGTGCAGCTCGACCGGCTGCGCTACCAGGTGATGCTCGCGCTGGACCGCCTGTTCGGCGAGGTCGATGCGCTGATCGGTCCGTACTCGACAGGCCCGATGCTGATCGCGAGCAACTTCACCGGCCATCCTTGCCTGCA
>DASWOJ010000155.1:0-15909 GCA_036398775.1 Acetobacteraceae bacterium
CACCTTCACGAAGGTCGAGTTCGACTACGCGATCCTGGAGCGCCGCCTGCGCGAGCTGGCGTTCCTGAACAGCGGCCTGTCCATCACCTTGCGCGACGAGCGCCATGCCCCGGCGCAGGAAACCCACTTCAAGTACGACGGCGGGCTGGAGGCCTTCGTGGCCTGGCTGGACCGCAGCAAGACCGCCGTCGTGTCCCAGCCGATCAGCGTGACCACCCTGGAAAGCCAGGTCGGCATCCGCGTCGAGTTCGCGCTGACGTGGAACGACTCGTTCCACGAGACCATGCTGTGCTTCACCAATAACATCCCGCAACGCGACGGCGGCACCCATCTCGCCGGCTTCCGTCAGGCGCTGACCCGCGTGGTGACGAAGTATTCTGAAAGCATGGGCAAGAAGGACAAGCTGGACCTGGTCGGCGACGACATGCGGGAGGGCATGACCGCCGTGCTGTCCGTCAAGGTCCCCGACCCCAAGTTCAGCAGCCAGACCAAGGACAAGCTGGTCAGCAGCGAGGTGCAGCCCGTCGTGCAGGCCGCCGTCGCCGACACGGTGTCCCACTGGTTCGAGACCCATCCCAAAGAAGCCAAGTCCATAATCCAGAAGGTGATGGACGCCGCCTCGGCGCGTGAGGCCGCCCGCAAGGCGCGCGAGCTGACCCGGCGCAAGGGCGTCCTGGACGTGAGCAGCCTGCCGGGCAAGCTGGCGGACTGCCAGGAGCGCGACCCCGCCAAGTCCGAGATCTTCATCGTCGAGGGCGACAGCGCCGGCGGCTCGGCCAAGCAGGGCCGTGACCGCAAGTTCCAGGCGATCCTGCCGCTGAAGGGCAAGATCCTGAACGTGGAGCGGGCGCGGTTCGACCGGATGCTGGGCAGCGCCGAGATCGGCACCCTGATTACCGCGCTGGGCACCGGCATCGGGCGTGGCGAGCCGGAGCAGGGCGGCTTCGACGTGAACAAGCTGCGCTATCACCGCATCAACATCATGACGGACGCCGACGTGGACGGCAGCCACATCCGCACGTTGCTGCTGACGTTCTTCTTTCGCCAGATGCCGGAGCTGATTGAGCGGGGGCACCTGTATATCGCCCAGCCCCCGCTGTATCGCGCCAAGCGCGGCAATGACGAGCGTTACTTGAAGAACGACGCGGCGCTGGAGGATTACCTGCTCGACAAGGCGTTGGCGGAGGCGCGGCTGACCTACGCGGATGGCCGCACGTTCGCCGGCGCCGACATGACCGGGGAACTGGCCTGGCTGCGGGAAGCCGCAGGCAACCTGCACCGCCTGTCGGTCTCCGTGCCGACGCGATTGCTGGAGCAGGCGGCGGTGGCCGGCGCCTTGACCGCCGACCCTAGCCAAGCCACCGCGGTCAGCGGCGAGTTGGTGCAGCGGCTGAACGCCGTATCGCTCCCCGCCGAGCGCACCTGGAAGGTATGGGCCGACGAGCGCGGCCTACATCTCGCCCGCACGGTGCGCGGCGTGGCCGAGCGTTTCACCGTGGATGCCGGCACCCTGCGCAGCACGGAGGCGCGCTGGCTGGCGGAGCGGGCGGAGGCGCTGCATGGCCGGTTCGCCGAGCCGGCGACCCTGACGCTGGACCGGGCCGAGGCGCAGGTCCCCGGCCCGGCGACGGCGTTCGACCGCATCCTCGCGCAGGGCCGCAAGGGCCTGGCGATCCAACGCTTCAAGGGCCTGGGTGAGATGAATCCGGACCAGCTTTGGAAGACCACCCTGGACCCGGCGGTTCGGACCCTGCTGCAGGTGCGCGTCGGCGACGTGGAGGAGGCGGCGCAGGTTTTCTCTACGCTGATGGGCGACGTGGTGGAGCCGCGGCGGGACTTCATCGTGGGCAACGCACTGAAGGTGGCGAACCTGGACGTGTAACCATCGCGTCGTGCGGCAACGACCGGGTTTGCGGCCATGCAAACGCTGCGAAGCCGCTAGCCAAACCGCTCCGCAACTACCGCCAAGGCGCGGATCGCCGCTTGCAACGCAGCCCTCACACGCCGGGCCATCGCCAGGGAGGCGCCATCACCCTCTCCGGCGTCGCTGATCGCCTCCTCCAGATCCGCCTCGTCCTTCGTCAGGCTGTCCCACATTTGGCCGATGCGGGCCTGGGCGGCGGCTGCGTCCATATCCGCTTCGCCAGCCCATCCGGCGACGATCTCGCCGACCGTCTGCGTCACCGCGTCGGGAGAGGCGCCGGCTGCGGTCAGCTTGCCCAGCCGCTCCAGCGCCGCCTCGACGGCGTCCGGCGCACCTGGCTGTGCATCAGGCGGTTCACGCATGGCGGGCACCTCGCTGCAAGAAGGCCGAAGGCGTACACGATGGCGCGGCCCTGCCGCAACCGGACCCGCACTGCCGCGCTGTCTCTGCAGCCGCCGGAGTTCACGCGCATGACGACCCCCATCGCCCACCTGTTCGACACACACGAGCAAGCGCGGCAGGCCGCAGCCCGTCTGGAGCAGTCTGGCATATCGCACGACCAGATCAGCCTGGTGGACCAGCACAGCGGCGGCCGGGGCGGGACGCTGCTGACCGTGCAAGCCTCGGCGGAGCAGGCTGCCCTGGTGGCCGACCTGCTCCCTGGCACGCAGGCGACGGACGAAGCCGCACCCCAAACGGACATGTCCCGTCTTAACGGGCCTGCGCCCGCCCATGTCGCCGGCGGTATAGCGAACCTCGGCACCCCCGGACCCGGCTAACCCAACCTATCCTCAACCCTCCGTCTTTTGCGCGCCGGCCCACAACCCATCTATGCTAGCCCTCAGATAGCAGAGCAGGCCTGAGCACAACCATGGACGACCCGCGCGCCAACGAAATCCTGGACATCGTCGCCAAGGAAACCGCGGTGGACCGCGCCCGCTTGGTGCCCGACGCCCAAATCAGTGATCTCGGCATTCCCTCACTCGACCTTGTGCAAGCTATTTTCGCCATTGAAGAGAAATTCAAGGTGGACATCCCTGTAGTGTCCGAACGCTCCGGCGCCGAGTTCCAAACGGTCGGCGACCTGGTCAGGCATGTGCTGACGGCCCTCGACCACGCTTCGCCCGCAGGTTTGCAGCCGGGTGCGTGACCCGCACCGGCGTCGGGTCGCCATCACTGGACTTGGCGCGATGTGCGCCCTGGGGCGCAACGTACCGGAGATGTGGGCCGGAATGACGGCGGGGCGCAGCGGCATCGGCCCAATCACCGGTATCCCCACGAACCGGCTGACGGCCAGCATTGCCGCACAGATTTCCGGCTTCGAGCCGTCCGACCATTTCGAGCCGCGGCGCCTGCCGCTGCTGGACCGCGGCGCCCAGATCGCCGTCGTCGCCGCGCGGGAGGCGATGGCGCAGGCCGGACTGCAGGCGGACCCTGCCCAGGCGCATCGCCGGGCCGCCATCGTCGCGGCCGTCATTGGCCAATCCAGCCTGGATGCCGCCTACCTCGCATTCTATGGGGAAGGCGCGACGCGGGTGCATCCGCTGACGGTGCCGCGCATCATGACCAATGGGGTGGCGTCGCACTTGACGATGGAGTTCCGGCTGCATGGCCCGTCCTATGCCGTTGCATCTGCCTGCTCCTCCGCCAACCACGCCATCGCGTCAGCCGCGGACACGATCCGGTTGGGCCGGGCGGACGTGGTGATCACCGGCGGCGCCGATGCGTCCATCGTTCCCGGCGTGTTCAAGTGCTGGGAGGCATTGCGCGTGCTGAGCAGCGACACCTGCCGGCCATTCTCCCGTGACCGCACCGGACTGGTGCTCGGCGAGGGCGCCGGCATCCTGGTGCTGGAGGATTGGGACCATGCAACCCGGCGCGGCGCCACAATCCTGGCGGAACTGGCCGGCAGCGGCATGACCGCCGATGGTGCCGACCTGACGGCGCCGGACGCCGCCGGCGCCGCCGCCGCGATGCACGCTGCCCTGGACGACGCCGGGCTGGATCCGTCCGAGATCGGATGGGTCAACGCACATGGCACCGGCACCCGCTTGAATGACAGGACGGAATCCGCGGCGCTGCGCCAGGTGTTCCGCTGCCCGCCGCCCACAAGCAGCAACAAGAGCATGATCGGCCACTGCCTGTCGGCTGGCGCCGGGCTGGAGGCCGTGGCCACCGTAATGGCGCTCCGCACCGGCATGGCGCCGCCCACCGCCAACTTCCGCGAATCCGACCCGGAGTGCGACTTGGACATCATCCCCAATATGGCCCGCGCCCTGCCGATGCGTGCGGCGCTGTCCAACTCCTTCGCGTTCGGTGGGCTGAATGCGGTCATCGCCGTGACAGCCGCAGCAGACCCAGCAGCAGCCGGACCCGCACCATGACGACTGCGCATGTCAACCGCATCGGCACTGCCAATCCTCCCTACGACGTGCACGACGCCTTCGTGGCGCTCGGACGCGACATGCTGGTGGACGCCAAGGCGCGGGTGATGTTCGACCGGCTGGTTGCGCGGTCGGCAATTGACCATCGCTGGTCGCATTTCCAACCCGGCGTCCCCGGCGCCGAAGACGTGGACAGCACCGGCTTCTACCGCCGCGGCGCTTTCCCCACGACCGGGGCGCGCATGAAGGTCTATGCCCGGGACGCCGTGGCGTTGGCGCTCGCCGCCGTGGCGGACGCCGGGATCACGGCGGAGGACGGGATCACCCACCTGATCGCCGTGAGCTGCACCGGCTTCACTGCCCCGGGCCTGGACCAGCTCATCGCGGAGCGCCTGGGCCTGGGCGGCGCATTGGAGCGGACGATGATCGGCTTCATGGGCTGCTACGCCGGCGTCCCAGCCCTCCGGGCGGCGCGGCACATCGTCCGCTCCGATCCCCAAGCCCGCGTGCTGATCGTGAACGTTGAGTTATGCTCCCTGCACATGCAGGAGGTATCGGACCTGGAGACGGTGCTGACGTTCCTGCTGTTTGGCGACGGCGCCACCGCCGCGCTGGTTACGGCGGAGCCGCATGGCCTGGCGCTGCATGATTTCCGCTCCGCCACTCTTCCGGACACGCAGGACCTGATTACCTGGGGCATCGGCGACCAGGGCTTCGACATGCACTTGTCCGGGCAGGTTCCGGGCCGGATCGCCACCGCGCTGCGGGCCGAGGCCGACCGCAACGACCCTGACGGCCTGATGCGCGGCGACGACCCGCGCGACATTGCGATCTGGGCGGTCCACGCCGGCGGACGCACCGTGCTGGATGGAGTCGAACAAGGGCTGCGCTTGGCGGCAGATGCGCTGGACTATTCGCGCGGCGTGCTCCGGGATGTCGGCAACATGAGTTCGGCGACGCTGATGTTCGTGCTGGCGCGCATCCTGGCGGGCGGAGCGGCCGGCCGCGGCATGGCGATGGCATTCGGGCCGGGCCTGGCCGCGGAAACCTTCCGCTTCACCCGTGTCTGATCCGGTGGACCTGCGCCGCCGAAGCCAGCAGCGGGAGTGGATGGACGAGCAGGCTGCCTCGCCCGCAGTGCTGGCCGCGGTGCTGGCGGACCTGGCCACGGTCAACACCGTCACGCTGGCACGGCTGCCCACAGTTGCCTTCATGCGCCGGGCATCGCGCGGGCTGCCGGCTGGCTCGCCCTTGCGCGTGCTGGACGTCGGCTACGGCGAGGGCGACATGCTGCGCCGCATCCACCGCTGGGGTACCCGCGCCGGGGTGGCGCTGGACCTCGCGGGCGTGGACCTGGACCCTGCCAGCGCGCCGGCGGCACAGGCCGCGACGCCTCCGGAGTGGGGCATCCAGTATCAGACCGGGGACGTGTTCGACATGCCGCCGGGTGGCCAGGACGTGGTGCTCAGCTCCCTGTTCACCCACCATCTGTCCGATGCCCAGGCGGTGGACTTCCTTGTCTGGATGGAGCGCAGTGCCGCCCGCGGCTGGTTCATCAACGACCTGCACCGGCATGCCCTGGCCTATGAGGGTTTCCGCCTGATGTCCGCCGCCGCCGGCTGGCATCCGATGGTGCGGCATGACGGCGCGATCAGCGTGGCGCGCAGCTTCCGCCGGCGCGACTGGGAGACGCTGCTGCGCCGGGCTGGATTGGCAGGAGTGGCGCAGGTGCGTTGGCACGTGCCCTTCCGCCTATGCGTCAGCCGCATCAAGCTGCGCTCCGCGAGGTGACGGTGCTGATTGCCGGCGGCGGCGTGGCAGGCGGCGCGGCAGCCTGCCTGCTCGGCCCCGGGGCGCTGCTGTTCGAGCGGGCATCTGCCGCACACGACAAGATTTGCGGCGAGTTCGTCAGCATGGAAGCCCAGGGCTACCTGCGCCGGCTCGGCCTGGACCTGCCGGCACTTGGGGCGGCGCCGATCCATTCCGTCCGACTGGTGCACCGGGACCGGATGGCGGCGGCCCGCCTTCCCTTCCTCGGCTATGGCCTGACCCGCCGGACGCTGGATGCCGCATTGCTGGACCTTGCCGCGAGGCAGGGCGCGCAGGTGCTGCGGGGCCATGCCGTCCGGGGCATCGGTGCGGCAGGGCTGGACGTGGCCGGGCATGGCTCGATCCCGGGCCGTGCCGTGTTCCTGGCGACCGGCAAGCACGACGTGCGCGGCGTCCGCCGGCAGCCCGGCCGTCCTCCTGAGGACTTGGTGGGGTTGAAGATGTACCTGCGCCTGGCTCCTGGCCAACAGGCCGACCTGGCCGGGCACGTCGAGCTGTTGCTGCTGGGCGGCGGCTATGCCGGGCTGCAACTGGTTGAGGGCGGGGTTGCCAACCTGTGCCTGCTCATACGCCGTGACTGCTTCACCGCCGCCGGCTCGGCCTGGCCAGGGCTGCGGGACGCGCTGGAGCGGGATGCCCCGCACCTCCGACGCCGGTTGACCGGCGCTGCGACGTTGCTGGACCGCCCCTTGTCCATCTTCCGTGTTCCCTATGGCTATGTGCACCAGCCAGCGCCGGGGGACCTGCCCGGCCTGTTCCGCTTGGGGGACCAGGCAGGCGTCATCGCGTCCTTTACGGGAGATGGCATGTCCATCGCGCTGCACACCGCCTTCGCCGCAGTTGCTGCCCTGCCGGGCGGCGACGCCGGCGCATACCACCGTAAGCTGCGGCACGACCTGTCGGCGCAGATCGCCCGGGCGTCGCTGCTGCTGAGGGCCGGACGCCTGGCGCCCAGCCTCGCGGTGCTGGCGGCCCAGGCTTGGCCGGGTGCGCTGCGCTGGATCGCCCAACTGACCCGGGTGCCGGCAACGGCGTTGATCGAGGCGTAACCGGGAATCTACTCCGCCGCCACTCCCAGTGCGTGCGGGCAGGACAGCAAGGGCCGCAACAGCATCGCCTGCTCCTCGATGGCCAGCACCATCTCGGGATCCACCGACCGGCCGCGATAATCCTGATCGAGCCGGATCAGGCCGGCGGGACAGTGACGGTCATCGTTCCAGCCTGGGTAGTCCATAATGGGATAGATGCACAGCCCCTCTATCGGGACGCCCCGGCGAAGCGCCGTCCGCACCTCCCCGCCGACATAGCGGAGCCAGCCCGGGCCATTGGGTGCCTCGGCCCCTGTCTCCGAGATCACCAACGGACGGCGGTAGCGGTCATAAACCTCGGCTAGCATGTCGCTGAGCGGACGGAACCACCGGTGCCCCAAACCAAGCGTCTCCGAATTATGCACCCATTGGTTGTTGCAGTAGAAGTTCACGCCGACGACATCTAGCAACTCGGGCCGGCCGCCCAGTTCTGGGCGCAGCATACCGGCCAGCATGTCCCATGACTCATACTGCGCCATGCGGTATTTCTCGACTGCCTCATCCTCGAACGGCTGTGCAGGATTGGGGCAGATATGGATCAGCGGCTCCGCTTGCAGGAAACGGGCACGGCGATCCACTGCACGGACGGCTTCGGTCGCCGCGATGGACGCCCGCATGAGCTGCACTTTCAGGGCGGGTCCCTGCCCCTGCGCATAAGGATGCAGTTCTTGCCGGTCCCCACCGGCCCAGGACCAGAACGACACCTCGTTCATCGGACACCAGATGGCGTTCTGGCCCCCTTCCTCCCGGACCAGCCGGGCTGCGGCGCCAGCAAAGGCAGCAAACCGGTCCACGAAGGCCGGCGCCCAAATATCCAGGTCGGGCGGGACGCCGTAGTGGCAGAGATCCCATATCACCTCAATCCCACTGTCCCTCGCCGCCCTCAGCATCGGCAGGAAGCTGGACCAGTCATAGCATCCGGGGGTCCGTTCGATCAGGTGCCACCGCAAGGCGTCGCGCGCCGTGCTTAGCCCGACACCCCGGATTAAACGGTAGTCTTCAGCAGCATATTGGTCGTGCCGGGTTCCGCCGATCACGTCTATTCGACGGCCATCCCGGCGCCGGTGGCTCGATGCCTCGAACCCACCTTGGAGGAAGCTTTGGAACAGTGGCGCGGCCGGCGTCCACTGCTGCGGTTCCATGACCCTACTCGGCCGCAGCCGCCGGACTTGCCTCAGCCTCTTGGAGCAGACGCTCCTTTGCGACCAGGCGCTGATACGTCGCCAGCGCCTGACCGACGACCTGATCCATGTTGTAATACTTGTAGGTCGCTAGGCGGCCGACGAAGGTCACGTTCGGGGTCGCGTCCGCCAGGGCCTGGTACTTTTGGAACAGCGCCGCATTCTCCGGCCGTGGCACCGGGTAGTATGGGTCACCCTCCGCTGACGGATATTCGTAGCACAGGCTGGTCTTTGCATGCGCCTGCCCGGTCAGGTGCTTGAACTCGGTGACACGGGTATAAGGCACCGCCTCCGCCGGGTAATTGACGACCCCGACCGGCTGCAGCCAATCCTTGTCATGCGTTTCGTGCCGGAATTGCAGGGACCGGTACGGCAGCTTGCCGTAACGATGGCCGAAAAACTCGTCTATCGGCCCGGTGAAGATCAACTGGTCGTAACAGGCGGGATCCACGTCCCCGAAGTCCGTGCCAAGGGCGAGGGTGATGCCTGGATGGTCCAGCATGCGCTCGAACATCCGCGTGTAGCCGTGCAGCGGCATCTGCTGGAACTGGTCAGTGAAATAACGGTCGTCGTCGTCAGTGCGCGTCGGCACCCGGGACGTGACGGACTTGTCCAGCTCAGACGGGTCCAAGCCCCACTGCTTGCGGGTGTAGCCCTGGAAAAACGCCTCATACAGCTCGCGTCCCACCTTGCCGAGCACCACGTCGGCGGAGGTACGGACCGTGTCCACTTGCTCGGCCTTGCTTTCCAGGAACGCCTCGACCTCGTCCTGCGTCAGGTTCACGCCGAAGAACCGGTTCACCGTCTGCCGGTTGATCGGCATGGGAAGGCTCATCCCGCGCACCTCCGCCAGCACCCGGTGCTCATACGGACGCCACTCGGTGAAGCGGGACAGGTAATCGAGGATCGCCTGCGAATTCGTATGGAAGATATGGGGGCCGTAGGGGTGGATCAGCACGCCCGCGGCGTCATGCTGATCATAGGCATTGCCGCCGACATGCGGGCGCCGGTCAACCAGCAGCACGCGCTTGCCCGATCCTGCCGCCATGCGCTCCGCCAGAACCGACCCGGCGAACCCAGCGCCGACGATCAGCACGTCGTACTCGGCCCCGGGCTTGCGGAGCGGGATGGCAGCCGGGGTCTGCCGGTGTCCTTCGATCAGGGACGACATGCGGGACCAGATGACATCCCACGACATCTCGGACAATGCCTGGTCCACCGGAGCCAGCCAGGTTACTGGCCCCGCCGCCTGCGCCAGCGCCACATCGGTCGCCGCAGCGAACTCAGCCGCGGTTCCAGCCACCGTCACACCGGCTGTGGCGCCATACTGCCGCACCACGTCCACGACAGGCGTGGACACCACAGGCCGTCCAGCGGCGAGATACTCGGGCGTCTTGGTCGGACTGATGAACCGGGTAGCCTCGTTCAAGGCGAACGGCATCATCGCCGCATCCCAGTTGCCCACATAGGCTGGCAAGTCGAGATACCGCTTGCTGCCGAGGTAATGCAGGTTCGCCCGCCGCGGCAGTTCATGCAGGTCAATCTTTGCAGTCGGGCCGATCAGGACGAAGTGCGTGTCCGGCCGGAGATCGGCGACAGCCGCGAGCAAGCCGCGGTCCAACCGCTCATCCAATACGCCGTAAAACCCTATGCGTGGGTGCGGGATCGCCTGCTGGTCCAAGGGATCAGGCAGTGCGCCGCGGGCGGGCAGGAAGTGGGCGACATCCACGCCGCTCGGGAAGGCATGGACCTCCGCGTGCTGCCCCTGCTTCGCCTCGTAAAGGCTGCGGCCGCCGGTGAACACCAGGCTGGCCCGCCGCATCAGCCGGCGTTCCAGTTCCGGCAAAGCCGGATCGGCACCGGCGAAGGCGGACAGCTCATCCATGCAGTCGTAGAGCGCCATGCCGTGCAGGTGGGCGGAGAACTGCAGCGCGTGAGGCGTGTAATACCAGAGCAGGGGATCGTGGACCGCGAACTCCCGCATCACTTGGTCCAAAAGCGGACGTTGCGCTGTGGCCCAATCCTGGCCGTGCGGAATCCGCGGCTGCAGGATGATGACGCCCTCAGGCGAGACGCGGCGGTCCACGCTGGCGCAGTCTGACGTCGTATGCAGCGGCTCTTCCCAAAACAAGACGCGCTTGGTGCGGGCAGCCCGGCTCAGAAGATGCTGCGGGCGCTGGAAAACGAAGTCCCACCGCAAATGGGAGAAACAGATCAAGTCAGACCGGGCAGCGCCGGGACGGGAAGGATTGTTGCCGGCTTCTGTCCTGTGGAGGCGCATTGCTATCCCTTTCCGTTCCTTCGTTGAACGCAGAACCTAGGCGACAAGTTCTCAACGTCCATCTCGCAATTGCGAGATTGATTCTTGCTGCAACTTCACGGAATGCCAGGGCCTCTCTTTGATGCCGCTGCAACCGCCGTCCCCGCCCCGTGTTTCTGATGCCGCCCGGACATGCCCGCCGGGCATAATGGGAATCCTAGATGTCTGACGAGCAAGCCGACCACGACGACTCCGACCTGCACGACCCCGAGGCGGCTGCCCTCGCTGCCAAACTGCATTACGTGAGCGACCGCGGCCCCGGCATTACACGCAGCCGCGACGGCGACACATGGATGTTCCGCAACCCATCCGGCGCCGTGATCACCGATCCCAAAGTACTAGACCGCATCCGCAAGCTGGCGATTCCGCCCGCCTATACCGACGTGTGGATCTGCCGTGACCCGCGCGGCCATCTCCAGGCGGTCGGCCGTGATGCAAAAGGCCGCAAGCAGTATCGCTACCACCCTCGCTGGCGCGAAGTCCGGGACGAAGCGAAGTATGGCAAGATGCTGACCTTCGGCCGTGTGCTGCCAGCAATACGCGCCGCAGTGAAGCATGATCTCGCCCTGCATGGACTGCCCAAGCGCAAGGTGCTGGCTGCCATCGTTTCCCTGTTGGAACGCACCATGATGCGCGTCGGCAACGAGGAATATGCCCGGACCAACAAGAGCTTCGGCCTTACGACGCTGCGCACCCGGCACGTCCAGGTCAAGGGCGGGCATCTCACCTTCGACTTCCGCGGCAAGCATGGGGTGCAACACCACATTGACTTGGACGACCGCCGCCTGGCGCGGGTCGTCGAACGCTGCCGGGACCTGCCGGGCCAGGACCTGTTCCAGTTTTTGGATCATGACGGCGAACGCCATCACGTCGTGTCGGACGACGTGAACCACTACCTGCATGAAGTCAGCGGCGAGGAGATCACCGCCAAGGATTTCCGCACCTGGGCAGGGACTAACCTGGCCGCGCTCGCCCTGCGCGACATGGAAATCTACGACACTCCGGCCAAGGCAAAGAAGCACCTGGTCAAGGTTGTCGAGCACGTCGCGCAGAACCTGGGCAACACGCCCGCCATCTGCCGCAAGTGCTACATCCACCCCGCAGTATTCGAGGGTTACCTGGATGGCAGCCTGCTGGAATGCCTGAAAGAGCGCGCAGATGACGTCTTGCAGCAGGACCATGGCCTGACACCGGACGAGATTGCCGTGACCACCTTCCTCAGCCGGCGGCTTGGGGCCGCCATCTCCGACTCCGCCCACAAACCGCTGGTGACTTGACACCTCCGTTCCGCCCCGCATCGTGGGCGGAACGACGGGGGATGGTCATGGACGAATTGCTGGTAGCGCAGCGCGGCGGCATGCATGTGCTGACCCTGAACCGGCCGGATCGCCTGAATGCGTTTACCTTCGCGCTGCAGGCTGCGCTGATGGCGGCGCTCGCGGCAGCAGAGGCCGATCCGGAGTGCCGGGCGGTCCTGCTGCATGGTGCCGGACGCGGCTTTTGCGCTGGTCAGGACCTGACGATGGTGGAACCCGGCGTGGATCTGGGCGACACGCTGGAGCGCAGCTTCAACCCGCTCGTGCGCCGGCTGCGGTCCCTTCCCCTCCCCGTCGTTTGCGCCGTCCATGGGGTCGCCGCCGGCGCCGGGGCGAACCTGGCCCTGGCCTGCGACATCGTGCTGGCCGGGGAGTCTGCGCGCTTCATTCAATCGTTCGTCAGGATCGGCTTGGTGCCGGACGCTGGCGGCACCTGGACCCTGCCCCGCCTGGCTGGGGCTGCCCGCGCCCGTGGGATGGCGATGCTCGGCGAGCCGGTGACGGCGGCGCAGGCGGCGGCATGGGGGCTGGTCTGGCGCACCGTGCCCGATGACGACCTGCTGCGGGAGGCGGAGCGCCTGGCCGTCCACCTGGCCACCCAGCCGACCCAGGCCATCGCGCTGATGAAGCAGGCGCTGAACGCTTCCGCCGGGAACAGCTGGGACGCGCAGCTCGACCTGGAGCGGGACTTGCAGCGCCAGGCTGGCGGGACGCCCGACTTCAGGGAAGGAGTGGCGGCCTTCCTGGAGAAACGCCTAGCCATCTTCACCGGGCGTCCAGCGTGACGCCTCAGGCCCTTGCGCAGGCTTGCGCCGACCGGATGTGGGCTGGGGACGCCGCCAGCCGCGGCCTCGGCATGTTACTGGACCAGGTGGCGCCCGGCGCGGCGCGGCTGTCCATGACGGTCACCGCGGCGATGCTGAACGGCCACGGCACCTGTCATGGCGGCTTCATCTTCACGCTGGCGGACAGCGCCTTCGCCTTCGCTTGCAACACGGACGGCACGGCCTCCGTCGCCAGCCACTGCGCCGTCCACTTTCTGCGCCCGGTGCGGCTGGGCGACCGGTTGGTGGCCGAGGCGGAGGAGCGCCACCGCGAAGGGCGCAGCGGCATCTACGACGTGCGAGTGACCTGCGGCGATGCCGTGGTGGCGGAGTTCCGCGGCCAATCCCGCACGACCGGCGCCAAGCTCCTGGAGCCGGCCGATGCTCGCTGACCTCGGTCCCCGCCCCGGCGACCTCGACCCGATCGAGACGGCCTCCCGCGACGAGCTGGCGGGATTGCAGCGCACCCGGCTGGCGGCGACCTTGCGGCACGCCTACGCAAATATCCCGCATTACCATCAGGCGTTCGACGCCGCCGGGGTGCATCCCGATAGGTTCCGCGACCTGCCGGACCTCGCGCACTTCCCGTTCACGACCAAGGCCGACCTGCGGGCCAACTATCCCTTCGGCATGTTCGCCGTGCCGCGGGAGCGCATCGCCCGCATTCATGCCAGCAGCGGCACGACTGGCAAGCCGACCGTCGTCGGCTACACCAAGGCGGACCTGGACGTGTGGGCCGACGTGATGGCCCGGTCCATCCGCGCGTCAGGCGGACGGGCGGGGATGCGCATCCACGTCGCCTACGGCTACGGCCTGTTCACTGGCGGCCTCGGCGCGCATTACGGGGCGGAGCGGCTGGGCTGCGCCGTCATTCCCGTGGGCGGCGGCGGGACGGAGCGGCAGGTGCAGCTCATCCAGGACTTCCAGCCGGACGTCATCATGGTGACGCCGTCCTACATGCTGGCGATCCTGGACGGTTTCCGCGCCGCCGGCGCCGACCCCCGTGGCACCAGCCTGCGCGTCGGCATCTTCGGCGCCGAACCCTGGACCAACGCGATGCGCGGCGAGATCGAGGCCGACTTCAACATGCACGCCGTGGACATCTACGGCCTGTCGGAGGTGATGGGGCCGGGCGTCGCCAACGAGTGCGTCGAAACCAAGGACGGCCTGCACATCTGGGAGGACCATTTCTACCCGGAGGTCGTGGACCCTGACACCGGCGCAGTCCTGCCCGATGGCGAGCGGGGCGAGCTGGTGTTCACCTCGCTTACCAAGGAGGCTACCCCGATCATAAGATACCGCACCCGGGACCTGACCCGGCTGCTGCCGGGCACCGCCCGCACCATGCGCCGGATGGAGAAGGTGACGGGCCGCAGCGACGACATGATGATCATCCGCGGGGTCAACGTGTTCCCGACCCAGATCGAGGAGCTGGTCCTCGCCCGTGCGGACCTGTCGGGCCACTACCAGATCGAGCTGACGCGGAACGGCCGGATGGACGAGATGCTTGTGCGGGTGGAGGCGCGTCCGGACGCCTACGCCAGCACGGATGCCGGCCCGGCGCTGGCGCGGGCGGTCAAGGAGCAAGTGGGGATCACGGCCGCCGTCCAGGTCCTGCCGCCCGGCGGCATCGAGCGCAGCCTGGGCAAGGCGCGCCGCGTCGTGGACCGGAGGCCGAAGGAGTAGTGCTGCGCTGCTCCCTCCCCCTCCGGGAGAGGGAGAAGAAGCAAGCTTCAACGCGGCCCGCACGTCACGCAACGCCCGGCGTTGGCCGGCCATCAGCGCCGGGTCGCTGCCCAGCAGGCCGCGCATGTGGCGGTGCATCCGCGACACCTCTGCGATATGCCGCCGTGGCGTGAGCCGATGGGTGACGCTTGCCTCATGCCTGCGATGCATGTTCAAGGGCTCCGCCACATATGCCACGTTGCCGCCCGCGCTCAGCAACTCGGCGTAAACCCGCCAATCCCCGGCCATCGTAAAGCCGTCAAGCTCAGCCCCGCAGCGGTCCAGCGCATGCCGCAGCGCCTCCCGCCGCCAAAGCACGGCACTGGCGTTCAGGATCAGGTTGCGCTGGGACAGGCAGGCCCGTAGCATGTCAGCTGCCGGATGCACCCCGTCCCGCGCAAGCAGCGCCGCCCCGGCCTTGGCGTAATAAGCCTGATGGTTGCCCCACAGCGGCGCGTCGGCAGCATCAATCGCCCGGCTGTCGGTGAAGGCCATCACCGCATCCGGCACGCCCCGCAACGCCGCCGCAAGCGCCTCCAGGAAACCAGGCTCCGCCATGTCGTCGGCCTCGGCGATCCAGAGCCATTCGCTCCGGGCCAGGTCCACTGCCCGCCGCCACTGCCGGAACACCGAGCCTGAATTACGGTCCGACCCCACCCATCGCACCCGGCGCGCGGCTGCGGCAGCCGCCTGCCGCACCGCTTCCTCGCTGCCGTCAGTGGACGCGTCGTCCAGCACGATGATCTCCCGCACCGGACGGGTTTGCGCCGCGATGGAGGCGATCCGGCCCGGGAGGTAGCGGCCGTAGTTGAAATTCGGCACGACGGCGGTGACATCCAGCACGTCCGGTGCGGCCAGGCGCAGCACGGCTGCGGCATAGGCGCCGAACTCGAAATCGAGCCGGGTCCGCTCTGCAAGCCTGCAACGGTCGGCCGAGGAAACGCGTACCGCCAGGGCGCGCATCTGCCATACCATGGCGTCGGCGTCGCCCAGCGGCACGGATACGCCGGCGCCGCGGTCGCGCAACAACTCGGGAATGCCGCCTGCGCCGGTGAACGCGACCGTGGGAACGCCGGCCGACATCGCCTCCAGCACGACGCTCGGAAACGGGTCCTCCCGCGACGTCAGCAGATGAACGTCGGCACAGGCCAGCCAGTCCGCGGCGTCGGCACAGCGAGGCAGGTAATGGAATGTTCCGGTAGCCGCCGCAGCAGCCATCTCCTGTGCGAGGCATGCCTGAACCGAGGGGTCAATGTCGCCGATCCAGACCAGGTGCATGGCTGCCCCGGCAGCATGGGCCAGGCGCCAGACCTGCAA
>DASWOJ010000156.1:0-5763 GCA_036398775.1 Acetobacteraceae bacterium
TTGTGGATGTTGCGGCCGGTGGACAGGTCCATGACCGTGTCGCCGCCCCAGCGGATCGCCCACACCAGCTTTTCCACCTCTTCGGCGACGCCGGAGGTCACAGCCGAGTTGCCGATATTGGCGTTGATCTTCACCAGGAAGTTGCGGCCGATGATGACCGGCTCGAGTTCCGGGTGATTGATGTTGGCCGGGATGATGGCGCGCCCGCGGGCGATCTCGCTGCGCACGAACTCCGGGGTGATGAAGGCCGGGATCTCGGCGCCGAAGCTTTCGCCGTCGGCGACGCGCTCTTCCGCACCCTCGATCATCTTCGTGCGGCCCATGTTCTCCCGGTGGGCGACGTAGATCATCTCCTCGGTGATGATGCCGGCGCGGGCGAACTCGTATTGCGTGACCATCTGGCCGTCGCGGCCGGCGCGCAGGTCCTGGGTGGCCGGGCACTCCGGCACCAGGCGGTCCTGCGGGACGAAGCCGTTGTCCTCGGGCTTCACCTCGCGCGGGGTCACGGCGTCGAAGCCGCGGCGGGCGATCCAGGGGGCGCGTATGCGGGGGAGGCCGGCGGCCAGGTCAATGGCGGCGCTGTCCTCGGTATAGGGGCCGGAGGTGTCGTATAGCCGCACCGGCTCCTCCTTGGCGGAGGGATCGAGGGCGATTTCCCGCAACGGGACGTGGATGTCCGGATGGCCGGCGGGGCTGGAGTAGATCTTGCGCGATCCCATGATGGGGCCGGTGGTTACTGCGCTGGGCTTCTGCTGATAGGTCACTGCGGCACGCCTCCCATGTGGGCTGCGGCGGAGGCGGGGGCGGCGCGTTCGGTCCCGTTCCTACGCCGGCATGACCCGGATCAGGTTACTCAGGGTCACCGCACGGCCCGGAGCGGGTTTGCGGACTCTCAGCCCCCTGCGCGGGACCCCCCTCGGATGGGGTTCAAGGTCGCCCTGCCGGGCCGAGGTGTCAATGGGGATGAACGCCGTTTTGCGGCGGAGGCCGCCGGCATGGCGGGGCAGCCATTCCCTGCAATCTGCAGCTTTCCGAGTTGCTGCGCTGCACCTACCCTATATGCGCCAGGGAATTGGAGTTGCGGCGCATGATGTGCGCCAGGGGATCGGAGTTACGGCGTATGGCGTTGGCACAGGGAATAGGACGGCGCGGCGTCCTTGCAGGGACGGCGGCGTTGGCCGGGTGCCAGCAGCCGATTCTGCCGCAGGCGGACATGACGCCCCGGCTTGGCCCGAACCGGACCGGCTACATCGCCATGCAGGCGCCGATCATAAACGAGGTCCGGAACGCCTTCATCGCCCAGGTGAACCGGCTGCTGGCGCTGGATGCTGCCGAGATCTACCTGCTGATGATCTCGCCTGGCGGCGTCGTGACTGCGGCGCAGGACATGATCGCGTTCATGGACCGGACCCATGCCGACCGGGGCATCACCTTTACGACGCACAATGCCGGGGTGGTGGCGTCGGCGGCGTGCTACGTGTTCCTGGCGGGGCAACGGCGCTTGTCGGTGCCGCGGGGCCAGTTTCTGTTTCACGAGGCGGCGCTGGTGTCCAACGGCGCGATCACCAGCCTGGCCCTGCAGGACGCGAACACCAAGATGCAGCAGATCGAGCATGCGTTTTTGACCATGCTGACAGCGCGCACCAAGCTGACGGAGGCGGAGGCGACGTCCTTCATCCGCCGGACGGTGATCCTGAACGCGGACGAGGCGCAGCGGGACGGCATCACCCAGGCGACGGCGGATTTCACGCTGCCGCAGGGGGCGACGGCGTTCGGCATCCGGGCGGTGCCGGCCGGGACGGTGCCGGCGCGGCGTTCGGAAACCGGCGGCAGCGGGTAAGGCAGGGGTCACGCCGTACGGGCGATCATCACTCCTAGCGGCGCCCCGCCGAACAAGTGGACGTGCAGGTGCGGCACCTCCTGCCCGCCGTGGCCGCCCATGTTGGACATGATGCGGTAGCCCGGCGCGTCGAGCTCCAACTGCCGGGCCACGGTGCCGACCGCACGGAAGAAGCCGGCGATTTCCGCCTCTGCGGCTGTTGCGGTGAAGTCGGTGAACGATACGTAGCGTCCGCGGGGGATCACCAGCACGTGGACCGGCGCCTGTGGGGCGATGTCGTGGAAGGCGATGGCCCATTCGTCCTCATAGATGCGGCGCGAGGGGATCTCGTTGCGCAGGATGCGGGCGAAGATGTTCTGGTCGTCATAGGGTCCCAGGCCGCTGACCGGCATTGCCGATACTCCCGTTGATGGACGTCGCGGCTGATCCCGGCGTGAACTGCCGTGGTGCCGCCATGTTTGCAGCATATGCGGCGTTGCGTGCCAAGATGGAGGCGGGCCAGCGCGAAGGCGGGGCCAAGCCGAAGCCGGGCTGCGGCGGCAGGAGGACGGAACCCATGCGGGTGCTATGGCTGACAGGTTTAGGCGCGTGCCTTGCCGTGGCAGGGTGCACGCCCCCGCCTGGCGGTTATTATGGGGCGCCTCCGGGCTATGTGCCGCAGCCCTATGCGCCGGTTCCGGGGGGCGCCGCACAGCAGCCCTTGACGCCGCCGGAGGACAGCTCTGCGCCAGGGTATCCGGAGCCTGGCTACGCCGATCCTGGTTATGCCCAGCCGGGTTACGCCCAGCCGGGTTACCCGGAACCGGGAGTACTGGCACCAACGCCGGGCTACTATGCGCCGCCGCCTGCCTATGGCTATGCGCCGGGGGCGGTGCTGCCGCCGGTTGGCTTCTACGGCGGGCGTGACCGCTACAACCGGGACCACTTCGAGCGCGAACGGTCGGAGCGCGAACGGCTTGGGCGTGAGCGGGTGGAACGTGGCCGGTTCGAACAGAACCGGAGCCGGGAGCAGTTTGAGCGCGAGCGGTTCGAGCAGGGCCGCCTGCGCCAGCGGATGGAGATGGAACGGCCGCGCCCGCCGCCGCCAGGGCCGCCGCCGGCCTTGCAGGGCCAGGCCCGCCCGCCGGATGCCCACCGGCCGCCGGAGGGAAGGGACCGGCGCGGCCTGTCGCCAGAGCAACTGCGCAACCTGCGTTGATGCTCCCCGGTTCCACCCGGCGGCGCAGGCTGCTACACGGCCAGCTTGTGTGGGGACAAGCTGGATGAAGCCAACGGACATTGCGCGCGTGCAGACCTATCTGCGCCGCACCCTCGGCAACGACCGCATCGCCGTGGAAGTGCCGAAGCGCAAGGGCGCGTCGGTCGAGGTCACGGTTGACAAGGATTTCCTGGGCACTCTGCATCGGGATGAGGACGACGGGGAGGTGTCTTACTCCCTGACGATCAGCATCCTTGAGGAGGACCTGCCGCCGGTGCCGAAGAAGTAAACTCTTCCCTTTCCCTCCGGGAAAGGGCGGGGTGAGGGAGGCGGAGGGTGGGGGCCTTGCCTGCGGGTTGACTGGGGGCAGGAGGCTGAACCGGCGGAGATTGGTCCTGGCTGCCTCCCTCACCCCGGCCCTCCTCCCGAAGGGAGAAGGAGCAGGGCCGGATAGTTCTTTATGCGCCTTTGCTTAGGCCGTCGAAGAACTTGGAGACTTTGGCGAAGAAGCCTTCGCTTTCGGGGCTGCCCTTGGCGTGGTTGCGGGCTTCCTCCTCGAACTCCTCCAGCAGCTCGCGCTGGCGCTTGCTGAGGTGCTGCGGGGTTTCCACGGCGACCTGGATGAACATGTCGCCGCGCTGGGCGGTGCGCAGGACTGAGAAGCCCTTGTTCCTCAAGCGGAACTGGTGCCCGGTCTGGGTGCCGGCCGGGATCTTCACCTTGGCGCGGGTGCCGTCTATTGCTGGAACCTCCACCTCGCCGCCCAAGGCTGCCTGGGTCATCGGCAGCGGCACGCGGCAGTAGATGTTGGCGCCGTCGCGTTGGAATATCTCGTGCGGGCGGACGGTCACATGGACGTACAGATCGCCAGGGGGCGCCCCGGCGGCGCCGGCCTCGCCCTCCCCGGCAAGGCGGATGCGGGTGCCATCCTCCACGCCTGCAGGGATGCTGACCTGCAGGGTCCGCTCCCGCTGCACGGTTCCGGCGCCGCCGCAAACCTTGCAGGGATTCTTGATGACCCGGCCGGAGCCGCCGCAGGTTGGGCAGGCCCGCTCGATCAGGAAGAAACCCTGCTGCGCCCGGACCTTGCCGGCGCCCTTGCAGGTCGTGCAGGTGTCGGCGCCACGGTCCTTGTTCTCCGATCCCGTGCCGGCGCAATGATCGCACTGCACGCGGGTAGGTACGCGCAACTGGGCCTTGGTGCCGGTGAAGGCATCGGACAGGTCAACCTCCACGCCCATGCGCACATCGGCGCCGCCGCGTCGGCCGCCGCCGCGACGGCCGCTCATGTCGCCAAACATCTGGTCGAAGATGTCGCCCAGGCCGCCTGCGTCCTGGAAGCCGGAGAACCCTGCGCCGAAGCCGCCGGCGCCGGCGCCGCCCTGCTCGAACGCGGCATGGCCGAAGCGGTCGTAGGCTCCGCGCTTCTGGTCGTCCTTCAGGACGTCGTAGGCCTCGTTCAGCTCCTTGAACTTGGCCTCCGCCGCCTTGTCGTTCGGGTTGCGGTCGGGGTGGTGCTGCATCGCCAGCTTGCGGTAGGCGCGCTTGAGATCTTCGGCATTGGCGTCCTTCGCCACGCCGAGGGTCGCGTAATAATCCTGTTTGGTTGCCACGTCTGTCCTCATGCCCGGCGCCGGACCCCGTGCGCGGGGTCAAAGAAGCGAAAGGCGCCCGCCTCCTTTGCGGAATGCGGGCGCCCTCGTTACTAACAGGCTCCGGTTAAGAAGCCTTTTTCTTCTGCTCCGGCACTTCCTCGAACTCGGCGTCCACCACGGTGTCGCCGGGCTTGCCGCCGCCAGCAGCGGAGGCATCGCCGGCCGGGGCGCCGGTCTCAGCCGCACCCTGGGCCTTATAGACGGCCTCGCCGATCTTCATGGCGGACTGGGTCAGCCGGTCGCTGGCGGTCTTGAGCACTGCAGGGTCCTGGCCCTCCATTGCCGAGCGGGCCTGGGCGACAGCGGCTTCGGCTTCGGCCTTCACGTCTGCCGGCACCTTGTCGCCGCCGTCCTGCAGGGACTTCTCGACCTGGTGGATCATCGCCTCGGTGCTGTTGCGCGCCTCGACCTGCTCACGCCGCTTCTTGTCGGACTCGGCGTTGGCCTCGGCTTCCTTGACCATCTTCTGGATGTCGTTGTCGGACAGCCCGCCGCTGGCCTGGATGCGTATCTGGTGCTCCTTGCCGGTCGCCTTGTCCTTGGCCTGGACCGAGACGATGCCGTTCGCGTCAATGTCGAACGTCACCTCGATCTGCGGCACGCCGCGCGGCGCCGGCAGGATGCCTTCCAAGTTGAAATCGCCCAGCAGCTTGTTGTCTGCCGCCATCTCACGCTCGCCCTGGAACACCTTGATGGTCACGGCGCTTTGGTTGTCATCGGCGGTGGAGAAGGTCTGGCTCTTCTTGGTCGGAATCGTGGTGTTGCGGTCAATGAGGCGGGTGAACACGCCGCCCAGCGTCTCGATGCCCAGGGACAGCGGGGTCACGTCGAGCAGCAGCACGTCCTTCACGTCGCCCTTGAGCACCGCGCCCTGGACCGCGGCGCCGATGGCCACGACCTCGTCCGGATTGACGTTGCGGGCGGGGTCACGGCCGAAGAACTGCTTCACCGTCTCGATGACCTTAGGCATGCGGGTCATGCCGCCGACCAGGATCACTTCCTGGATCTCGCCCGCGGTTACGCCGGCGTCCTTGAGGGCGGCGCGGCAAGGGTCCAGCGTGCGCTGGATC
>DASWOJ010000157.1:0-10461 GCA_036398775.1 Acetobacteraceae bacterium
GGGCAGGTTGCGCCCAGGCGTGCCTGACGTTGTGCCCATGCCTGGCGTCGTACCCATGGTAGTCCCGGGGGCCGACGGGCTTGGCGTGGTGTTCGTGGTGCCGGGCGTGGTCTGGGCGGATGCCACGCTGCACACCAGTGCGGCGGCAAGTCCTAGTTTCATTGCGTTCATGTGCAGTTCTCCTCCGTTGCTATGCCTGCCCAACGTCGCCCGGTGGGGAATGGTTGCGGACCGTACAGAAAACCCGGCTAGGGCTGGTAAGCTCAGCGGTTCACCAACTTTCGCACCAGCCGGGCCAGTTCCGCCCCCTCGAACGGTTTCGGCAGCACCGCCTCGCGTGGTCCCAACGCCCGTCCCGCGAGCGACGCCACACGGCCCGTGATGAACACGATGACCATCTCGGGCGCCAGGGCGCGAAGCTTGTCCGCCAGCTCCATGCCATTCCAGCCGGCGCCAAGGTCCACGTCCGTCACCATCACCGGCGCCTGCAGCCCGTCACGCATCAGCGTCAGCGCCTCCTCGGCCGTTGACGCCTCGACCACGCCGAAACCGTCGTCTTCCAGCATCAGCGCGACCGTCATGCGGACCAGCGCGTCATCTTCGACAAGGAGAAGGCAGTTCTGTTTGTCGGGCATGGGAGGGGCCGCCGAAAGTTTTCTCGCGGCGGATCAACGGGCCGCATACGCTTTCGTTCGCTGTCGCACCGGTCAGCGCAAAAACTGTTGATGTACGTTCTTGTACATTAATGGTTAAAATCAGCCCAGAAGACGGCCGATCACGCGCGCCGTGTAATCCACGACGGGGATAATGCGGCCATAGTTGATCCGCGTCGGCCCGATCACCCCGATGGCACCGACGATGCGGTCGGCATCGTTGCGCGCCGGCGCCACCACCATCGCAACGCCGCTGGCGCCGAACAGCCCGCTTTCCGCGCCGATGAAGATGCGCACACCGTCCGACGCCTCCGCCAGGTCCAGCAGCCGCAGCATGGTCTCCTGCTGCTCCAGCCGCTCGAACAGGTGCTGGATCGCGGCGAGGTTCTCGATTTGCGTCACCTCCGACAGCAGCCGGGCCTGGCCGCGCACGATCAGGGCGCCGCCCCGGCCCTCCCCGGTCCAGATGGCAAGCCCGGTCTCCACCACCTGGGACGTCAGCGCGTCCAACTGGGTCCGGTCCTCGGTCATGTCGGCGCTGACGGTCCGGCGCAGCTCCGCCAGGCTGCGCTCCGCCAGGCTGCGGCCCAGCAGGCGGGCGTTCAGGTAGTTGGCCGCCGCCGTCAGCGCCGACGGCGGCAGGCCCGGCGGCGTCTCGATGACTCGGTTCTCCACTTGGCCATCCGACGACACCAGGATCACCAGTGCCCGGCCTGGCCCAAGCGGGACGAACTCGATGTGCCGCACCGCCCCGTCCGACTTCGGCGCCAGCACCAGCCCGGCAGCCCCGGCCAGCCCGCCCAGCATGGAACTGGCTTCGGCAAGCGTGTCCTCCAGGCTGCGCCCGCGCGCCTCCAGCGCCCGGGTGATCGTCTCCCGTTCCTCTTCCGGCAGGCTGCCGGTCTGCAGCAGGCCGTCCACGAACAGGCGCAGCCCGCGGTCGGTCGGCAGGCGGCCGGCGCTGGTGTGCGGGGAAAACAGCAGCCCGGCGTCCGTCAGGTCCGCCATCACGTTGCGTATCGTCGCCGGCGACAGCGACATCGGCAGGCGGCGCGACAAGGTGCGGCTGCCCACGGGCTCGCCGGTGGCGACATACTGCTCGACGATTTCCCGCAGCACGGTCGCTGCTCGGGGATCAAGCCCCGGCGGCATCCCCGTGCGCGGCGGCCCTCCACGGTCCCGGGCGTCCACCATGCGGCTACTCCCGCCGGGTCACTTGCGGGGGCGAGGCGCCGGACAGAATGGCCTCGACCACCTCCTGCACCTCATAGGCTTCGGTTACCGTCGCCAGGCGGTGCGCCTCGCCGCGGGTCATGCGGGCGACCTCCTGCAACTGGCGGTGCAGCACCAGGGGGCGCAGGCGCTCGTTCGGCACCGCGTCGGCGTCGGGCACCCAGGAACCGTCCGGGCGCTGCCGCTCGGCGATGGACCAGTCGCGCAGGCGTATGTCGCCGATGCCGCTGACCGTCCAGGTGTTGGTGTCGTCCGCCGCCGTGCCGCCGACCGTGCCCTGCACCCGGCCCGGCAATCCGCCGGCATCCAGCCGGGCGCGTATGGACCGCTCGCTGCCCTCGCCCTCCGCCGGGTACTCGGCGTAGCTGGACGCCAGGTGCAGCGGCCCCAGCAGGCGGCGCGACAGGAACAGGAAGTGGGACACGACCTCCCGGGTGAAGCCGCCCTCGGCTCGGCGGTCCAGCCAGGGCGCGGCATCCATCTGCCAGGGCCGCGGCCACCTGGCGAAGCCCACGTCCACGCTGAACCCGCGCGGCGCCCCGGTGACGCCAGCCTCCAGCCAGCCGGCAAGGCTCGCCACCGCCGGGGAGGACGCGAAGGGGAAGTTGACGGCCACGCGGGCGTTGTTGGCCTCCCCCAGAAAACGACGGCTGTCCGCCATGTCCGCGGACAGCGGCTTTTCCAGGAATACCGCCCGCCCAGCAGCCATCGCCATGCGGGCATAGTGCAGGTGGGTACCGGGCGGGGTGGCGACATAGACGCAGTCGGCACCCGCAATGACGGCCTCGGCCGACGCGGCGCGGGGGACGCCGGGCACGGCGGCGCCGATCCGGTCCAGCGCGGCGGGCGCCGAATCCCAGATGCCGGAAACGTGCACGGCGTCGGTCGGCTGGTCCTGGGCCGCGCGCAGCAGCCGCTCGCCCATGATGCCTGCGCCGATGATCCCCAAGCCGATGGTCATACCCTGTCCCGCTCCTTCATGCCGCGCCCTGCAAGAACCGGCCCATTTGCGCTATATGGCCCTTCCTCATCACAGGACACCACCATGCGCCATGCCGGCCGCGCCGCGGATGCGATGCGAGACGTTTCGATCACACCCGGCTTCGCCCGCCACGCCGAAGGCTCCTGCCTGATCCGCATGGGCGGGACCGAGGTGCTGTGCACCGCCAGCGTCAGCAGCCGCACCCCGTCGTTCCTGCGCGGCACCGGGCTGGGCTGGGTTACGGCGGAATACGGCATGCTGCCCCGCGCCACCCACCAGCGCGGCGACCGCGAAGCCACCCGCGGCAAGCAGTCCGGGCGCACCCAGGAGATCCAGCGCCTGATCGGGCGCAGCCTGCGCGCCGTCGTGGACCGCTCCGTCATGAGCGAATGCAGCATCACCCTGGACTGCGACGTGCTGAACGCCGACGGCGGCACGCGCTGCGCCAGCATCACCGGCGCCTGGGTGGCGCTGGAACTGGCGTTCCGCCACCTGCGGCGGAACCGGGTAATCGCGGGTTCCCCCATGCGCGGCCAGGTCGCGGCGGTCAGTTGCGGGCTGGTCGGCGGCGCGGCGCTGCTGGACCTGGACTACGCCGAGGACAGCGGGGCCGAGGCGGACGCCAACTTCGTCCTGACGGACGCCGACGCCATCGTCGAGGTGCAAGCCTCGGCCGAGGCCGCGCCGTTCAGCGAGGCGCAGCTCGGGGAGCTGCTGGGCCTGGCCCGGCTGGGTACGGGCAGGCTCCATGCGGCCCAGCGCGCGGCCCTGAATGCCGTCCAGGACCCGGACGCCGCTTGATGCAGCGCCGCCTGCCGCCGGGCAGCACGTTGGTGATCGCCACCCACAATGCCGGCAAGCTGCGGGAGATCGCCGCCCTGCTGCGTCCGCTCGGCATCAATGCAGTATCGGCAGGCGGGTTGGGCCTGCCGGAACCGGTCGAGGACGCGCCGGATTTCGCCGGCAACGCCGCGCTTAAGGCTCTGGCCGCCGCCCGCGCGTCCGGCCTGCCGTCGCTGGCGGATGACAGCGGGTTCTGCGCTGCGGCCCTCGGCGGGGCGCCGGGCGTGGTGTCGGCGCGCTGGGCCGGACCGGACAAGGACTTCGCGGTGGCGATGGAACGGGTATGGCGGGAGATGGCCGGCAGCACGGACCGCCGCGCCTGGTTCATGTGCGCCCTGTGCATGGCCTGGCCGGACGGGCACGCCGCGACCTATTTGGGCCGGGTCGAGGGCATGGTCGTCTGGCCGCCGCGGGGGACCCTCGGCTTCGGCTACGATCCCATGTTCGCACCGCTTGGCGGCACGCAGACCTATGGCGAGACGGACCCGGCCGCGAAGCACGCGACCAGCCACCGGGCACGGGCGATGGCGCAACTTATGCTGGCGTGTTTCGGCACCATGTGACCATGGCAACCCGGCTGCCGCTCCTGGCGTTCCCGGGCCTTCCCACAGGCTTACAAACGATGGAACTTACAGCCGCGCTGATCGAGGCGCGCACGCCGGCCCGCGTCCTGCCGGCCCGGCCGGCCCCAGCCGTGCCGGACGACGTGCTGCGCCGCGGCGCCGATGCGGTCCTGGCGGAGCGCGGGGACGATGGACTCTGGGTGTTCGCCTATGGCGCCCTGATCTGGGACGACTGCTACGACTGCGACGAGCGGCGGCTCGGCACCCTGCGCGGCATGGCCCGGCGCTACTGCCTGCGCGACACCAGCAACCGCGGCACGCCGGGCCGCCCGTCCCTGACCCTGGGGCTAGAGCCTGCGGATGGCGCCTGCGCCGGGGTCGTCGTACATCTTGCCGGGCGCGGGCTGGAGCGGAACCTATGGGCGATATGGGAGCACGAGATGTCAGGCGGCCTCTATGATGCCCGCTGGGTGCAGGTTGCGACGGCTGAGGGCGTGGTGGACGCCCTGACCTTCGTTGCCAACCCGTTGAACCCCTCCTTTGCTGGCCAGGTGCCGGAGGACGAGGTTGCCGCCATTCTGGCCGGCACCGCCGGGCCGGGCGGCCCCGCCGCGGACTATTTGCGCCGTACGGCGGACGCGATGCGGGACTGGGGCGCGCCCGACCCTTATCTGGACCGGCTGGCGGCAGCGGTGGCCGAGCGGCTAAACCCGGCTTGGCTGGCCCCGGCGCTATGATGCCGCTCCGCCGCTTCCTGGCCGCTGCGCTCCTGATGGCGGCACCGGCGTTGCTGGCCGGGGCGGCCCCGGCCAGGGATGTCCCGCCCTACACCGCCCTGCTCGTGGCAGGCGACGACAGCCTGCCGGTGTTCGACAATGCCGTGAACGCCGTCGCCACCCTGCTGCGCCGCACCGGCGCCGCCACGGACGTGCAGCGCCTGTCCGCAGCCGAGGCGCAAGGCGCCGGGGAGGCGTCGCTGGCGGGCGTGCTGCAGGCGGTCCGCGGCCTGCGCCCCGCGCCGGGCCAGGCGTGCCTGGTGTATGCGACGTCGCACGGCGTGTCTGGCCGCGGGCTTTACCTTGCAGCAGGGGAAGACGTGCTGACCCCTGCCCTGCTCGACCGCGCCCTGGACGCTGGCTGCGGCGCGGCGCCAACCGTGGTCGTGGTGTCGAGCTGCTTCAGCGGCCTGTTCGCCAACGGGGCGATGGCGCGGCCGAACCGGATCGTGCTGACCGCGGCCCGTGCCGACCGCACCTCGTTCGGCTGCGGCGCCGGGCGGACCTACACCGTATATGACAAGTGCCTGCTGGACCACCTGGACGAGGGCGGCTGGCCTGGGCTTCATGCCGCGCTGCGCCGCTGCGTGGCGGCCGAGGAACGGCGGGAGCGGGTCGAGCCGTCGCTGCCGCAAGCCTGGTTCGGCCCCCGCGCCGCCGGGCTGCGCGGACCCGGCGCCAACCTAACCGCGCAGTAGCGGCGCAAGCGTCTGTCCGCACGGCAGCGGCGCGGACGGGACAAGGAGGCACCATGCGCATAGGCGACATCATGACGCGGGACGTGGAGTTCGTGGAGGCCGGCATGACCATCGCCGAGGTCGCGGCCACCATGGGCGACCTGAGCGTCGGCGCCCTGCCGGTCGGCAGCACCGGCGACCTGCAGGGGATCATCACCGACCGCGACATCCTGTTCCGCGTCGTCGCCAAGGGCCTGGACAGCAGCACCGTGACGGCTGCCGACGCGATGACGACAACCATTTTTTCCTGCCGGCAGGAGGACAGCGTGACGACGGCGCTGGACCTGATGGGCGCCCGCAACCTGCGCCGCCTGCCGGTGCTGGACGCGGACGGGCGGGTGATCGGGCTAGTGACCCTGGCGGACCTGTCGCGGGTGATGCTGCTGTCGAGCGGCGTGATCGAGCGGGCGGTGCAGGAGATCGAGGGAATGCCAGCCTAAGACGGCGCTACCCCGCCGCACCGCCAAACCCGAACTGACTGTGCAGCCGCGCCAGCGTGTCCGCCGGCAAGTGCAGCCGTGCCGCGAGATACCCGAGGTACGCCCGGTTGACCTCGTTATGCTTGTCCACCGCCGCCAGCGACGCCGCATAGAACAAGGACGCCACATGCGGGTCCCGCACCTGCCGCAGCAACGGCTCCAGCGGCACCGGGTGCGCCACTGCATCGGCGACGAAACCATGCGCCGCCGGCTGCAGCCCGAAGGCGGCCACGGCAGTCTTCAGCGCCCGCTCGGGCGCCTCGCCGACCGGCCCGTTGGCGGCGACCGCGGCGACCATGGCGCGTATCAGCAATTCGGTCTGCGGACCGTCCAAGTGCCCGAATGCGGTCGGCGGCGGCCCCAGCTTCTGCTGCCGGTTGCGCAGGTGGCTGAACACCAGCTTGGCCGCCAGCACGTCCAGCGGGGCGTCGGTCAGGGGCGGCCTGTCCGGCGCCGCCACCGGCGCCGACGGCGGCGATCCACCGGGCACAGGCAGACCCAGGCGCCGCAGTGCCGCCTGCACCCGGTCCATCACGGCTGCACCGGCCAGGTCAGCAGGATCATCGGCAGCCCCACCAGGAACACCACCGCCGTCACCGGCAAGCCGACCCGCCACCGGCCCGGCCCGGCCGCCCAGCCCGCCGCCACCGGCAACGGCAGCGCCAGCGCGCCGGACAGCATGTTGCACGACGCGCCCAACGCCACCGCCATCAGAAACGGGTCCGGCCCCCCGCCCAGCCGCCCTGCCAGGGCCAGCGCAACCGGCGTCAAGACCAGCACCGCCACCACGGCATTGACCAGCGGCGCCAGCGCCAGCGCCAAAGCCAGCAGCAGCGCAACGCCCGCTTCGGGATGGCCCAGCAGCGGCCCGGCCAGCACCTGCGCCAGCAGGGCCGCCAGCCCGGTGTCGCGCAACGCCGCCGACAGCGGCAGCAGCGCGGCCACCAGCACAACCACGGACCAGTCCACGCTGGCATACAACTCATCCAGGCTCAGCGTACGCAGCAGCACCAGCAGCACGGCCGCGCCCGGCAGCGCGACCACCAGCGGCAGCGTCCCCGCCGCCGCCAGACCCAGCGCGACCAACAGCAGCAGCCCCGGCGCAAGGATACGTTGCCGCCGGCCCAGCCGCAGCCGCCGTTCCGCCAGCAGCAGGCAGCCGAATTCCGCCAAAACCGGCGGCATCGCCGCAAGCTCGCCTTGCAGCACCAGCACGTCGCCGCCTTGCAGCTTGACCCGGCGCAGCCGCGTCAGCGCCTGCCCCGATCCGCGCCCGATGCCCAGCAGCCCGACCCGCTCCGCCAGCCCTGCCTCAGCGCAGGACCGGCCCACCAGGCGGGACCCGGGCGACACCACCGCCTCGATCACCCCGACCCGCTCGGGGTCCGCCTCCAGGTCGCCGACCGCATTCTCGATCCGCAGGCCGAGCCGCCCAGTCACGCGCTGCAACGCGTCCAGGCCGCTCACCAGCACCAGAACGTCGTCGGCTTCCACCACCAGGCCCGGCCGCGGCGCCAGGCGGCGATAGCCCTCGCGTATCACTGCCGCGACACCGACGACCCCATCGCCTCGGCGCTCCACTTCGGCCAGGCTCCATCCGACTGCAGGGGTATCCGGCGGGACGTGGACCTCGCTGGTATAGCGCTCGATCCGGGCTGCCGGCGCCGCTGCACCCTCCGCCGGCCGCGGCAGGAAGCGCCAGGCCACCCCCAGCACCGCCAGCCCGGCCAGAGCGACGGCGCCCCCGACCGGCACGAAGTCGAACAGCTCGTAACCGAAGCCTGCTGCCTCCCGCCGTGCCCCGGACACCAGCAGGTTCGGCAGGCTGCCGACCAGCGTCGCCATCCCCCCAAGGCCGAATGCCAGGCTGACTGGCACGACGGCACGGGACGGCCAGCGGCCCGACCGGCGCAGCGCCTGCGCCGGCACCAGCGCGAAGGCAGACGCCGCGCCATAGCTGCCGAGCAGGGCCGCCGCTATCGCCCCGATGCCGCCGAGCACCGCGACCTGCGCACCAACCCGGTCCAGCCACGGAACCAACCCACGCACCGGCGCCAGCAGCGCCCCGGAGTTCCGCAAGCCTGCAGCTAGGATCAGCAGAGTCGCAAACACGACCACCGCGGGATCGGCAAACCCGGACAGCACGCGGTTCTCCGGCACCAGACCGGCCCCGGCAGCCGCCAGCAGCGCCACCGCCGCCACCAGGTCATGCCGCCACCGCCGCCAGGCCATCAGCGCCAGCATCGCCGCCAGGATCACGGCCAGCACCGTCTGCGGCTGCGTCACGCCGGCCTGCCCAGCGGCGCCCTGGATGGGGATGGCCGCCCGGCCGGCTGCAACTTGCTCATGGCCTACAAAGTTACTGGACCCGGCAAGGTTGCACCGCGCTGCGCCGGCGCAGGAAGGTTCAGGCATGTCCCCGGTTGAAACCATCGTCGGCCTGTCTGCAGCCTGCGTCGCCCTGGCCCTGGCCGCGCGCACGGCCAAGGTGCCCTACGCCGTGGCCCTGGTCCTCGGCGGCATGGCCGTGGCTCTGGTGCCGGGAATGCCTGGCGTCGAGCTGGACCCGCATCTTGCCCTCGCCCTGTTCATGCCGCCGCTGCTGCAGGCCAGCGCCTACCGCACCGACTGGGAGGCTTTCCGCCTGGCCCTGCGCCCGATCCTGCTGCTGGCCCTGGGCGCGGTGCTGTTCACCGCCGCAGCCGTCGCCGGAGTCGCCAAGCTGCTGGTGCCCGACCTGCCCTGGGGCGCCGCCATCGCCCTCGGCGCCATCGTCGCACCGCCCGACGCCGTCGCCGCCACGGCCGTGCTGAAATCCATGCGCCTGCCGCGCAAGCTCGTCACCATCCTGGAAGGCGAGAGCCTGCTGAACGACGCCTCCTCGCTGATCCTCTACCGCTTCGCCGTGAGTGCTACAGTGGCGGGCAGCGTCAACCTGACCGATGCCGGCGGCGCCTTCGTCTGGTCCTCGCTGGGCGGCGCGCTGGCGGGCTACGCCGTGGGCCGGCTGGTGATCCTCGCCGCCCGCGCGCTGGACGACACCCTGCTGGAGATCACGGCCATCGTCCTGGCCGGCTTTGTCAGCTATCTCGGCGCCGAACTGTTCAACCTGTCCGGCGTGCTGGCCGCCGTCACCTGCGGCCTGGTGATCGGGCGCGGCCAGCACGAGGTGCTCTCCGCCCGCACCCGGGTCGAGAGCACGGCGGTGTGGAACTTCCTAGAGTTCATGCTGACCAGCCTGGTCTTCATCCTGATCGGCCTGCAACTGCGCGACGTGCTGGGGCGCCTGGGCGACTACGGCCCGCTGCAACTGCTCGGGCTGGGCCTGGCGGTATCGGCCGCCATGATCGTCAGCCGCTTCGTCTGGATCTTCGGGACATCGGGCCTGGCGGCGGTGCTGCCCCGGTGGATGCACCTGGGCAAGGCGTCGCTGCCGCCCAGCCACCAGGTCGTCGTGAGCTGGGCGGGGATGCGCGGCGTGGTCAGCCTGGCGGCGTCGCTGGCGCTGCCGCTGGGCTTCCCCGGGCGCGACCTGATCATTTTCCTGGCATTCTGCGCCATCCTGGTGACGCTCGTGGTGCAGGGCACCACCCTGGGCTGGGTGATCTCCCGCCTACGCGTCGTCGAAGTGCCGGAGGCCGCTGCCGCGCATGAAGAAGCTGCCGTCCGCCGTGCCGCCGCCGACGCGGCGCTGGCGGTGGTGGAGGGACGGGTGTTCACCGGGCGCGAATTGGGAATGCCCGACAGCGACATGCTGCGCGAGTTCCGCCGCCGGGCCACGGACGCCCAGGGCCTGGAGGCCGGCCCGGCCCTGGCCGCCCGCCGCCGCGCCGCACGGCTGCGCCTGGAACTCGATGCTATGGATGCCGCTCGCCGCACGGTGCTGGACCGGGCTGACCGGATGGACGCCGAACTGCTGCACGCCATCGAAGAGGAGTTCGACTACGAGGAAGGCCGCCTGCGACGCTCCCTAGGCGAAGCCGAACATGCACCAGGCTGAAATCAAGGGCTGGCCTCTTGCTCCCACTCCCTCCGGGAGAGGGTTGGAGTGAGGGAAAACGCAAGTGCCCGTTGAGCCTAACCGAGACTTGCGCCAACAGCGAGCCGCAGGCAGCGCATGCGGCCTACCTCACCCCAGCCCTTTCCCAGAGGGAGAAGGAGCAGGAGCGCATCCTCACGCCCGCGCAACCGCCCC
>DASWOJ010000158.1:0-7049 GCA_036398775.1 Acetobacteraceae bacterium
TTGATGATCTTGAACGCGAGCCCGGCGAACGGCGCATTGATGTTGGCCGGGATGATGCGCCGCTCGACGCTCTCGTCCTCGCCCTCCTCGGCCGCGACCTTGATGCCGGGCACGTCGATCTGGCTCGGCAGGTAGTCGAGCACGGCGTCGAGCAGGGGCTGCACGCCCTTGTTCTTGAACGCGGTGCCGCACAGCACCGGCCGGAACGCGCCGCTGATGGCGCCCGCCTTGATGCAGCGCTTCAGGGTGCTGACGTCCACGTCGCCCTTGTCGAAATACTCCTCCATCGCGGCGTCATCGACCGACAGCGCGGTGTCGAGCAGCGTCTGCCGGGCCTCGGCGGCCTTTTCCTTCAGGTCGTCCGGGATCGGCTCGTCGTGGAACTTGGCGCCGAGCTCGCCGCCCTCCCAGATGATGGCCTTCATCTCGACCAGGTCGACGACGCCCAGGAAGCCGTCCTCGATGCCGATCGGCAGCTGCAGCGGCAGCGCGACGATGTCGAGCTTCTCCTTCAAGGTGTCGAAGGCGCGGTAGAAGTCGGCGCCGGTGCGGTCGAGCTTGTTGATGAAGATGATGCGCGGCACGTTGTAGCGGTCGGCGAGACGCCAGTTGGTCTCGCTCTGCGGCTGCACGCCGGCCACGCCCTCAATGATGAACACGGCGCCGTCGAGCACGCGCAGCGACCGGTTGACCTCGATGTTGAAGTCGATGTGGCCCGGCGTATCGATGATGTTGATGCGATGGTCCTTCCACTCGCACGTCACGGCGGCGGAGGTGATGGTGATGCCGCGCTCACGCTCCTGCGCCATGTAGTCGGTGGTGGTGTTGCCGTCATGCACCTCGCCGATGCGGTGCGACACGCCGGTATAGTAGAGAATCCGCTCGGTCGTCGTGGTCTTGCCGGCGTCAATGTGCGCGGTGATGCCGATGTTGCGGATGCGGGCGAGCGGGTTGGTCTCAGACACGGTTGATCTCCATACGGCAGCAGGCGCAGCGGGACACCTGCCCCGCGCGCCGTGCGAACTGGACGTGTCCTGCAACGCTGGCACGATCACGTTGGCGCCTATGTGCGGGAGGGAACGCCGTTTTGCAAGCTTTGGGACGGCACGGCAGGGGCCGAATCACGGGGTGATCCAGCCCTCCGGCACGTCCCGCACCCGGCCCTCGCCGCGCAGCTTGTCCAAGTGGGCGATCACGTTGCGCTCCGCGGCGCGCAGCAGACGGGGGTCCACACTGGCATACAGCTCGGCCGTAACCGCCCGCGATGTCCGCGGCTGCGGGCCGAGGGCGGCCAGGATCGCGGCCTCCCGTTGCAGGCGGTGGTCCAGCAAGGCTTGAACGAAGCCGCGCGGCTCGGGGATGGGCGGGCCGTGGCCGGGCAGCAGCAGGCGGTCGTCGCGGGCCAGCAGGCGGCGCAGGGTTGCGAAGTAGTCCGCCATGCCACCGGGGGCGACAGTGCTGGTGCTCCAGCCCATCACCGTATCGCCGCTGAACAGCGTGCCGTCCGGCCCGGCGAAACACAAATGGTCCGGCGCATGGCCCGGCGTGTGGACCGCCTGCCAGTCACCCACCCGCTCCCCGTCCCGCAACGCGCCGTCCAGTGCGATCGGCGTTTCCGGCACGTACCAGCCGAACACCGGCGCACCCGTTGCGGCGCGTAGGGCCGGCAATCCGTCGAGGTGGTCCGGGTGGGTGTGGGTCAGCACGATCCGCGTCACCGGCCCGGCGGCCAGAAGGGCTGCAAGGTGCCCGGCGTCGTCCGGGCCTGGGTCCAGGACCACGCGGCCGCCGGATTCCTCGACCAGGTAGGTGTTAGTACCCCAATTGGTCATCGGGCCGGGGTTCGGCGCGACGATGCGGCCGATGCCGGGCGCCACGGGCAGCACGGTCCCGCGCGGCGGCTCCGGCTCCGTCAGTAACAAGGCGTGGCCTCGCCTTCCATGCACACGGCGCCGAATGGATCCAGCGTCCGCATCCTCCAGCCGGCACCGTCCTGCCACGCCTGCAGGCGCAGGGCAGCGCCGGCAGAGGCCGGGCGGCGTCCGCGGAAGCTGAACCGGGACAGCGCGACGCCGGGCAGCGCCGCCATCCAGGTGGCCTGCAGGGGGCCGTGGACGACCAGGCCGGGATAGCCCTCCTCGTTGCGCACGTAGTCCGCGTCATAGTGGATGCGGTGGCCGTTGCCGGTCAGGGCGGAGTAGCGGAACAGCAGCACGGGATCCGGGTGCACAACGCGGTCCTGCCCGGCCGCGATGGGTGGCGCCGGGTCGGCTGCCTTCACCGCGGCGCCCTCGGCGCCGCGATACACCAGGTCCTGGCGTTCCTCCACGGCCGGGCCGTCCGGGCCGGTGATGACGTGGTCCACCGTTACGAACACCAGGCGGCCGGTGCCCCCCTGCTTGTCCTGGACGGAGCGTATGGTGCTGGTGCGGGTCACGGCATCCCCGGCGTGCAGCGGCGCCAGCAGCCGGACCTCGCCGCCGGCCCACATGCGGCGCGGCAGGTCGTGGACGGGCGGCAGGAAGCCGCCGCGGCGCGGGTGCCCGTCCGGTCCCAGCCCATCCGGCGCCGCCCAATCCTGGAACAGCGTCCAGTGCCAGCCCGGCGGCACCTGGTCCGGCGTGGGCACGCCCAAGGTGGCAGCCATGCGGTGCAGCATGGCGGCATCAACCAGGTCGGCACGGGTATCGGTGCGGCCGATGTAGGCGTCGTAGGTCATGGCGGCAGGACGCACCGGCGGACGGCATGCGTCAAGCTTTGCGGCTGGCGTTATGCGGCCATTGCCGGGCAACACCGCATCCGGCCAAGTTTCCAAGCCCAGCAAGCTGCGGGTGCGACGGGGGCAGAATCACTTCGGGGCGTTGCTCGCGTCGCCTGCGGACACGCCCGATTTTGGGCGCACGTGAGGCTGCTGGCGCGATGTGGACGCTCCACCCGTCAGCAGGCGCAGATCCACCGCCTGCCCCATCGCCATGTAGCCCGCCCGGTTCGGGTGCAGGCCGTCGCCCGGCCCGCCGGTGGTGCTGTTGGGCTTGAACTCCGCACGTATTCCGCCCGTTGCCGGGTCGACGGTCGCGGCATCGAAGTCCGCCACGCCGTCGAACAGGCCGCCGTTATTGCGCACGAAGCCGTTGAACGCCTGGCGCTTCTGCTCGACCTCCGGGGGACGGTGGGCGTCGCTGGTGGTGCCGACGATGCTGGTCAGCGTCGCGCCGATCACCCGGACGCCGGGGATTGCCGCGCGCAGCCGGGCGACGCCGGCCTTCATGCCGTCGCGCACCTGCTCCATCGAGGCGTTGCCGTTGGTGCTGAAGTCGTTGATCCCCTCCAGCCAGATGACATCGGTGACGCCGGACAGGCTCAGCACGTCGCGCTCCAGCCGGGACAGGGCGCTCGGACCGCCGGGCGCCGGATTGGCCGGCGAGTAGTCGGCCGGGCCGACCACCTGGTTGCCGCCGATGCCCTGGTTGACCACGCTTATCGGGGCGCCGGCTGCGCGCAGGCGCCGGGCCAGCACGTCCGGCCAGCGGTCGTCGCCGTTCAGGGTGCTGGCGGTGCCGTCGGTGATGCTGTCGCCGAAGCACACCACCAGCTTGGCATCCCTTGATTGCACGTCCAGGGCGTCGAGGAAGTACCAGGAGGTCGTGCTGTTGGGATAGGCGCCGTCATCCTCCGCTGCGCCACGTGGCCCGGCGCCGGGCGGAGTGACGTAGCTGGTTTGCAGCGCCTTGGCGTGCCAGGTGACCGGGCCGGTCTCGCCGACGACATGGAAGCTGGCGGCGAGCTTGCGGCCGATCAGCTCCGGCGCCAGGGGATTGCCAGCAAAGGGTACGGGGACGGCGTCCGACCATGCCTCGGCGCCTGGGGGAACGGTGACGGACGGCTTGCCGCCGAACAGGACCGGGCGGTTGCTGCTGGGCACCAGCGTTGCGCCGCTGGCCTGCAAACCGAGGAAGGCGCTGTCGAACGTCACGGGCCTGGTGCCGAAGGCGTTGCTGAACCGCAGGCGCATCCGGCTGCCCCACAGCGCCGGATGCAGGATCAGGCGGAAGGTTTGGTCGTTGGCGCCGGCCTCCGGCGACGGCAGGGCAAAGCGCAGCTCGGGCTGGGCGGTGGCGTTGCCGCTGGGATAGGGGCCTTGGGCGGCGGCGGTCCAGCTCGTGACCCAGCGCTGGGCGTGGGCGGCGGGGGCGAGGAGCATGAGGATCAGGGCGGGGATGAGGGGGCGCACGTAAGTTCTCCTGGATGTTGAATGCGGCTTCGGGCGTTGCGCGGGACGGCCCGTCTCAGGCCCAGGCTCCTTCGCTCCCTCCGCCCGCCCGCGGCAGCACCGGCGGCAGCGCCGCGATCCCGGTGATCTCCACCCGCCAGGCCGGGTCCGCCAGCCGCGCCTGCACCGTCAGCCGCGCCGGCTTGTGCCGGGGGTCCAGCCAGGCGTCCCAGGCCCGGTTCATCGCCGGGTAGTCCGCCATGTCCGCCAGGAACACCTGCACCGTCAGCAGGTGCGCCTTGTCCGTGCCGGCCTGCCGCAGCAGCGCGTCCACCTGCCGCAGCACGTCGGCCGTCTGCGCCTCCGCATCGCCGGAAACGTCGTCCGGCACCTGGCCCGCCAGGTAAACCGTGGTGTTGTGGACCACTGCGCCCGACAGCCGCGCCTCCGGCGCCAGTCGGGCAATGCCGATCGTCTGCTGCATCCTTCAGTCTCCCATGCCGGCGTCGGCGGTCACACCACCACCGGGTGCTGCATCAAGGCCAGCATCGGCAGGTCCCACGGCGCGTTGCCGTAGCCCCATCCCCCCGGCTGTCCCACCTGCTCCAGCCAGTGCCGGACCCGCACGGCCTTGTGCTCGCCGATGCAGTTCTCGCCGGACATCCGGCCCGTGAGGATCCCGGCTGCCTCCTCCAGTTCAGTCCCGATCACCTGCAGGCCGGCATCGGCGCCGAACCGCTCCGCCACCATCTCCGCCACGGCCAGGCGGCAGGACCCCGTGGCCACCAGCACGGCATGGCCCAGCCGCAAATGCTCCTGCAACCGCGTGCAAACGGGATCGGACCACATTACCCGCGGCGTCAGCCTGCGCGCCGCCGCCTGCGCGTCGGCCACGGCCACGCCCGTCACCAGGCGCCGGACCATCGCCGCCTTGGTGGCGTCCCGCGCCGAGCCGCCGCGGGACACGCCAGGCAAGCCGGAGCGCAAAGCAGCGAGGCCGGCCGCAACCGTCCGCCGCCGCCCACGCAGGACAGTCAGCCAAGGCAGGAAGGTGTCGCGGACCGTCAGCGTCTTGTCGAAGTCGAACACCGCCGTGGGCGCACCGGCCACCGTCAGCGGCACGTTCAGCAGAGCCTGGCTGACCGTTGTGTGCTTCCGCATCCCACCTGCGGCATTCGATCCGCCTGCAACGGTGCCTTCCATCAGTTCGCCCTCAACGGATCAACTCCAGCAACACATCCACCAGCAGTCCCGGCGCCGTCACCATCGCGTCATGACCGGCATGGATGTCCCGCCATCCCCACCCCGCCTGCGACCGCACCCAGGCGCGATGCCCCGCCAGCGGCGCATACTCCGGCCCGGTACAGGCGACATAGGTGCGCGGCAGCCCGTTGCCCGGCGGCGCCCCCAGCAGTAGCGCCGAGTTGAACGTGCCGAACGGATGCGGCGTCATGCGCCGGCGCAGCCAGTCCGCGTCGCGGCCAGGCGGCACCGCATACTCGGACGGGTCCGGCGGCGCGATGGACACCCCGCCCGTTTCCCCCGCCAGGCGGCGGCGCAGGGCGGCGCTCTCCTCCGTGCCCAGTTCCAATGGTGTTAGGCCGTCACGCGGGATGACGCTGTCCAGGTAGATCAACTGCCGTATGCGCCCTGGCATCCGGTCCGCGGCGCCGGTGATGGCGCAGCCGCCGAAGCTATGGCCGACCAGGACAGCCTCCGTCAGCTCCTCGGCCTCCAGCACGCCGGCCAGGTCGCGGGTGAACGTGTCCAGCGTGATGCCGGCGTGCAGCAGGTGCGCCCGCTCGCCCAATCCCGTCTGGGTTGGCGTGAACACACGGTGCCCGGCAGCGCGCAGCGGCTCGGCCACGCGCGGCCAGCACCAGCCACCGTGGAACGCCCCATGCAGCAACACGAAATCCGTCATGCCGCCACGGTAGCCGTCGCCGGGGCGACCGGGAAGCCGGGGCGTGCTAGATGCCGCCCCATGCCCGACAGCGAAACCTTCGATCCCGACCAGCCGCTCCGCCGCGCCCTGCGCCGGCAGAAGGCGTTCGCCACCGGGCTGCTGCTGCTGATGGCGGCGTTGATCGTGCTGTCCTATGCGCTGCCGCCGGAGCCTTGGGTGGAGTTCCTGCAGGCCGCCTCCAAGGCCGGGTTCGTCGGCGGCATCGCCGACTGGTTCGCGGTGACGGCGCTGTTCCGCCACCCGCTGGGCCTGCCGATCCCGCACACCGCGATCATCCCGACGCAGAAGGCGCGGCTGGGCCGGTCGCTGGGCCGCTTCATGGCCGGGCACGTGTTCACGCCGGAGGAGGTGCGCCGCGTGCTGGGCCGGCTGGACCTGCCGGGCATCGTCGCCCGCTTCCTGTCCGACCCCGTTGCTGCCCGGCCCGCCGCCGTGGCCCTGGCCGAGATGCTGCCCCGCGTGCTGGCGACGATCGAGGACGGGCGTGCCCGGCGCACGATGGCCCGTATCGTGCCGCGCCTGGTCGGTGGCCCCGGTGCCGGGCGGATCGTCGCGCGGATGCTGCGTACCCTGGTGGACGGCGGGCGGCACCAGGAGGCGTTGGGGTTCCTGCTCGGCGAGTTGCGGACCCTGCTCGACAGCCGGCAGGAGACGCTGGAGGGCTTCATCCAGGACAAGGTGCGCGCTCAGGGCGGGCGGCTGGTCGGCTGGGCGCTGGGCGCGCAGGTGGCGAACCGGGTGATGACCGTGCTGCGGGAGGAGCTGGACCGCATGGGTCCCGACGGCAGCACGATCCGCGACGCCTTCGACGCGTGGGCGCGCCGCGAGATCGAGCGCATGGAAACCGACCCGGAGCGCGCCGCCGAGATCGGT
>DASWOJ010000159.1:0-2943 GCA_036398775.1 Acetobacteraceae bacterium
CTCCGTGCTGTTCACCTTCGCGCCGCGCACGCCGCTGCTGACGGCCATGCACGCCGCCGGCCGGCTGTTCCCGCGCGGCGACCGGGCGCCGGCCATCGAGCCCATCACTCACGGCCACCTGACCCGGCTCATGGCCGCCGACCCCGGCATGGCTGGCTGGCGCCCGGCACGGACCGAGCGGGTGGCCGGCGGCTTCTACATCTCCCAGGCCATCGAGATGGTGCGCGCATGATCGCCCGGCTGAACCGGCGTATGCAGGGCGTGTGGCGCGGGATCGGGCCGGGCTTCCTGCCCTTCGCCGACGCTGCGTCCGACACGCTGCCGATGCCGCGGCTGCTTCGCCTGGCGCTGTTCCAGGTCACGGTCGGGATGTCGGCGGTGCTGCTGATCGGCACCCTCAACCGGGTGATGATCGTCGAGCTGGGCGTGCCGGCCTGGCTGGTAGCGGGCATGATCTCGCTGCCGCTGCTGTTCGCGCCGTTCCGCGCCGTGGTGGGGTGGAAGTCGGACACGCACCGCTCCGTGCTGGGGTGGCGGCGGGTGCCTTATCTGTGGATGGGCACGCTGGTGCAGTTCGGCGGCCTGGCCATCATGCCGTTCGCGCTGATCCTGCTGTCGGGCGACAGCAACGCGCCGCCCTGGGTCGGGCAGGCCGCGGCGGCGCTGGCGTTCCTGCTGGTGGGCGCCGGCCTGCACACGACGCAGACGGTCGGGTTGGCGCTGGCCACCGACCTGTCGCCGCCGGAGTCGCACCCGACGGTCGTCGCCCTGCTGTGCATGATGCTGCTGCTGGGCATGGTGTTCAGCGCCCTGCTGTTCGGCGTGCTGCTGCATCCGTTCAGCGAGGTCCGGCTGATCCAGGTGATCCAGGGCGCGGCGCTGGCGACGATGGTCCTTAACGCCGCCGCCCTGTGGAAGCAGGAGCCGCGCAACCCCGCCGCCACGCGCGCGGACCGGGCGGCACCAACCTTCGTGGAAACCTGGCGGGCGTTCAACCGCGGAGCGCAGGCGCGCCGGCGGCTGGTGGCGCTCGGCTTCGGCACGGTGGCCTTCTCCATGCAGGATATCCTGCTGGAACCCTATGGCGGCCAGGTGCTGCACCTGCCGGTGGGCGCCACCACGGCGATGACGGCGGTGCTGGCGGTGGGCGGGCTGTTCGGCTTCGCGCTGGCGGCGCGGGTGCTGCGGCGCGGCGCGGACCCGTATCGCTTGGCGGCGTCCGGGGCGGTGGCGGGGTTGGCGGCGTTCTCGGCCGTGATCTTTGCGGCGCCGCTGGACAGCGCGGCACTGTTCGCGTCTGGGGTGGCGGGGATCGGCTTCGGCGCCGGGCTGTTCGCGCACTGCACCTTGACGGCGGCGATGGCGACGGCGGCGCGCGGGCAGGTGGGCCTGACCCTGGGCGTCTGGGGCGCGGTGCAGGCGTCGGCGGCCGGCGCCGCGGCGGCAATGGGCGGCCTGTTGCGGGACGGGGTGGGATCGCTGGCGGATGCCGGCACGCTTGGCCCCGTGCTGGTCAACCCGGCGACAGGATACGTCGCCGTTTACCTGGTCGAGGTCGCCCTGCTGTTCGGCACCTTGGCTGCCGTGGGGCCGCTGACGCGCTGGGCGTCGGCCCGGCCCGGCTTCGGCGGAGAACACGAACAAGCAGTCCTGGGAGGGACGTGATATGCAAACGGGTGCAATCACCGGCTACATGGATGTCGCGCAGCTCGTGCTGTATGCATTCTGGCTGTTTTTCGCCGGGCTGATCTTCTACCTCGTGCGGGAGAACAAGCGGGAGGGCTACCCGCTCGTCACCGAGGTCAAGGGCGAGGTCATCCCAGGCTTCCCGGTGCCGCCGTCCCCCAAGTCGTTCATCATGCACGATGGCCACGTCTTCCTGGCGCCGCGCAAGGAGCAGGGGGAGCGCGTGGCCGGGAAGCACACGGCGTCCTGGAACGGCTCGCCCATCGTGCCGACCGGCAACCCGCTGGTGGACGGCGTCGGCCCGGCATCCTATGCGCAGAACCGCCAGGACAAGCCGGACATCACCTTCGACGACGAGCTGCCGAAGATCGTGCCGCTGCGCAACCACCAGATGTTCTGGATCGCCACCGAGGACCCCAACCCCGAGGGCATGGCTGTCCATGGCCATGACGGCGCCCTGGCCGGGACGGTCGTGGACAGTTGGGTGGACCGCTCGGAGGTGGTGATCCGCTACTTCGAGGTGGAACTGGCGGACGGCAGCGGCCGGGTGCTGCTGCCGCAGCACTTCGCCCGCATCATCCGCAAGCGGCGGCAGATCAGGGTTGGCGCCATCACCGGCGCACAGTTCCACGACGTGCCGCGGTTGAAGCACGCCGACACCGTAACGATCTTGGAGGAGGAGAAGCTGGTGGGCTACTTCGGTGGTGGCTTCCTGTATTCGACGCCCAAGCGGTCGGAGCCGATCCTGTGAGCGCGCGTCACACCGCCTTCAGGGGCGAGGCGCCGCAGGGCATGCCGTCCCGCTTGCCAGAGGGCGAGCGGCTGCTGTGGCAGGGCGTCCCGGACTGGCGCGTGCTGGCGCTGCAGGCGTTCCATATCCGGGGACTGGCGGTTTACTTCGGCGTAATCGTCGCCTGGTGCTTCGTCTCCGGCCTGATCGGCGGCACGCCTGCGGCGGCCCTGGCGTTTAGTACTGCAAAGCTGGCCGGGGTTGGCCTGGTGCCGATCCTGGTGCTGACAGGCTATGCCTGGGGCGTCGGGCGCAGCACGGTTTACTCGATAACTAACAAGCGCGTGGTGGTGCAGATGGGCCTTGTGCTGCCAATGACGATGAACCTGCCCTTCGCCAAGGTGGATTCTGCATCCCTGCGGGTGGGCAAGGGCGGATTCGGCGATATCTGCCTTTCGCTGCACCCCGGAGACCGGCTAGCGTACTTCATGCTGTGGCCGCACGCGCGGCCGTGGCGCATGGCGCGG
>DASWOJ010000160.1:0-13574 GCA_036398775.1 Acetobacteraceae bacterium
GGGGTTGGGCGCAAGTCCATAGCGTTCGGGAATCGAGCCGACGGTTCGTCGTCAAGGCGTTTTAGGCACAGGCGTTGCGCAGGGCCTGAACTGGTGGTCCTGCCGCCAGACCTGTGGCCTTTGGCTCCTGCCTGTCACTGCGGGGAGCCGGACGGCATGGCAGGAACGGCGCGGCAGTCCAGGGGCCATCAGCATCGGGGGTCCGATCTGGTGGTCCCTGGATCGCCGCGCCGCAGGCGGCTCGCGACGACGGGAATGGGTTGGAGCAAGGATTGGTTGGGCTACGCGACCGACCGCCGCTCCTCAACCACCGTCGTTTCGTCTATGGAGCTGTCGGCGAACAGCATCCTGCCGACCATGCCGGCGATCATCGCCCCGGCAATCGGAGCGATCCAGAACAGCCATAGCTGCGTGATGGCGCCACCGCCAGCGAACAGGGCTGGGGCCGTGCTGCGGGCCGGGTTGACCGAGGTGTTGGTGATCGGGATGGAGATCAGGTGGATCAGGACCAGCGCCAGGCCGATCGGGATGCCGGCGAACCCGGTTGCGGCGCCCTTGGAAGTCGTGCCGATGATGACCAGCAAGAAGAAGAATGTCAGCAGCAGCTCGGTCAGGAAGCACGAGACCATGCCATACTTGCCCGGGCTGAGGTCGCCGTAGCCGTTGCTGGCGAAGCCGGCCGGCACCCAGTCCGGCTTGCCGGAGGCGATCAGGTAGAGCACCGCGGAGGCGCACACGGCGCCCACGACCTGGGTTATGATGTATGGAACGACATGGTAGTTGGCGCAGCGCCCGGCGGACCACAGGCCGAGCGTCACGGCCGGGTTGAAGTGGCCGCCGCTGATGTGCCCCACCGCATAGGCCATGGTCAGCACCGTCAGCCCGAAGGCGAACGACACGCCGAAGAAGCCGATGCCAAGCTGCGGGAACGCGGCCGAGATGACGGCGGCGCCGCAGCCGCCGAACACCAGCCAGAACGTCCCAAAGAATTCCGCCATCAGGCGGCGTTGCAAGTCGTTGTTCATGTCCGGGTTTCCTCGTTGTTGGTTGGTCATTCCGCCGCCGCGCCCAGTTTGGGCACTGCATGGTTTCTGGGCGTGGCGTCGTCTCCAGACCCGGCGTAGTCCAGGTCGCCCAGCCGCACCCGCATGCGGTCGGCCAGGCGCAGCACGCCGAGCATCAGTTCCGTCTTGTCCGTCCGCTCGTCGGCGGCGGAGCGCACGTCGAGGCGGCACGACACCTCGACCTCGATCCCGTCCGGGGTGATGGACGCGACGCCCACCTGCACCGAGCCGGGCTGCACATGCGGGCCATCCGGCACGAGCGCGGCAAGGGCGCCCATGAAGGCAGCGAGCTGGTCCGCGCCGGTTCCGTGCGCCACCAGCAGCTTCGCCTTCACGACACGGTGCCGGCGTGTGCCGAGGTTGTTCACCGTCGCGTCTGCCAGCTTGCCGTTCGGCACGAACATCAGGCTGTCGTCGCCGGTGCGGATGCGGGTGGAGCGTATGCCGACGTGCTCGACGGTGCCCTTGGCTTCGCCGGCCTCGATCCAGTCGCCGCGGCGGAACGGGCGGTCAGCCACCAGGATGCCGGCGCCGAACACGTTGGACAGCGTTTCCTTGGAGGCGAAGGCGACGGCCAGGCCGCCGATGCCCAGCCCGGCCAGCACGCCCTCATACGGGATGGACAGGGCGTCGGCGATGAACAGCAGCCCGCCAGCCAGCAGCACGAGCTTGACCGCGCCCAGCACCAGCGACACCAGGATGCCGTCCATCGTGCCGGACCTGGCCTCCCCCCGGCGGATCGCGCCGGCGCCGAGGGTGTCGATCAGCTTCCAACCACCCCACGTCGCCGCCACTGCCAGGATGACGCCGGTGGCGCCGGTGGTGACGCGCTTCGCCTCCTCCGGTAGGCCGAGGAACGGGACGGCGGCGTGGAACAGCATGAAGGCGAGCAGCAGGCGCAGGGGCCAGCGGAACTCGTGCTCGGAGGCCAACTGCCGCCCGCCCACGGCCCGGCGCAGCGCCGCCAGCAGCACCCAGCCGGCGGCGAACGCAGCGGCGAAGCTGGCCGCCAGCAGGATCAGGATGCCGACGCCCTGCCATGCCTCCAGCGGCCCGACGCGGGCGAACAAGCCGGGCGCCACCCCGCGCACCCAGCGGCGAAGCTGGAAGTAGGGGGCGGGCACGTCGGGCAGTGCGCCGCCTTCAACCTCCGGCATGTCCTCGATGGCGGTGTAAAGATCGCGTGCGAAGCGCACGGTGTCGGCGGTGAAGCGCCACCCCCCGCCCTCGGCGGCGCCGGCCGGGTTGGTCGGGGCGAGGACCATTGACCCGGCGGGGTGGCTGAACACGGTGTAGGGGACGCGGCTGGCCGGGTCGTCCGGGATTTCCTGCGGCACGGACAGGCCGATGCGGTCCAGCGCCTCGTTCAGGTAGGCGGCGGCGAGTTCTCCCTCATAGGCGCGGGTGGCGTCGCTGTAGCCGGACAGGTCCAGCGCCGCCATCACCTGCGCCCGGCCGCCACCGTCCCAGTCGTAGAACCCGGCGGCGAAGGAACGCATGGCGTCGCGGGGAGTCGCACGGCGGCGCATGGCGTCCGGCGGCGGCAGGCGCCCGCCGGAACGCGCCAGCAAGGCTTGGCGCAGCGGCTCCAGGTTGCCGTCCGGCATCGCTACGCGCCAGAGTTTATCCTCGTCACGGACCAGGCTGAGCGGCAGCATCACGCCGGTGCCGGCCTGATGCAGCTCCAGGTCAATCCGGCTGCCCTCGGCGCGGCGTCCGGGAATCGCCCAGAGCTGGAACGTCGTCTGGTCCACAAGCTCGAACAGCGTGCGGGCGGCGGCGAGCTTCTGGCCTGGGGCCATGCCGGCGCCCTTCTCGCCGAATTCGGTGACGGCGGCGGCCTTGGCCCATTCGTCGGGGTTGCCGGCCTGGGCGGCGTTGCCGGCCAGCACGAACGTGCGCAGCGCCTGGCGTGCGCCGGCCTGGTCCACGGCGACTTCGCGCAGGCCGGGCTGCACACGGCCGCCGGTCCACCATTCGCCGGTGTCGAAGCGGCCCATGAAGCTTTGCCCGTCGGGCGCGAGCACAAAGCTGAGGCCGCCGGTGCGCTTACCTTCGATCCAGCGTCCGCGCAGCTCGCGGCCGGTCACGTCGCCCTCGATCTGCCCGCCATAGGCCGGGTAGGTTCCGGTGACGTGGTTGCCGCTCTGCGTCAGCCCCATGCGGGCGCCGCCTTCACGCCAACGCGTGTCCCAGCGGCCGGTCCAGTCCGGTTCGCCCGCACAGGCGGGAAGGCCGGCGAGCAGGACGAGGGCGAAAGCGATCAATGCGCGCATCAGTGCAGCCTTTTGGCCAGACGGGACGGAGGGGTGCCGGCACCGTCGAGCAGGTGGCGCGCCGCCTCGATCTGCTGCAGGGCCTTGCGGGTCAGGTTGTCGCGCAGCGTGAGATCGCTGCTCTGCGCTGCCTCGTGCAGGAGTTCGGCGGCGCTGTCGCGCAGCGCCTGCGCCCGCAGTGCCGCCTCGCCGCCCGTCATGCCCGCCGCCTGTTCTTCCATGGCAGGTGGGGTAGCGCATGGCGCCATCCGCGCCTTGAAGCGGCTTGCGGTTGGTTGTTACGGAATTGCGGTTCGGCCCGAGTTCGCGCGGAAGCGGCCGGGGGTAAGGCCGACCTCGCGGCGGAAGGCGGCGGTAAAGTGGCTCTGGTCCGCGAACCCGGTCGCGGCGGCGATCCCGGCCAGGGTGTCATCGGCTCCGCGCAGGAGGTCTTTCGCCCGCTCGACCCGGCGGCGCACCGTGTAGCGGTGGGGACCGGCGCCGACTGCCTGCTTGAAGGCGCGGCTGAAGTGCGACGGGCTGAGGCAGGCGACCCCGGCCAGTTCCGCCAGCGTCAGCTCCCGGGCGAGATGCGCGTCGATATAGTCCAGCACGCGGCGCAGCTTTGGGTGCGGCAATGCCGGCGGACGGGCCGGCGCCGGCACCCCGAAACGCTGCGCTACGCGCATAACGAGCGCTGCGATCAGGCTGTCCGCCAACAGGCGGTCCAGGTCGCCGTCCCTGATCTCCTCGGCCAGGGTATGCATCAGCTGGCTGAGCAGCGCGTCGGGAAAGATCAGTTCCGGGTGGGCCTGGAGACGCAGGGACAGGTCAGGCGCAACCGCGTCATGCAGCCCTGGATCCCAGCACACATGGGCAAACCGGGAGTCCGTCCCTGCCGTGCGGATGGCGAGTCCGGCCGGGTAGAAGCTCACGAGTCCGGAAACGGGCGTTACCTGCTGTGCCGGGCCGCCGTCCACCTGCAACGCTAGCGGCAGGGAGGGCGTGAGGGACAGCACGAGGCGATGTTGGCCGCTGCGCCAGGTGCCCTCGCCGACGCCGCGGTCATAGACCCCGGCTCCATAGGCGTCCCATTGGCGCCATGACAGGACACGGCGACCCATTAGGCCGGACGTGCCATCGTCCCGCTGGGTCAGGGTCGCTGCGTCGTCCCGTCCGCTCCGCATAGATTTGCCCTGCCCTGGCCCAGTGATCCCCAACCGCCCGCCGCTTCCATGCGAGCCATGCCCAGGCGACGGGATTATGGCTGCCGGCGACGCGGCAAATCTCCGTCGTTTGCGTACGTTAACGAACGGTCCCGCCGTTTGGTTGTCAAGATGTATTCACAGCATGGCTTTGGGTTGTGATACGGCGAGGCCTCGGGCCAGGCGAGACTTCCCTTCTCACGCCAACGAGACAGGCAGTTGGACAGGCTTGAAGGCGCGCCGCTCCGGCGGCCTTGCCCGCAGACAGATGCTTGCGGCCTCCGGCCCAGTGGCTAGAGCCCGGACCTGACGGCCATCGGTTCGAGCACCTGAAACTATTCGCCGGCCTGCACCGGCTGCACCGGAAGGCCGGCTGCTTCCCAGCCGTCCGCGCCCTCTGGAAACCACCCTGCCCGCACGCCTAACGACACGGCCCGGCGAGCGGCGTTCCAACTCATCCAGCAATCGTTCAAACAGAAGAACACTACCAGCCGCTTGGGATTCCCGCCAGTCGCCGCCCGCAACCGCTCGGCAAAGCGGGCCTCGGCCCCATCCGGCAAGGTGCCACGCCCGACTTCCGGCCACCACAGCGCGCCTGGCAGGCTGCGATGCGGTTGCGGCAGCCAAGGGATGCCTGGCCGCATGGCGTCGGGGCGGCGGGGTGCGGGCAGCACGTCAATCAGCACGGCACCGTCGTGGGCGACCAGATCCTGCATCGCCTGCAGGTGGAACACCTCTCCCCCGGGCACGCTGTCCGGGACGGGCGCGCGGTAATCGTCCTGGCGGTAGCCGTCTGGAACCGGCACCATGGGATCGGCACGGGCTGCAACGGACGCCAGCAACATGGCTGACAACGCAAAGTGCAAAAGGGCGATCCCACGCCTGGGACCGCGCCCGCCAGCCGGGCTCACGGGGTTGCCGGACGCCCCTGCGCGTCGAGTTGCGGCACGCCGTACTCCGCCAGGATCGCAGCGATCTCCGGCCCGTGCCGGCCGATGGCCTGGTTGATGCGCCGGCGCCACTCCGGCTCTCCGGCCCGCACGCCCATCGCGATCCGGTAATCCAGCCGGGGTGCCCCAGGTTCCGGCTCGATGAACCTAGCTGTCAGCGGCAGGTGGTCTTGCTTGATGGCGTATCCGGCGACCGGCCCCCAAACCAACGCAACGTCAATCTTGCCGTCGGCCAGATCCCGCAGCATGTCACGGGCGGGATTGCTGACCCGGGTGTCCACATTCAGCGAGTAGGCTTGCATCTTGCCCATCAGGTCATGCCGCAGGAGCAAGTCGGTCGGCGGCGTCGCGGCAATGACGCCGATGCGAAGGTCACGCAGTGCCGGGTCGCCGACGCTGGCGGCACCGATACCGTCCGCCGTGCGGGTCACAAGCATGTAACCGGTGTGGTAGTACGGGTTGGTGCTGTCCATGATGCCATCGCCGGAGACCGCGCCCATCACAAGGTCGCACTCCCGTGCGCGCAACGTGTTGCGCACGAAGCCGATGGCCTGCGGGAACCAGACATAGGAAACCGGCAATTCGAGGTCTGCACCGATCACGGCGGCAATGCGATTTTCAAAACCTTCCTTCGCCTGATCGGAGAATGGCAGGTTGCGAGGATCGGCGCAGACCCGGAGTGCCGTACGGTCTACGAGTTCAGCCCTTTGCGCCGAAGCCGGGCCGCACAGCGTCACCGCGGCTAGCGCCGCGGCGACTACGCTAGCCCTCGTCATCGCCGATGCGCTTCGGACGTCCGCGCGGCAGCTTATCATCCGAGCGGGCCTTAAGGTAGCCATAGATATCGTCCACATAGAGCACGACGTCCTCCGTTGTGCCGAAGGCCGGCATGACGTTGTTCTGCGTCTTGGTGACGTTCTGCCGGCCGTTGACGATCGTATTCACGAAGTCGTCGTAACTCATCTTCTTGAGCGACTCGGTAAGGTTCGGCGCATACGAACTGCCGGCGCCATCGGGTCCGTGGCAACGCATGCAGGACTCGCCATAGCGCCGGTAGCCGTTGAAGGTGTGCTGGTCCACCAAACCATTCTGGACGACGTAAACGGGGTCGTTCTCCGCCCGGGCGTCCCGGGCCACGATGGCGCCTGCCCCAACGGCGGCACACACCAGGCCGCACAGGGCGAGCGCTGTCTTATATCGCATCGAAATCTCCGGAAGCATCCCCGGCCCCACGGGCCGGGGAATTGCACACAGCAAAAACGGAAGTTTGCCGGCGAACCTGCTTTACGGGGCGCCTGTGGCGCAACGGCAGGCCGTTTCTTGAAGGAGGCAGCCGGCCACCCCGTTCAGGGAAGTGGCCGGCGATTTATGTCAGTCCAGGCCGAACACGGTCAGTACACCGCCAAGCTGGGTGTAGTTGGACAGGCTCTTGTAGGCGCCGACTGCGCCCAGCCCATCCGTGTCGTTGCCCAGCCCGGCCGCCATGCCGATGCCAGCCCAGCCGCCCACGCCCGACAGCACCGCGATGTATTGCTTGCCGCCGTGAGTGTAGGTGTTGACGTTGCCGATGATGCCCGACGCGGTCTTGTACCGGTACAGCTCCTTGCCGGTCTTGGCGTCCACGGCCTTCAGGTAGCCATCGAGGGTGCCGTAGAAGACAATGTCGCCCGCGGTGGCGAGGGCGCCGGACCAGACGGAGAACGGCTCCGGGTCGGACCAGGCAATCTTGCCGGTGCCGGCATCCCAGGCGATGAAGTTGCCCAGGTTGCTGTCACCCTTCGGCGGATACATGGACAGGGTGGCGCCGACGTAGGGCTGCCCCGCCGTGTAGCTAACCTTGAACGGCTCATAATCCATGCAGACGTGGTTGGTCGGCACGTAGAACAGGCCGGTCTTCGGCGAGAAGGCGGAGGGCTGCTGGTCCTTGGAGCCCAGCGCCGCGGGGCAGATGTTTCGGCTATTCTTGTCTTCGCCGTTAAACTGCGTGGAGTACTGGTTCACGACCTGCGGGCGGCCAGTCTGCATATCCACGTGGGTTGCCCAGTTGACGGCCGGGTCGTACTTCTCGGCGACGAGCAACTCGCCGGTCTCACGGTTCAGGGTGTAGCCAAAACCGTTGCGGTCGAAGTGGACCAGGGCCTTCGTCGGCTTACCCTTCACGTTGATGTCGGCCAGGACCATCTCGTTGATCCCGTCGTAGTCCCACTCGTCATGCGGGGTCATCTGATAGACCCACTTCGCCATGCCGGTGTCGGCGTCGCGGGCGAAGATGGTCATGGACCAGCGGTTGTCGCCGGGGCGCTGCACCGGGTTCCAGGTGCTGGGATTGCCGGTTCCGTAGTAGACTAGGTTCAGGGCGGGGTCATAGCTGTACCAGCCCCAGGTGCTGCCGCCGCCGGTCTTCCACTGGTCGCCCTGCCAGGTGCTGAGCGACGAGTTGGCACCGATGGGCTTGCCCATCATGGTGGTCTTCTGCGGGTCCACCTTGAGCTGGTCGTCGGGGCCGACGGAATAGGCGTTCCAGGCGAGGCTGCCGTCCTTCAGGTTGTAGGCGGTGAAGCGGCCCTGGGTGCCGAACTCGCCGCCGCTGATGCCGACGAAGACCTTATCCTTCACGATCATCGGCGCCATCGTCATGGTCTCGCCCTTGGCCGGGTCGCCGTTCTTGACGTGCCACAGCTCACGGCCGGTCTTGGCGTCAAGTGCCACGACGGTCGCGTCGGACTGGTTCAGGATGATCTTGCCGTCACCGTAGGCTACGCCGCGGTTCACGGTGTCGCAGCACATCACGGCGATGACGCTGGGATCCTGGCGCGGCTCATACTTCCATATGACCTTGCCGTTGTCGTTCAGATCGAGCGCGAAGACGTTGTTCGGGAACGGGGTGTGGACATACATCACGTCGCCGATGACCAGCGGCCCGCCCTCATGCCCGCGCAGCACGCCGGTGGAGAACGACCACACCGGATGCAGCTTTGACGCATTGCTGGCGTTGATCTGGTCGAGTTCGCTGTAACGCTGGTTGGCGTAGTTTCCGGTGGGCATCACCCACTGGTTCTTGTCGCCTTGCAGGCGCAGCAGTTCATCGTTCGCCGATGCGGGACCTGCGGCGTAGGCAGCCATTCCCATTATAACGGTGCAGCCGAGCAGTAATTTCCGGTTGATTGTCACGTCCGATCCCTCCGTGTCAGGCCGCTTTGGCGGCCATTTAAGCATAACCGGCGCGCGGGCGCCGGGCTGTCAAACCCCCGGCCTGGCCATCAACCCGCGGCTTCGCTACGGGATCAAGTGAAACCTGCCGTGCCAAGCATATGCAGGCATTGTGACAGCCGGCAAGCGCCCATGCGAAGAAAACATCAGGCAAGGTCAATCGTTTCGTTGTGCAGTGCAGCAAAGGCCATCACTGCTGCAATAATATTGCGCGCCACTGGATTTGCTTCGGCGTTGGGTTAGTCTGGCGCGCATTCCTTCAGCTTCATCCGGAGATCCACCTTGGACGTTCGCGCCGCAGTCGCCCATGCAGCAGGCCAGCCCTTGACCATTGAGACCGTCCAACTGGAGGGCCCAAAAGAGGGTGAGGTGCTGGTGGAGATCAAAGCCACCGGCATCTGCCACACCGACAAGTTCACCCTATCGGGCGACGATCCGGAGGGGATGTTTCCCGTGATCCTGGGACACGAGGGCGCCGGCATCGTGGTGGACGTGGGACCCGGCGTGCGGACCTTGAAAAAGGGCGATCACGTCATTCCGCTATACACGCCGGAATGCCGGGAGTGCGAGTACTGCCTCAGCCGGAAGACCAACTTGTGCCAGAAGATACGGGTGACGCAGGGACGCGGCTTGATGCCGGACGGGACCAGCCGGTTCAGCCTGAACGGCAAGCCGATTCTGCACTACATGGGCTGCTCGACGTTCGCCAACTTTACGGTCTTGCCGGAGATTTCTCTGGCGAAGGTGCGGGAGGACGCACCGTTCGAGAAGATCTGCTACATCGGCTGCGGCGTCACCACCGGGGTCGGGGCTGTCATCTTCACCGCGAAGGTGCAGCCAGGCGACAACGTCGTGGTATTCGGCCTGGGCGGCATTGGCCTGAACGTAGTGCAGGGCGCCCGGATCGCCGGCGCCGACATGATCGTCGGCGTTGACATCAATCCGGCCCGGCGCGCGCTGGCGGAGAAGTTCGGCGTCACCCACTTCGTCAACCCAAAGGAGGTTGAGGGAGACATCGTGCCCTACCTCGTGGACCTGACAAAAGGTGGTGCCGACCATTCCTTCGAGTGCGTGGGCAGTTCGACGCTGATGCGGCAGGCGCTGGAGTGCGCGCACAAGGGCTGGGGCAAGAGCACGATCATCGGCGTGGCCGGGGCGGGGCAGGAGATCAGCACACGGCCGTTCCAGTTGGTGACGGGCCGGGTTTGGCAGGGCAGCGCCTTTGGCGGCGCACGCGGGCGGACGGACGTGCCGGGCATCGTGGACTGGTATATGGATGGCAAGATCAACATTGATGACCTTATCACCCACATCCTGCCGCTGGAGCAGATCAACGAGGGGTTCGACCTGATGACGCGGGGGGAGAGCATCAGGAGCGTAGTGGTTTACTGACGCCGGCTGCCGGAGTGCGGCGGCCGTTGGGGAGTAGGATTGAGGTCAGGGAAACGGCGCGGATAAGCCTGGCGTTACTGGGCGGCTGACGTTGTCCGGAGGGAGGGTTCCTGGTGCCTAGCCCTTACCCTGGCCTTTTCCCGGCGAGAGACGCCGGGCTTACGCCGGTTCCTCGCGGGGTTTGTCCACTTCGCACCGCCACCCTGACAACCGGTACTTCGGGTGCATGATTACAAACTCCTGCGCCAAGGTCTGCGCCCGCATGGCGCACTCGATGGGACTGCCCATCGGCTCGCGGATTTCACGCGGCTGCACGCACTGCGCAACGTCGCTGGACAAGCAATACATGAGGACCAATTCGATCATGATGCAGGCTCCTTGGGGTGAGAGTGTGATGCTGATACGGGCGGGCGCAATGGCCTTGTTGCTGGCTGGAGCGACAGGTGCGACAGAAGCCAGGGGGCAGGCCCTGCAAACAGAGGATACGAGGCCGCTCAGCCCGGCGCAGGTGCTGCTGTTCGAGACGCCTCACATGCAGAACCTGAGCCATCCAGAGACATTAGCTTACGCTTATACGCGGGATGGCGCCGCAGGGTTCAAGGATACGGTGACGTTGCGCATCCGGCAGGTGAACCCTGACGGCACAAAGGATGTCGCGTTCGATTACCTGACCGGCCCGCGCCGGATCGCACTTCCCGAGCTGGATCATTTCCGCGGCAATCCGCTGCTGATGGTTACGCTTGAGCGGGATGCCACGGAGATGAAGGACCAACTCGGCCTGTCCGCCTCATATTTTCGCAACAAGATACGCGAAGGTTTTGTCAGCGCAGCGGACGTGACGCCCGGGACCTACCTGCTCGACGGCAAGGAGGTTCCGGCGCAGGTGGTGACAGTCCGCCCGTTTGCCGGGGATGAGCGGCTGGAGCGCATCAGCCAGGTCCAGGCCAAGACCTATACATTTACCCTGTCCGACGCCGTGCCGGGCGGGATTGCGGAAATCCGCATTGCCATGCCGGCCGACGCGCGGATGGGTGCGCCGGCGTTCGAACAGCGGACCACATTCCAGGACGTGCAGCCATGACTCGCATTGCCATTGCCATTGCCGTTTTAACAGCCCTCGCCGGCACCGCTCACGCACAGGCCCGCCACCCCGTGCATGACTACCCGACATCTGCCCGCGCCGATTACGTGATTGGCTGCCTGGCCAGCAGCGGCTTCAAGCGTGAGAACCTGGAGCGCTGCTCCTGCGGCATAGATACCATTGCCAACGTGATGCCCTATGACGACTACGAACAGGCCAGCACCATACTGGGCCTGCAGCAGGGCGGACTTGGCGACCGCGGCGCAATGTTCCGCGACACGCCGATCGCCAAGGAGCGGACGGAGGAGTTGCGGCGGGCGCAGGCGGAAGTGGGGTTGCAGTGCCATTGATGCGGCAGCAGCGCTATGCTGCCCGGCGGTGATGCCAATTAGGGACGGGCGATGGCGCACGACCTGTAGAAGCGCGGTGCCCTGGCCTGATCGGACCAGCAGGCGGCGTTGCTGCGCCGGATCGCTGTGGGAAACGGCTGAACGGATCGGTGGATTGGATCAACGGTATTGAGGAAGTTCCGGACGTGGGCCTATCCGAGTTGCGTGCCTGCGAGAGCCTGATCCAGCGATAAGTCATTTCCTCAAGCTGCATGCCCGGCCAGGCAGCAGGGCGGCAAATCATTGGCGCGACGAGATTGGCACGTTCCTGGCTGAATTGTTTGCCAGGGCGCTCCGCCGGGCTGGGTCAGCGAGGGACGACACTGGCAGCCCACATCTGCTCCCCAATAACTGCCCTCGCATGCTGGGCGACCTCTTGAGACCGGGACTTCGACGTTGATGCCTTGGGCGGCCCGCCTTGGCGATGACGGGCCGGGTCCAGCTTAGCTTCGCATCGCCGTTGGGAATTCCTGCCGGAACACCGCTTTGGTGCTGTCCTGCACTTCCACCCGGAACGGCCCAGCGCTATGCGGCACGAAGCCAAAGGTAATCGCCGGGTCCTCGCTGAGGGAGATGTCGGCATCCACGCTTAGCACAACGTCGTCGCCATAGTGGATGGTGATGTCCTGGATGTAGCGCGGCGGGATGAAGTTGTGGGTAACCTGGTCCACCTGCATGCCGTTGTTGTTGGGGTGGCTGACCAACAGTTGCGCCATGGCGGACCCGCCATCCTGCACCGGCCCCTCGCCTTCCACCCGCAGCCGCATCTGGCCCAGGCGCGACATGGCGACCTGCGGGTCCTTAAGCGACGGGGCGGAGCAGCCGCCGGCGGCTTTCACAAACCGCTCGGCGCTGAACAGGCGCCCGTCCTCGGTTTCGGCGACGGCGTGCATCAGGGTGTATTGGTCCACCCGGACGCGGGTGCGCAGGATGTGCGGGTCGGCCGCGGGTCCGAAGTGGAAGGTGCCGGCCAGGGGCGACGGGTTGCCGTCCACCAGCACCCACACCGCCTTGACCCGGCCACCGCCGGTACCGCCGCCGGCAGATAGGCTGATGGTGATCGGCACCAGGGCTGCATCCTGGGCACGGGCCGGGGCGTCGAGGGAGATGACCCCGGTGCCCTCCTGCACCGGGCGGTCGCCGAACACGGCTTGCTTCAGGTCATGCCAGCGCTCGGCACGTTCGGCCTCGCTTTCCTCGGCCCTTGCGGGAAACAACGCGGGCGCGGTCAATCCCAAACCCAGGCTTATGATAACTGCACGACGCCTCATGATCCCCTCCCCTGTACACCGGCTGGCACGCCGGGCTATTCCCACTCGAGTTCCTTGAACGCGATGGTCACGTTGCGGCCGTTGTAGTCGTCGAACAGCAGCCAGTTGGACCGTTCGGACTGGCCCACCGTGGCCACGGCGGTTTCAATGTCACCGCCCTTGCGGATCATGGCACGGATGTCGCGCACGACGCCGCCTAAATAGTGCTCTTGTGCATCGGCCGCGCTGGGCCAAGGCACCACCACGGGACCGTGGCCCGGCACGGCTTGGCGGGCCGGGACCGAACGCAGCCCGGCAGTCTGTTGCAGCCAGCCCAGGATGCTGCCGTCCACGGCTGGAATCCGGTCCACGAACAGCAGGTCGCCCAGCCACAGCGTTCCGGTTTGCGGGTCCAGGATGGACAGGTCGTTGTCGGTATGCGCCGTGGGATGGGCGCGCAACTGCAGGACGCGCCCACCCAGGTCCAATTCAGCGGTGTCCGAAACCAGCAAGCCGGGCTTGGCGTAGTCGCCGGCGGCCTCGATCCCCAGGACATCCGCGAGGGCGTTGCGGTAGAACTCGCCGCGCTGCACCAGCATTCCCGCCATCCGGGCATGGCCGACGAAGGTCGGGTTGTCATCGGCGAATGCCTCGGCGCCAAAGACGTGGTCAGGGTGCAGGTGCGTCATTACGACCCAGCGAATCGGCAGGTCGGTGCGGGCGCGCAGGGCTGTGCGCAACCGCTGCCCGTCCACAAGGCTGCCGCCAGGGTCCATGA
>DASWOJ010000161.1:0-6167 GCA_036398775.1 Acetobacteraceae bacterium
GCGGTCGCAACGACTGGAACGACGTAGCCCAGGCGCGGCGCCGGGCTGCGCTGGGCCTGCCCTGCCCGGCCGCACCGGAAACCTCCGATCAGCTCGCGGGGGCACGGGTGTGAGCGCCCAGGCGTCGGGGCGCTCGGCAGCCGACCCCGGCGCGCGCCTGCTTGGGGTCACGCCATGGAACGGGCAGGATAGCACGGTAGGCGGGGTGAACCGGAAACATGGTCACGCTGCGGCCGCGAGTGGTTCGGCTGACATGCCGCGCAGCAGCCTGAACCCGTCTGGGCCGAACGCGCTGCCGGCACCCCAAAGGTAGTCGCCGGTCAGGTTGATGTGCTGCCAGCCAAGCGGCGCCAGGTGGGCCAGCAAGGCATCCGGGATCACCTCGCCGCGGCGGCGCACCGCGTCCAGTGCACGGCCGAGATAGACGGTGTTCCACAGCGCGATGGCGGCCGTGACCAGGGCGAGGCCGCTGGCCCGGTGCTGCTGCGCCTCGGCGGTCCGGTCGCGCAGGCGCCCGAGCCGGTGGAAGCAGACAGCGCGGGCGAGCGCGTTGCGGGACTCGCCCTTGTTCAGCGCCACGGTGGCCTGCCGGCGCAGGGCAGGCTGCTCCAGCCAGTCCAGGGTGTGGAGGGTGCGCTCGATGCGGCCGACCTCGCGCAGCGCCACGGCCAGCCCGTTCTGCCGCGGGTAGTTGCCGAGGCGCCTGAGGATCAGCGACGCGCTGACCACGCCGGTGCGGACCGAGGCCGCAAGGCGCAGCACGTCGTCCCACCCTGCCGTGATGGCCTTCTCGTCGGACTTGCCTGCGATGAATGGCGCCAGCGCCGGCCAGGTGCTGGCGGCGCCAAAGGCATACAGCCGGCGCTCGGCCAGGTTGGGGATGCGCGGGGCGAAGCGGATGCCCAAGACATGCGCCAACGCGAACACATGGTCGCTGACGCCGCCGCCGTCCGTGTGGTGGGTGGAGATGCTGAGGTCGGCTTCGTGGTAGAGCAGCCCGTCAATGACGTGCGCCGCCTCGCCGGCCCCAGTGATAGGTGCAGTGTAGAAAGGCGCGTGGCGGTCGGAGACGTGCGTGTAGAACAGCGCCGTCGCCTCGCGTCCGTAGTGGGCGTTGAAGGCGCCCACGGCCTCGCCGCGCCCGGCGGTCGGGAAATGCTGGCCGTCCGAACTGGACACGTCGGCAGCCCCGAACAGGGCGGCCAGCGGCTGGCTGTGCTGGGCATTGGTCAGGATGGCGGTGCCGCCGCGGTAGGTGTCCTCGCGCAGGTGCCATCCCGCGCTCCAGGCGAGTTGGCGGTAGCTGGCCAGGTCGCAGGCGTCGGCCATCCGAGTCAGGCCCAGGTTGGTCGCGTCGGCCAGCACCGCGGTGAGCACCACCCGTGGGTCGGCAGCAGGCAGACCAGTGTGCAAGTGGGTGAACGCGCGGCTGAACCCGGTCCAGCCGTCCACCTCGGCCAGCATGTCCGTGACGCGGACGCTGGGCACCATGCCGTAGAGCCGGTCGGCCGCCGCCTCGGCGGCTTCGGGCGTGACCGCTTTCAGCGGCGTGACCTTCAGCTCGCCTTCCTTGATCCGCACGTCCTCCAGCATGTCGGCTGCGGCCTTGGCGGCCACCTCGGTCAGGCGCCGGTCCAGCAGGGCGCGGCGCCCTTCCAGGTACTCTGCCGCGGTTGCCGGAATCGCAACCGGCAATGGCCCGGTGTCGCGCATGGCCTGGAACAAGGCGGGCGCGATGAGCTGGTCCTCCACGGCCCGCCACTGCCGGCTGCCCTCCACCCAGATGTCGCCCGAGCGCAGCCGGCCACGCAGGGCCAGGAGCGTTGCCGCCTCCCAGGTGCGGCGCTCGTTGCCGCCGGCCGAAGCGGCGCCCAGCACGGCGTCGCGCCAGGCTGGTTGGAGAAAGCTGACGGGCAGGCTGCCCGGCCACCGCCGGCCGCCACTACTGTAGGCGGCCTGCAGCAACTCGACGGCGCGCAACGTGCTAGCGGCGGCCGGGGCGGCCCTGAGCTGGAACGTAGCGAGGAACAGCGGCCCGAGCCGGTGCAGCACCGGCCAGGCCCGCGAGGCGAGCGCCGGCAGGTCCGCCTTGTCCGGGCGGGCCAGCTTGTTGGCCTCGGCGATGCTGGCGGCCAGCCGGTCCCAGCCGACCGAGTCCGCCACCGCTCCGTCCAGGTCGGCGCCGTCCGCCTTGGCCTCGATCAGCGCCGTGCCGAGCCTGGCCAGCAGGCGCACCTTGTCGTTCACCGCACGGGCGTCCCGTAGCACGGCTTCCTCCTCGCGCGCCTCGGCGCGGCGGAACATGCGGCCGACCGCACGGTCGAACAGGGCCACGCCGTCGTCAGTCAGCCGGATCGCCGTGTCCAGCACGGTGGCGACCAGGGTGGCCCGGCGGCGCAGCGGCGACAGGTCTCGCAGGTGCTGTGCGGTGAACCGCGCGCCCTCGCGGGCCAGCTTGCGCAGTCGTTCGGGATGCACGCCCTCGGCGAGGGCGTGCTTGAGTCCCACCTCGCGCAGGCAGGTAAGCTGTTCGGCGATGCGCGCCAGCGCACGGTGGCCCGGCGCCCCGGGCGGCTGGCGCGCCCAGGCCAGCACACTGGTTGCCGTGCCCTTCTTGGAGTGGAGCAGGGCATTGAGGGCGTCCACCTGCGCCGTGGACAGGACCTTGGTGAGCTGGTCGGCGACGTGCCGCTCGGCCACGACCAGCACCGCGGCGATGAGCCGCTCCAGGACGGACGGGCCGGGAGCGACGATCTGGCGCCGGCGCAACTCGTCCATCAGCGCCGCGGCGATGGTGGCGGCACTCGTTGTGGCAAGCGCGACTGGCAGCAGCCAGGCGAGCATGTCCCGGCCATGTCCGGGTCCGAACATGCGGAAGCCGAACTCCTCGCGCAACGCATCGAGCTGCTCTCGCCGGGTCTGGGGTCGGGCGGCGTAGGCGGCCAGGGTGGTGGGGTCCACATGCAACTGGTCGGCAACAAAGCGCAGAACGGCGTCGGGAATGGCCTCGCCGGGCCGCAGCAGCCGGCCAGGGTAGCGAAACGTGCAGAGCTGCAAGGCGAAGCCGAGCTGGTTGTGGCTGCCGCGGCGGCGGTCCACCGCGGCGCGGTCGGCCGCGTCCAGGGTCCAGTGCCGGATCAGGCGGGCCTCGTCCGCCGGCAAGGCAAGCAGGGCGTCAAGCTGCGCTTCGGTGAGCGCGCGTCGTCTCGGCATGGCGGGGTGTCCCAGTTGGGGTGTAGTCTGCCTGCTACGGCTCAGGCGCGTGCAGGAACAAGGGCTTGCAGGCCGTCCGGCAGGAGGAGTCCAATTGGGACAGCAAGGGCAGCCACCGCAACGCGCCGCGCTCTACTGCCGGGTGTCCACCGCCGACCAGTCCTGCGTGCGCCAGGAGCGCGACCTCGCCGCCTTTGCCGAGCGCGCCGGCTACGAGGTGGTCGGCACATACAAGGAGACCGCGTCGGGGGTGAAGCTGGACCGGGCGGAGCGCAAGCGCGTCCTGGCCCTGGCCCAGCGGCGCGAGATCGACGCGGTGCTGGTGACGGAGCTGTCGCGCTGGGGCCGCAGCACGACGGACCTGCTAGCCACGCTCAAGGAACTGGAGGCCCGGCGCGTGTCGCTGGTCGCGCTGAACGGGATGGCGTTCGACCTCACCACGCCGCACGGGCGCATGATGGCAACCTTGCTGGCCGGCATCGCCGAGTTCGAGCGCGAGCTGATCCAGGAGCGCATACGGTCAGGCATCGCCGCGGCCAAGGCCCGCGGCAAGCGGCTCGGCCGCCAGCCCGGCCAGCGGCCGAAGTCGGACCGGCTGGCGCCCAAGGTGCTGGCCCTCATCGCCCAGGGCCGCAGCTACCGCCTGGTCGGGCGCGAGGTGGGCCTGAGCAAGAACACCGTCGCCGGCATCGTAAGAAGAAATCGTGCCCAGACTTCGATGGAGAGGAAGAGCTGACCCGGCATTTGCTCCACTGGCGATCAGGGCGAGAGCGCACGCAAGCTCGTCTTTCCGTCGATGGACGCCAAACCGCGGATCTCTGGACGGCAAAGCAGACAAGGATGGCGAAGTGGCAGTGGACACCCTCGACCGGCTTCTGACAGCCCTTGCTGTCCGGCTGCACGCCTTCTCCGTCTGCGCGATCCAGCAGGGATGGCGCCTGGCTTTCCCTTCTTTCGAGGCGGTCACGGTCCACTATGTCCTCAAGGGGTCCGGGGCCTTGCGTGTGGGCAACGGCCCGTGGCTGGCGTTCGCCCCGCAGAGCGTGCTCATCGTGCCCGCGCGCCAGCCGCACGTCGCCGGCGAGGCCGGGGCGGTTGCCCACCTGGCCCACGCCGCGGACCGCTGCACGCTGCTCGGCGACGGCCTTGTCGGCTTCACCGCCGGGGACGGCAGCCGCGACACCCTGATGGTATGCGGCGCCATCTCGGCCTCCTACGGCGGCGCCCTCGGCCTGTTCGACCTCCTGCGCGAGCCAATAGTCGAGGACTTCTCGGCTAGCAGCACTGTGCGCTATGCCTTCGACCTCTTGCTTACGGAGATTGCCAGCCCGGGCCTTGGCACGCAGGCAATGACGGAAGTGCTGATGAAGCAGTGCCTGATCACGCTGCTGCGCCGGCATCTTTTGCGCGATGACCTCGGCTCGCCGCTGTTCACGGCCTTGCAGCACCCCCGCCTGGCACACGCCATTCTGGCCGTCATCGAGGACCCGGCGATGCCCCACACCGTCGAGAGCCTGGCGTCCCTGGCCGGTATGAGCCGTGCCTCGTTTGCCGACCACTTTGCACGAGCCTTCCAGCAAGGGCCGATCGACTTCGTGCAAAAGGTTCGCCTGCGCATCGCTGCGCGTCTGCTCACGGCCACGGACCTGCCGCTTAAGGTCATCGCGCAGAGCGTTGGCTATGCAGGCCCGACGCCCTTCTCTCGTGCGTTCCGCAATACCTACAAGGCCGACCCCATAGCCTATCGTGCGCTTGGCAGCCACGACGAGCGCGAGCCTGAACAAACAGGTGGGTTCGCGGCAGCGGAACCCAGCATTCATCATGTAACTGACCCGAAAAGTGGGTGAAATCCATAGGGCGACGCTTAGCCGTCCAGATTGAATGCCTCTCCGTCCAAACCCAGCCCAGCCCGAGAAACTACGGTGCATGCAAACGCTCTAGACGCCTGCAAGCAGACTTGTGGACCGACGAGCACTACCGCCGAAGCCGGGCAAGCCTGAGCAGGAGATGCAAGATGTTAAACAACCGACGTTCCATTCTGGCCGGCGCTGCCGCGCTAGCGGCAGCGCCTATCGCTCGGGCCGTGGCCCAGGCTCAGCCACAAGCCAGCCGTAACCCGGCTGCGATGCCGATGCCGGACGTGTCCGGCGTCCGTACCGCTAAACAATTCGCCATGGGCGTCATCGGGCCTGCTGAACTGTCGCTGGTAACGAGCCAGATTGCCATGGAGCGGGCCACCAATCCGATGGCCAAGGAGTTTGCCGGGTTCGAGCACACGGAGGCCGTCGCTGTCACCACGGTGCTCAAGGAGCTCGGCACACCTGTGCCGCCGATGGACGCGAAGGCGCAGGCCACGCTGGACAAGATCAAGGCTGCCCCGAACGGAGCCGCCTTCGACCAAGCGTACATCATGGCGCAGCATGAGAACCACGAGTTCCTGCGCGACATCGCCACGGCATACCTGAAGAACTCTCCTGCGGGCACGGCCGAGATGGCGGAGAAGCAGGGGCAGCATCTCGCCACTCTGGCGCTGGCCACTTTCAAGGAACATGTCGCCATCACCAAGCGCATCTCTGGCGAGCTGCAGGCGTGACCGGCAAGATCTGACGCAGTGCGGAGGGCGGGCTAGGCAGCGCACCCTCCGCCGCACCACGACGCGGTCAGCGTCTCTACCGTCATCCCATTCCGAAACCTATCCATGTCCCAAATTGCTTCGCCCGTCTACGAGATGTCGGCACAGTTCCGGGCCGCGAACAACAAGCACCCAATCAAGGAGCCGAAGACAGGCGACGACTTGCCGCGGTAGGAAATGGCGAGGGCCGCAGACTGCTCGCGGCCTTCGTGAGCAGTTCCAACAGCACCTGCGTCCTCACGCACCCAACCGGTCAGCATCAAGCATGTTCCCGATCCGTGCCGCCTACCGTGCTATCCTGCCCGTTCTGTGGCGTGACCCC
>DASWOJ010000162.1:0-6773 GCA_036398775.1 Acetobacteraceae bacterium
CGGGCCAGACTGCATGCGTCAAGGCGGAGGCCGAGGCATGAACTATACGCCGACCCCCGACATGTCCCCGAACGACGCATCCCCGGACGGCACGTCTCCGAACGACACGTCTCCGAACGACACGTCTCCGAACCCTGGGCCGCCTGGCGGGAACCCACGGATGAAGGTCAGCCGGGCCGCGGCTTACGACCAGCCAGCGCAAGCCGCGGCCGTCCGGCGCAGCCGCATCTCCCCGGTCTGGATCATCCCGCTTATCGCACTCGCCATCGCCGCCTGGCTTGGCTACCGCACGGTAAAGGAGGAGGGCCCGATGGTCGAGCTGACCTTCCGCACCGCTGACGGCCTGACTGCCGGACAGACGCAGGTGCGGCACAAGGCGGTCCAGCTCGGCCAAGTGGAGAACATACGTCTCAGCGACGACATGCAGCGCGTCGTCGTGCGCGTCCGGATGCAACGCGCCGCCCTGCCCTACCTGACCGAGGACACGCGGTTCTGGGTGGTCCGTCCCCGCATCAGCAGCGGCAGCCTGGCCGGTATCGAAACCCTGGTATCCGGCGGCTATATCGAAATGGACCCGGCGCCCAACCGGGATGGCGAACAGAAACTGCATTACACCGGGCTGGAACAGCCGCCCGGCGTCCGCAACGGGGAGCCAGGCCGCACTTACACAGTCAAGGCGCGGCGGGTCGGATCGCTGACTGCCGGGGCGCCGGTGTTCTGGCGCGACATCACGGTCGGCGAGGTGCTGGGGACCGACATCGGTGACGGCAGCGGGCCGGTGAAGGTCAGCATCTTCGTCCGTGCGCCCTATGATGGCTTCGTCCGCGACAAGTCGCACTTCTGGAACGCTTCGGGCCTGTCGGTGCAGGCCGGCGCCACTGGGCTGCACGTGGAGATCGCCAGCCTGCAGGCGCTGCTGTCCGGCGGGGTCGCCTTCGACACGCCGCAGCCAGGCACGGCATCGTCGGCAGCGCCGGCCGAAACCGAGTTCCCGTTGTACAACAACTACGACGAAGCCCAGGCAGCCGGCTTCACCACGACGCAAGCCTTCGTGACCTATTTCGAGAATTCGGTCCGCGGCTTGGCAAAAGGCTCGTCGGTCGAGTTCTATGGCATCCAAGTCGGCACCGTGTCGGAGGTGACGCTGCAGGTTGACGAGGCCACTGGCAACGTCCGTGTCCGGGTGGGGCTGGACGTGCAGCCGGAGCGGGTGCTGGGCCAAGGCCAGGCAGCCAAGGAGGATCCTGTGACCACAGCCCGCCGGATGGTGCGGCGTGGCATGAGGGCGCAGTTGCAAACGGCCAACTATCTGACGGGGCAGCAGGTGCTGGCGCTCAGCTTCCCGCCGAACGCGCCGCCCATGGAATTGCAGCAGGTCGGCAAGGACCTGGTGATTCCCAGCGAGGGCGGCGGGCTGGACAACATCGTGCAGGCGCTCAGCGACATGGCGGGCAAGCTGGACCGGCTGCCAGTGGACCAGATCGGCCAGAACCTGAATGACACCCTGCGCTCGGCATCCGGCACCATGACCAGCCTGGACGCATTGGTGAAGCGGACCGACAGCGGGATGTCGCCGCTGTTCAAGTCGCTGCCGGGCATCACGGCGGCATTGCAGGACACGGTGGCCAGGGCAGGGCGGACCTTCGGCTCGCTCGACAATAGCTACGGCACCAACTCGCAATTTCAGCGCGAGCTGGAACGGGCGATGACCCAGGTGGGCGACACCGCGCGGTCCGTACGCCTGTTGGCCGATTTCCTGGACCGGCACCCGGAGGCGTTGGTACGCGGGCGCGCGGGCGTCGGGGACAGATGAAAGCAGGACGGATGAAGCGGCGGACCTTGTTGGCCCACATGGTTCCGGCTGGCCTGGCCCTGACGGGCTGCGCCTCGCCGGAGCCGGCCTACTTCACCCTGGCGGCAGTTCCAGGCATACCCCGGCCCGGCGGACCGAAGCTGGTGGAGCTGCAGCGGCCAGGCCTTGCCGGCTACCTGGACCGCCCCGGCATCGTTCGTGCGAACGGCGCCGTCCAGTTGAACGTCGCCGCGAACGAACGATGGGGGGAGCCGTTGGGCGACCTGATCGGCCGCATCCTGGCCGAAGACCTCGGCCAGCGCCTGCCCGGCAGCAGCGTCTTCACCACGGCGGGCAGCATCAGCGCGGAGCCGGATGGGCGGATCGAGTTGGACATGCAGCGTTTTGACGCCGATGCGTCGGGCACCGTCGTGCTGCTGGCACAGGTTGCCGTATCCCGCGGGCGCCGGGCCAATGCCTCGACGCGGACGGTGCGGCTCACGCAACACCCAACTGGCCCGGCGACGCGCGACTTGGTGGCCGCCATGAGCATGGTGCTTGGCAGCTTGGCCGACACGCTGGCGGGAATGCTGCGTGGAATGCCCCCCTCTTCTCCCTCTCCCTCCAGGAGAGGGTCAGGGTGAGGGAGAGGGCAAACACGGTGGTTGGCCGATTGTAGGCTGCGTTCCTGTAGCGTGGGCAGTGCCCCGCTCAGCTCCGCTCCGCAGCTAAGTCCCCCTCACCCCGACCCTCCTCCGGAGGGAGAGGGAGCAGCAAGCAAAAGTCCTATTTCACCAGCGGGCATCCGCCGTCGGCGAGCGGTCGGAATGCCTGCTCTGCTGGAACCGTCGCAACCGGCTCGTAGTAATCGTAGCGCCCTGACGACTGGTCTGGCCGCTTGACCCGATAAACGTGCATGGCGTGGACCGCCCGGCCATCCGCACGCAGGGTCACCCGGCCGAACAACGCATCGTCAATCGGCGCGCCTTGCAGATGCGCCATGATAGCCGTCCCCTCGATAGTGCCGGTTGCCCGTGCCGCGCGCAGATATGCCAAGACCGAGCTATAGACCCCTGCCTGGTTCGCCGTCGGCATCCGCCCACCCATGCGCCCGGCGAAGCGGCGGGACCAGGCACGGGTGGCATCATTCGCGTTCCAATAGAACGCCTCGGACACGATCAAGCCTTGCGCCACATCCAGCCCCATACCGTCCACGTCGGTAAACTGGGTCAGCAGGCCGATCAGGCGCTGCCGGGGTGTAAGGCCGAACTCGTGCGCCTGCTTGACGGCGTTGATGAGGTCCGACCCGCTGCTGGCCAGCGCCACCACCTTCGCTCCCGACGCCTGCGCCTGCAGCAGCAGGGAGGAGAAGTCGGTCGTGCCCAGCGGATGCCGGCTGGATCCCAGCACCCGCGCGCCGAGGCCGCGCAGCGCGTCCGTGGTGTCCCGCTCGAGCGCGGCGCCGAGCGCGTAATCAAGCGCGATGAAGTACCAGGTGTCGCCGCCGCCTTCCGGCCCCGGACCGGCCATCGCGCGGGCGGCGACGTTGCCGTTGGCCCAGGTGTCCATCGTCCACTGCATCGTCGTCGGCGCACAGGACTTGCCGGTCAGCTCGGAGGTTGCGACGTTGGTGGCGACGAAGGCCCGGTTGCGGTCGCGCATGATGCCGTTCACCGCCAGGCCGACCGCCGAGTTCACCGCGTCCGCCACCGCCGCCACACCGTCCCGGTCCAACCAGCCGCGCACGATTGCGGCGCCGATGTCGGCCTTGTTCTGGTGGTCGCCATACAGGATCTCGACCGGGATGCCCGGCGACTCCGCCATGAAGTCCTCCGACGCCAGCCGGGCAGCCACGACCGAGCCAGGGCCGGAGGCGTCGGCAAACGGGCCGGAGCCATCGTTCAGGATGCCGATCTTGACCGTGGCCGGCAACTCCGCCCTAGCTGGCAGGGCGAGAAGGGCAGCAAGGACCGCAACGGTGATGGCGCGCATGGGGTTTGGTCCTGCCTGGCGGGTGCGGTCCGGTGCTGGTACATACAGCTTGGGGCAACTTACCGGGGAAAACAATGCCATGACGCACCGACCGCCGTTCCGCGCCGACATGGTTGGCAGCCTGCTGCGGACTCAGCCGCTGAAGCTGGCCCGGGAGCAGCAGGCGAAAGGCGAAATCACCGCCGACGCCCTGCGCGCGGTCGAGGATGCGGAGATCGTGGCCCTGATCCGCAAGCAGGAGGAGGCGGGACTGCACGCGGTCACGGACGGCGAGTTCCGCCGGGCCTATTGGCACTTCGACTTCCTGGAGAACCTGGACGGCGTCACCTCCGTCAACCTCGACAGCGGCATGAACTTCAAGGGCGGCGTCGGCATCAACAAGGCGCTGCGCATCACGGGAAAGGTGGGGTTCTCCGGCCACCCGATGATCGAGCACTTCCGGTTTCTCGCCGCCAACACCAGCCGCATGCCGAAGATGACGATCCCAGGCCCCTCCATGCTGCACTACCGCGGCGGCCGGCAGATGATGAACCCCGGCATCTATAAGGACATGGATTCCTTCTATGCCGACGTCAGCGCGGCCTACAACAAGGCCGTGCACGCCTTCTACGACGCTGGCTGCCGCTACCTGCAACTGGACGACATCTCGTTTGCCTACCTGTGCGACCCCGAGCAGCGCGAGATGCTGCGCGCCCGTGGCGACGATCCCGAAGCGCAGCCCGGCATCTACGCCGCGATGGTGCGCGAGGCGCTGCGCGACAAGCCCGCGGACCTGACGGTCACCATGCACCTGTGCCGGGGCAACTTCCGCTCCACCTTTATTGCCTCGGGCGGCTACGAGCCGGTGGCGGAGCTGCTGTTCAATGGGATGCCGGTGGACGGCTACTTCATGGAATGGGACACCGACCGCGCCGGCGGGTTCGAGCCGCTGCGGTTCCTGCCCCCGGGCAAGCGCGCCGTGCTGGGTCTCGTGACCAGCAAGACCGGCGCCTTGGAGCGGCACGGCGACGTCAAGCGCCGGATCGAGGAGGCGGCGCGGTTCGCTTCCCTGGACCAGTTGTGCCTGTCGCCGCAATGCGGCTTCGCCTCCACCCAGGAAGGCAACACGCTGGCGGACGGGGAGCAGTGGGCGAAGCTGCGGATGATCGTGGGGGTGGCCGGGGAGGTCTGGGGCGAGGCGTAGGAAGGCAAGGCCCGGCGGTGGCCTGAACTGCGGGCCGGCGCCCCCGCAGCACTTCCTGAAGCGTCATCGGATCGGGCGCATACTCATTCCGGCAAAGATGCTCGTAGAATCAACGGCTAGTGAAGATTGATGCTTTTATCGGCAGCGAACCTGCACCAAGCAGGCCTATGCGGCCTGCCGCACAGGTGGCCTGCGACCGTGCCAGGCCGCAAAAGCCTACTTAGTTTTTAATTTTTGCACAAACCTCCAGAGATTTGCTTAATGGTCCTAGCCGATAGGCCGCGCACCAATTTGGCTGGGTTAAATCCTCTTAACGAAGAACCGCGGCACCGGGCCGTTATGCTGCGGACCGGGCCAAGGCACGAAGAGTCCGCCGAAAGCAAAGCGGCCTTGCGTGGCCTGAAGCAAGAAAAAACAAGCAGGCCGCGTCGGCTTCCATAAGTTTCTCCTGTGCATGGGCCTGCAAGGGTCCGCTCCGACAAATAACGGGACAAGCCGCGGAAGATGCTGGTTGTTCGACCGGCTTGGACGGGGAAATAGTAAATGTAAAATTGACTTCCATCAACTCCGAAGCTTGGAATTAACAGGATGGAAAGTTATATGCGGATAGGAAGAGAGGCGAACAATCTACCAACAAAAGCAAACTCGCCGTCTGTTGTTTTTCGGAGCATATGGCCGCTGCGGGTGGCATCGTTAGCCGCAATGAGCTCCGACGGGCGTCGGACGGTCTGGCAAGCATTACGAGAGCGGAAAACAACCATGGCGATCACGGCGACAGCGGGAAATCAAACGCAGCGTATCGCGGCGGTGTTGACCGAGGACGCGTGGCAGGGGGATGCAGACGCCATCATCCGGGTGGACGGGACTATCGCGTTCCAAGGTCAGATCGTCGCGCGGAACAGCTTAGGCTGGTCGCAGACGATAGATCTCGGCAGCTATGATTCCTCGATAGGCCACGCCGTTACGGTTGAGCTCGGCAATGCCGCGTCCGGCGGTACCGCGGACACCACCCGCACGCTCCAGGTCAGGGACATCCTGGTGGACGGCACGTCAACAGGCCAGTCAGCGTCGCTGACCAGCAGCGGCGCCACGAGCTTCCAGGTTGCCGCCGCGCTGCCGCCGGGCGCCGTGGCGCCGGTCGAGTTGGGGACGGGCAGCCAAACGATCCGTATCCAGGCGAGCGAGGATGCCTGGCAGGGCGACGCCCAGATGGTCGTCACCGTGGACGGCGCCCCGGTGGGATTGCCGATCACGGTCACGGCGCTGCATGCCCAAGGTGCGGTTCAGGACATCTTGATCCACGGCGACTGGGGCACAGGCCAGCACAACGTCACGGCCGCCTTCGTGAACGACGCATGGGGCGGCACCGCCGACACCGACCGCAACCTGCATGTCCAGGGCATCGCCCTGGACGGAGTGGACCTTGGCGGCGGCGCTGCCCTTTATGGCAACGGCCAGACGACCGTGACCGGCAGCTTTGCGGCCCAACCGGCAGCCGCGCCGGCGGCCATCCCGCCAGCAGCGCCGACGGACCTCCTGGTGCTGAACCTGTCCGAGGATGCGTTCCAGGGCGACGCGCAGTTCACCGTCAGCGTGGACGGCCAGCAGCTTGGCGGGGTGCAGTCCGTGACGGCCTTGCACGGAGTGGGCGGGACGCAGGCATTCAGCTTCGCGGCCAGCATGGCGCCCGGCCCGCACCAGGTTTCGGTCGCCTTCCTGAACGACCTGTGGCAGCCGGGAATCGGCGACCGCAACCTGTACGTGGACGCGATCACCGTGAACGGGACGGCCATGCCCGGCCTGGCA
>DASWOJ010000163.1:0-28913 GCA_036398775.1 Acetobacteraceae bacterium
ATAAACCTTAGGCGCATTGGCCTCGACACGTCCAAGGCCGTGTTCACCTTGCATGGCGTGGACCACGACGAGAAAGCCGTCCTGCGCCGCAACATGAGGCGGACGGAGATGGAAGCGTTTTTCGCCAAGCTGCCGCCGACGTATGTGGCGCTTGAGGCATGTGGCGGCTCGCACCATTGGGGGCGTCGGCTGGCGGCCATAGGCCACACGGTGCAGCTGATCCCGCCGCAGTACGTGAAGCCGTTCGTCCGGCTCGGCAAGAACGACCGCAACGACGCCGAGGCGATCAGCGAAGCGGCGACATGGCCAGAGATGCCGAGCGTGGCGGTGAAGTCGGCCGAGCGGCAGGCCGAGGCGATCGTGCTCTCGGCGCGCTAGTTGCTGGTCCGGCAGCGGACGCAGTTGGTCAACGCCGTACACGGTCACGCCGCCGAGTTCGGCATCGTGGCGGCCAAGAACATCAGCCAGCTGCCAGCGCTCCTTGAGGCCGTGGCTGCCGGGGAGACTGTGCCGGACGCAGCCAAGCAGATGTTGGCGTTCCTGGGTGCACAAGTGGCTCAGCTCGACGCGCAGATCGGGGAGCTAGAACGCCGAATGAAGCAGCAGCACAAGGCCAACCCAGTCAGCCAGCTCCGGGCCGCGCGTGGTAGATGCGGTCAACGGCCTGGCCGATGACAAAGCCCGACATCGCAAAGAACACGAAGACCACGGCGCTTCCAGGGAATAGGCCGGTGAAGCGGTCGTGCCACCACACCGGCGCTGCATTCGCGGTGAAATGCTGGAACACGACAAGGCCGTCAAGAAGAAGCCGGAACGCGCCGAATGGCCGATACTGCAAGGGGAACATGGGTCCTCCTTGAACAACGAGGTCGTGGCAGGAGTACTCCCGCCGCCCCTTTCGGCTGTTGCGCCGCACCGCAAGCGCTTAACCAGCAGAGGCGTCCGATCCCACCCATAGCTCCTACCTGTAACGGCGCGCGATCATGTATGCCCCGACACGCAGGAGCACGACGCTGCCGAGGTCGAAGCGAACTGCTCCCGAAAGGTCCCATGTGGTCCAGTAGAAGGTGTCGGAGGCGAAGACGGGGTTAATCGGCCCGGTTGAGAAGGATGCGCCTTTGGCAGGCGGGTTTGAGCGACGTCCGGATGGTAAACGGCCTCTGGAGGATGGAAGACCCATGCTGCACCGCAGCAATGCAGAATGTCCATTATGGCAACCGTAATTCAAACGGTGCCGAAGCGGCGGTAGAAATAGGCCGTGGAACTGCCAAGCACGGCCCAGGCCAGGAAGCTCACAACAGTCACCGCCACCACGAACTGATGCGCCAGGGTTTCAGGGGCTGCGCTGCCAGGTTCAATAGGTTGCGGTGCGCCCCACAGGTGGGGCAGGGCGATCAGCAGTATGGCCAGCACCGCCCATGCCCACTGCTTCCCATAGGCCAGCAGCGCCAGCCCGCCCCCTGTCAGGGCAGCGGTGGCCACCCACCAGACCTGGCGGCTGAGCAGCGGAGCCGCCGCCGTGCCCGGGACCTCGGGGGGCAGGCCCAGCCCAGGTGCCAGGGTGAAGGCAGCGAACCCCGCCAGGCCCCACCACAGCCCGGCCCGCCATGTGACCTCCCTGCCCCGCAGTGCGAACGCCGCGGCGAGCAGAAGCCCGTAGCCAATCGCGGCAAGAATGTCAGCGAGTGCAGTGTAGGCAGTGCGTTCCAGGCCGTCGCGAGGCTCCCAGGCATGGTCCTCGTGGTCGTGCGCCGCATTGTTGTGCGCCATTTCTAGCGGCTGGGCGGCGCGCCCGGCGTCGGCCGCGCGTTCATACACCTCCGCCCGCAGGATGACCGGCACGGTGCCGACCTGGTGCATGATGGTGACAAGCAGGCCGGTGAGCAGCCCGGCGCAGGCAGCGGCGAAAACGAGACGCCGAAGGATGGCCATAGCGCGTCCTAGTGGCAGGGAAACCCGTTGGAGTGCCGTGTATCGTGGGCCGCGTTGTGGACGGCCTCGATGTGCGAGAAGCCGATGCCCCATAGCAGCGTGACGCCGAGCGCGGCGACGGCGAGGGCCGATGCGACCACTTGGGCACGGGCCGGCGCAGCGGCCCCGGCTGGCTGGGCGGAAGCAGCGGACGATGTGAGAGTGTGTGCGTTGCTCATCGAAATCTCCGGTGTGGCAGCCCTTTGCCTGGCAGGTGATATGGCCGCGTTGCTTGCCGATGTCCAACGTTCGTGACGTATGGCCGGGGTTGGCCGAGGCGCCGATGGCGACCATTCTATGCTGCACCGCAGCAAAGCAGAGTGTGTAGCTATGACAACCAGCGGGTGGAGGTGGTCAGCGCCTCAGGGCGAGCACCACTCCTGCGCCGACCAGCACGCCGCCGCCGGCACGGTTGAACCGGCGCCGCACCGAAGGTCGCCGAACCAGGGAGGACACGCGCCCAGCCAGCGCCGCCCACAGCAGCACGCTGGTCGAAGCCATGGCAACGAAGCTCACGACCAGGATCGCGGCCTGCGGCAGAAACGGCGCGGACGGCGCCATGAACTGCGGCACAAAGGCGACGAAGAACGCGATGCCCTTGGGGTTCAGCGCCGTCACCACGTAGGCCTGGCGGAAGGCCGCTGCCGCCCTGAGTGGCGGTGCAGCATCCGCGGACACCGGCGCGCGCCAAAGCCGCACGCCGAGGTAGACCAGGTAAGCCGCGCCGATCCACTTGAGCAGCATGAAGGCAGCAGCCGAGGCGGCCAGCAGCGCGCCTAGTCCGGCCAGGGACAGGGTCATGGCGGTGAGGTCCCCGAGTGCAACCCCCGCGACCAGCGGCAGCGCGTGCCGGCGTCCCGCACCCAGGGATTGGCCAATCACCATGAGGACGGTCGGCCCTGGGATGGCGAGCAGCACGGCGGTGGCGAGGAGGAAGGTCAGCCAGGCGTGGAACGTCATGCCGGCGATGCTAGAACCTGAACGGCCTGACTGCCAACAGAGACCACGGCAGCTACGCGGCAAAGCTCTGCCCATGCCGGTTTCTGCACCGTATCCAATCGACAACGGGTGATATGGATGACCGCAGCACTGTAACATCTCGCCAAGCGCCGGACTGAAAGCCTAGTACGTCCATATCCTGCCTCAGTTCAGCCACCGTGCCGGCACATGTAAGTCGCTGACGGACACTGGCAGCCGGTGTTCAGCACCTCGATGGCTTGGACGCGGGAGGGTGACAGGTGGCAACGATCACACGCCAGGACGGCACAACCATCACGCTGAACCTTGGCTCGAACGAAGCCTACGCCAGCCCGGTGGCGGCGGAGATTTCCCAACTTCTGGCCGCGGGCCTGCCTCCACTCACCGCCGATCCAAGCAGTCAGCCACCGGCCAGCACAGGCGCAGTCATACTGAGCACAAGCGGCGGAACCGGGATGGGCAGTGACGTCCCGTACGAAGTCACCGTCGCCTACCTGCCTGGCCCGCCAATCCCTGGGGTCCCCCGCAGCGGAGTGGTGAACGTCCCGGCCAACGGCCCCAGTGCCAATGCCCTGTTCCTGCTCGACACCGATGCTTACACCCTGCAACTCAATGGCGGCAGCGGCACCGTCATCACCGGCGACGGCAATGACACCATCGCATCAGCCGGCAACTTCGCCATACGTACCGGCATCGGCAATGACGTGATCTTCGCTTACGGCGACAACACCGTCGCTGCTGGCGGCAGCCTTGGCTATGCCACCCACACTAGCCTCGTCGCCAACGGCAGCAACATCATCGTCTCCGGCAACGGCAACGATACCATTGCCATGAGTGGCATTTCTGATGTGGTTTTCGGCTCCGGCTACGGCACAGACACGATCAATGGCGGCTCGGGCTACGCAGAGATCGCCCCGGGGTCGCAGAACATCAACTTCGTCGGCGGCCTTGGCGCCACCACGGTCTTTGCCGGCACGGGCAGCGACACCGTAAGCCTGGGCAACGACGGCGGCCTGGTGTTCGGTGGCACGGCGGGCCACAACAACCTTACAGGCGGCGGCGCCCTTAGCGGCGGCGGCAGCACCCAAAGCTCCACCCTGTTCGGCGGCGGCAACGGAGATTTATTGACCGCACGGGGCTACGGCCAAACAACGCTCGTGGCCAATGGCAACGCGACGCTCACCGGCGCCGCATCCACTGCCAACAACATCTTCTACGGCCTGGTCGGCAACGCCTCCCTCCAGGGCGGCAATGGCGCCGACACCTTCGTCGTTGGCGGCAGTACGGTGCCCGGCGGCGTGAGCGACACCGTGAACGGTGGGCCAGGCCAGGACCTCATCAGCATCCTGGCCGGGGGCACCGGCAGCAACATCACTATCACCTCGTTTACCGGGGCCGAGCGGGTCACGCTACAGGGCTATGCCGGCGGTTCCGCGACGGAGGCAGCGCGCGCCTTGGCCACGGCGCAGGTCGGCGTCAGTACGGTGCTGACGCTGTCCGACAACACCCGCATCACCTTCGTAGGTATCACCAACTTGACCAGCAGCAGTTTCGTCTAAGCATCTGCGTGAGGCTCGGCGGTTCGCGGTCCGCCGATCGTGTGGTTCACATTGTACACTGCACCGCAGCAACGCCGAAGGGTAGTTGTGAAAAGCTGTAAGTCCAATCATTGCGAGTGCGAGAGCAGATACTCGTAGGACTGCCCAATCCTATCCAAAGAAGCTCGCATCCGCCCGTGCGACGCCGACCAAGTTGATGACCGTGTGATCGGACAAGGTCGGCATCAGGTTTCCGGTGCCGTTCACCTGTATCGAAATCGTATCGGAAACCGCGTTGCTGCTGAAGCCCTGCAGGGTGATCCGGTCGGCGCCGGGCACGAAGTTGAACGATGCGAAGCTGCGCGCCGCGCCCGCGTTCAGCACCAACTGCGCTGCCATGGCGCCGAATGCGAAATCCGCCCCGCCCGAGCGGGCAATGATCGTGCTAGCGCCGAAGGCGAACACGGACCATGGCGTCGATCTGGGCCAAATTCTCATACAGCATCTGTCAGGAAAGACGCTGACTAGCGGGCATCCTCGTGTTGAATACCTGAATGGGTTTCCTTACGGCTCAGACGCCTCGCGGCGTCCCGTTCATTAACTGCCAGATTATCCTCCGTTATTCTGGCATCCTGGTGCCAGCCGAGCAGATCAGGACCGAAAACTCAGCGACAGCAGACTATTGCCTGGAGATGTGTGAGGATCTGGCTCGGATCGCCGCCATGGTCCATCAGCGACCTAGCCGAGTCGTTTACGGTGCCTCGCCCAATAGTTTACCGGACCCTCGGGCGGCAACGGCCCGCCACATAGCACCGGTAGAACCGTGCCAATTATCGGTTCTCCCGCACGAAGACATTGGTGGCCAAGTCAGTTGTTTGTTCTTTTACAGCGTCAACGGCAGCATGATAGCAATTTATTTGCCAAATGGCATATTATCATAAGTCATAGTTTCTTACTGAGGCAGACTAGGCAACCTCGCCACCAGTGTCTTCGTGCGGGAGAACCAATTGAGGCTGTCCGAGAAAAACGGTGGACCACCCCAAACTGTATGTGTATGCATATGCTCATTTGATACACATCGAAGGTTCAATGCGCACGAACATAGACATCGACGACGACCTGATCGCCGAGGCGATGGCGGCTACAGGGCTTACGACGAAGAAGGCGACCGTCGAGGAGGCGTTACGGCGTCTTGTACGCCGTCATCAGCGGCTGGATGCACTCGCGGACATGGCGGGGCTTGGCTGGGACGGCGACCTTGCCGCTATGCGTGAGGAACGGACGCCTGACCCGCAATCATGATCGTGGTGGATAGCTCGGTCTGGATCGGCCTTCTGCGTGGCGCCGATAGCGGTCCGGTTCACAGGCTGCGCGGGTTTGCGGAAACGGAAGATGATCAGATCCTGGTCGGCGACTTGGTCTTGCTGGAAGTTCTGCAAGGTGCCCGCGATGAGGCGCACGCTAGCCGCATTGAACGGAACCTGCGGCGCTACCCAGTCGTGCCCATGCTCAGCGACAGCCTGGGAGTCCTGGCCGCCCGCAACTACTGGCGCCTACGCGGGCGGGGTATCACGGTGCGCAAGACGGTGGACATGATCATCGGCACATACTGCCTTGAGGGTGGCCACATTTTGCTGCACGACGACCGCGACTTTGATCCGATGGCCCAGCACCTTGGCTTGCAGGTCACTTGAGGGCTGCCCGGACCCCCTCTTCCGGTAGCCCCGGATAGCCGCCCGGCGTCACCGCGGCCAGGTGCTGGTGGCCAAGCTCGACCGGCTGAGCCGCGACGTGCACTTCATCGCCGGGCTGATGGCACGGCGGGTGCCGTTCCTGGTGGCCGAGTTGGGTGCCGACGTGGACCCGTTCATGCTGCACATCTACGCAGCCCTGGTAGAGAAGGAGTGTCGGATGATCTCCGAGCGCACCCGGGCCGCACTGGCGGCCCGCAAGCAGCAGGGCGCTGTCCTAGGCAACCGGACCAACCTGGTAGAGGCTGGGGTGATAGGGGCGGCACGTACGGCTGAGGGCGCATTCCAATTTGCCGAAAATGTCGCGCCCGTCATGCAGCAGATCAGGGTCAGTGGCATCACCAGCCTGCGCGGCGTTACCCGCATCCTGAACGCGCGTGGCGTATGCACCGCACGCGGAGGCACCTGGGCCGCAACCCAGGTCCGCGTGGTCCTGGATCGCGCCGAAGCAGGCGTTGCGGTAGCTGCAGGCCATCCCCAAGCTGAATAACCTTCGATCACTACGGCCCTACTTGGCCCAGGCGCTACAGGTGCTGCAGAAAGCAAACCTCCACAGTATTTACTATGCCCGCCAGGATCGGAGCCCGCCAGAATGGACCAAAGCCAGCACGAGGCGAAGTCGCCTGCGGTTATCGCGCGTAGCGCAATTATGTGGCTTACCGCCGGCAAGCGTCCCGCCAATGCTCCCCACCATGCTCCTGGCCCATCTTAAACCTGTTCCCGCACGAACGCAGCCGGCCTGCGTCAGCCTGATAGTCAGCGCAGATATCGGACGCAGGGGAAATCTGAACATCCAGTGTGCTACGGAGCTGATCGGCGTCGAAACCCACCGCCGATTTACAGCCAGAACGCATCCGCTCGCTCGCAGCGGCGCCCTGGGCTCAACAGTCAAAGCGTAGGGCCGTTGCAACGACACACCGACGCGGCCCTTGCCGGACGCGCAGCTTGGAGCCGAGACCCAGCCGGTTCCCGCACCACGTCCGCGTGGGCCATTGACCCTGCTGGGCATCCGCCTGACACTTGCTGCCGACCTTGCGGAGAACGTGATGCGATACAGGCTGTCCGCCCTTGCCCTCGCGGGCTTGCTGCTCGCGCCCTACGCGCAGGCTGACACCCTAGCGGTTTGCACGGAGGGCAGCCCGGATTTCCTGAACGCCGCCCTCAGCACGGCCAATACCAGTTTCGACGTGACAGAGCAGACCTCCGACCGGCTGGTCGGGATGGAGGTCGGCGGGTCGAAGCTGGTTCCGGGCCTGGCGGAGTCCTGGACGGTGTCCGAGGACGGCCTGACCTACACCTTCAAGCTGCGGCACGGGGTCAAGTGGCAGTCCAACGCCCTGTTCAAGCCCACCCGCGAGTTCAACGCCGACGACGTGGTGTTCACCTTCAACCGGATGGCCGACAAGGGTGCCCCGTACTACAAGGTCGGCGGCAGCTACCCCGAGTTTCAGGTGCTGATCGAGCCGGCGTTCAATGCCATCCGCAAGCTGGACGACCACACCGTCGCTATCGAGCTGAAGTCGGCGCTGGCGCCCCTGCTCAACACGCTCTCCATGCAGCCGTTCTCCGTTTCTTCGGCCGAGTATGCCGACGTGCTGACCAAGGCGGGTAAGCCCGAGCAGTTGGACCAGATGCCGATCGGCACCGGGCCGTTCCAGTTCGTGCAGTATCAGCGGGACAGCGTGGTGCGGTTCCGCGCCAACCCGGATTTCTGGGGCAAGGCCGCCGGGTCGCCGCGCACTGCGAAGGTGGACAACCTGGTGTTTTCCATCACCCCGGACGCTTCCGTGCGCTATGCCAAGCTGCGTGTCAACGAGTGCCAGGTCGTGCGCTACCCCAATCCGGCGGACCTGCCCGCGATGCGCGCCAACCCGCAGTTGCGCGTGCAGGAGGCCGGCATCGCCGCCATCAGCTACATCTCGTTCCGATCCGACCGGAAGCCGATGGAAGACCGCCGGGTGCGCGAGGCGCTGAGCATCGCCGTGGACTTGGATGGCTTGGTGCGTGCGGTCTACCAGGGCAGCGGCACCCCCAACGCCGCGATGGTCCCGGAAGCGCTGTGGGGCCGCAACGAGGGGCTGCAGCCGCGCAAGTACGACCCGGACCGCGCCAAGCAGCTTCTGATTGAGGCCGGCTACCCCGATGGCTTCGAGACCGACCTGTGGGCGATCCCCGTGGTGCGTGCCTACATGCCGAACGGTCGGCGGGCGGCCGAGATGATCCAGGCGGACTGGGCGCGTATCGGGGTCAAGGCGCATATCGTCACCTACGAATGGGGCGAATACCTGAAGCGCACGCGCAGCGGCGAGGCGACAGTCGCCATGCTGGGCGGCACCTGGGACTACCCGGACCCGAGCCAGTTATTGTTGACCTGGGGCTGCGACGCCAGGCGGTCCGGCCGCAACACCGCGATGTGGTGCAGCGACGCCTATGACCGCCCCCTGCTGCAGGCGAACCTGGTGACCGACCAGGCGGAGCGCGCGAAGCTGTATCAGCAGGCGCAGCAGGCGTTCTACGACGAGATGCCGGGGCTGCTGTTTGCCGACGTGAAGGCGTTCGTCGCCGTGCGGTCCAACGTGCAGGGCTTCAAGCTGCACTTCCTGGGCGGCCAGCCGTTCGGCGGTGTCAGCCTTTCGCCTTAGGGAAAGCCACGTCATGCAGCTTGCCTTGTCCACCTGGCAGGAAACCGAGGAATACCTGCAGCGTCAACGCGGCTGCATCGTACCAGTCGGCTCTGTCGAGCAGCACGGGCCGAACGGGCTGATCGGCACCGACCACCTGGACGCCGAGTTCGTGGCGCGTGGCGTCGGCGACGCCACCGGGGCGATGGTTGCGCCGACGCTGGCCTACGGCATGTCCCAGCATCACCTCGGTTTCGCCGGGTCGGCGACCCTGCGGCCCTCCACCCTGATGCTCGTCGTGCGCGACGTCGTGCAATCCCTGGCCCGGCACGGCTTCGAGCGATTTTTCTTCATCAACGGACACGGCGGCAACGTGGCGACCATCACGGCGGCGTTCGACGAGATCTACGCCGAGGCCTCGCTGGGCGGCGACGGCGGCCGTGTGAAGTGCCGCATGGTGTTCTGGTCCGGCGGACCCCGCGCATCGGCGCTGGCGAGGGAACTGTATGGCGACAGCAACGGCAACCATGCCACGGCAGCCGAGGTGTCGCTGGCCCAGCACTATCAGCCCGGTGCGATCAAGCACGCGCAGATGCACCCGAAGGTCGCCCCGCGCAGCGGCGGGTTCTTCGACAGCGCCGATTACCGCGCCCGTTTCCCGGATGGCAGGATCGGCTCCGACCCTTCCCTGTCCACCCCGGAGCACGGAGAGCAGCTATACCAGGCCGCGGTTGCAGACATGAGCGAGGCCTACGCGGCGTTCCTTGCCTACTGATCCCGCTGCGCCGCTTGCCGCCGTGGTGCCGCGGTCCGCAGGCTGACGCCCCGTGCTGGGATACGTCCTGCGCCGCCTCGGCCTGGTCGCCATCACGTTCCTGGGCATCACGGTCCTTTCCTTCGTCCTGATCCACTCCCTGCCGGGCGACCCGGTGGAGATGATGTTCGGTGAGCGCGGCATAGACCCCGAACGCCAGGCGGCGCTGATGACGCAGCTTGGCCTCGACCTGCCGCTGCCGCAGCAATATGCCGCCTACATCTGGCGCGTGCTGCACGGCGACCTCGGGCGCTCGCTGGCGACGCACGAGGGCGTGCTGACCGAGTTCCTGACCCTGTTCCCCGCCACGGTGGAGCTGGCAACGGCGGCGATGCTGCTGGCGGTCCTGGTGGGGCTTCCGGCTGGGATCATCGCTGCCGTCCGGCGCGGCACGGCGGTGGATTACGGGGTCATGGCCGCCGCGCTGACCGGCTACTCCATGCCGGTGTTCTGGTGGGCGATCCTGCTGATCCTGCTGTTCTCCGTCACCCTCGGCATCACCCCGGTCAGCTCCCGGCTCGACATCGCCTACTACATCGAGCCGAGGACCGGCTTCATGCTGGTTGACACCTGGCTGTCCGGCGAGCCCGGCGCGTTCCGGTCCGCCCTGTCGCACCTGGTGCTGCCGGCGGTGGCGCTCGGCACGATCCCCCTTGCGGTGATCGCGCGCATGACCCGCTCCGCCATGCTGGAGGTGCTGCACGAGGACTACGTCCGCACAGCGCGGGCGAAGGGGGTGCCGCCGTGGCGCGTCGTGGGGCTGCACGCGCTGCGCAACGCATTAATCCCGGTCATCACCGTGATCGGCCTGCAGGTCGGCAGCCTGTTCGGCGGGGCCGTGCTGACCGAGACGATCTTCGCATGGCCCGGCATCGGCAAGTGGCTGATCGAGAGCGTGAACCGGCGCGACTACCCGGTGCTGCAAGGCGGGATGCTGCTGGTCGCGGCCATCATCATCACCGTGAACCTGTTGGTGGACCTGCTGTCCGGCATGGTGAACCCGCGTATCCGGCACCGGAGGTGAGCGGCGCCCCATGGATCGTGCGGCTGAAACAGGCCTGGCGCATCTACGCTCGCGGCCGGGGCGGGGTGGCCGGGCTCGGCCTGGTTGGGCTGCTGCTCGCCGCCGCCGCGCTGGCGCCGCTGCTGGCGCCGCACGATCCGCTGGCGCAGATGCGCGACGCGCTGCTGCAGCCGCCGGGCTGGCCCTACGTGCTGGGCACGGACGACGTGGGCCGCGATGTGCTGGCGCGGCTGCTGTTCGGGGCGCGGCTGTCCCTCGCAGTCGGCGTGATCGTGGTGTCGCTGGCGATGGTGCTCGGGGTCCTGCTGGGGCTGGTGGCGGGCTTCTCGGACGGGCTGCTGGACGCTGCCGTCATGCGGCTCATGGACATGATGCTGGCGCTGCCGACCCTGCTGCTGGCAGTAGCCATCGTCGCGGTGTTAGGGCCGGGCCTGCCGCACGCCATGCTGGCGGTGGCCGTTGTGCAGTTGCCCGCCTTCGTCCGCCTGACGCGGGGAGCGGTGAGGGTGGAGCGGTCGCGGGAATACGTGGCAGCAACCCGCATGGCAGGGGCCGGGCAGGGGAGGCTGATGTTCCTGACCGTGCTGCCCAACTGCCTGGCGCCGCTGATCGTACAGGCCAGCCTGTCCTTTTCTACAGCCATCCTGGATACTGCGGCATTGGGCTTCCTGGGCCTGGGCGCGCAGCCGCCCACGCCGGAATGGGGCACCATGCTGGCCGATGCGCTGCAATTCGTGCAAAGCGCCTGGTGGGTCGTGACCTTCCCGGGCCTGGCGATCCTGCTGGCGGTGCTGGGCTTCAACCTGCTGGGCGACGGGTTGCGCGACGCCCTGGACCCGCGGCTGCGGGGGTGACGCCGAGGCAATGCCGCCGGACGGCCACGTGCCGGTCCAGCATCCCCGGATGCCGTTGCCGATATCAAGGCACGTCGCTTGCCGAGCCTCTGCGAAGCTGAAGCCGCACAACAGAGAACCGCCGTGCAGCGTCGAACCCTCCCGGGTGCCGGGATGGCAGGCGTCGCCACGCCCGTGCGCCCGTCCATCGTGCGGGCACAGTCCGCGACCACGTTGCGCTTCTTCCCCTATTCCGACCTTGCGCTGCTCGATCCGGCCGTGAGTGCCTTCGTAGCGCGCAACCATGTGCTCATGATGCTCGACACCCTGTTCGGTGTTGGTCAGCGCAGATAACGGACGCAGAGTAAACGTCGACATCCAGTATGTTGCGCCTCCCGGCTAAGCCGCGGGCCTCCAGGATCTGGCAGTCGTACGCCGATCTACACCATTGGACACCGCTTCGGTCACCACCTGGCACAGGGGAGTATGCCGGTTCTCATGCTAGTGTAGTGGCTTGGACAGGAGGCCGAGAACATGACGGATCAGCCTGATCAGCAGGGTTCCTCACCTTCGCGCCGGGCGTTCCTGCACCAGCTTGCCGTGGTTGGGGGCGCCGGGCTGGTGATGGCGGGGCTGGACGCGCTCGGCATGTCCATGGCCTCTGCGCAGACGGCTCCGCCCGCGCTGAGCGGCTCGGGCGCGGGCCGCCGCGTGGTGATCCTGGGCGCGGGCATTGCCGGCATGACCGCGGCCTACGAGCTGTCCAAGTTGGGCTACGACTGCCAGGTCCTGGAAGCGCGCAGCTTCGCCGGCGGGCGCTGCCAAACGGCGCGGGCGGGCTTCGCATTGACGGAGCTGGGCGGGGAGGAGCAGCGCTGCACCTTCGACGAGGGGCAGTATATCAACCACGGCCCCTGGCGCATCCCGTTCAATCACCAGTCCACGCTGCATTACACCCGCGAGTTCGGCGTCCCGCTGGAAGTGATGGTCAACGACAACGATGCCTCCTACGCCCTTTTTGAAAGCGGAACCGGCCCGCTGCAGGGCAAGCCGGTCCGCCGGGCGGAGGTCGCCGCCGACATGCGCGGCCACACGGCAGAGCTGCTGGCCAAGCTGGTCCGCAAGGGCGCGCTGGATGACGCGATGACGGCGGAGGACCGGGAGGCGTTCACTGCCTACTTGTTGCGCGAAGGCTACCTGTCCGCCAAGGACCTGTCCTACTCCGGCGCCGAGGGCCGGGGCTACGACGTGTGGCCCGGCGCCCTGACCGTGCCTGGGCCGGGAAAACGGGGTGCGCCATATGGAATGCTGGATCTGCTGCACTCCAAGACGTGGCGCACGCTGCGCTCCGTCACGGCGTTCAGCCAGCAGCGCACGATGTTCCAGCCGGTCGGCGGCATGGACCGGATCGCGCGGGGGTTCGAGGCCAAGGTCGGCCGGATGGTTCGCTACAATGTGGAAGTGGAGCGCATCGGCCAGGACGCCGACGGGGTGGAGGTCGCCTGGACCGATGCTCAGGGGCAGCGCGGCACGACGAGGGCGGACTACTGCATCTGCACGATCCCGCTCTCGGTGCTGCGCGGCATCGAGATGGCAGTGCCGGACGCTTTCAAGCAGGCGGCCGGCGGAGTGGCCTATGTTCCGGTCGGCAAGATCGGGCTGCAGATGCGGCGCCGGTTCTGGGAGGAGGACCACTTCATCTACGGCGGCCACGTTTACACCGACAACGAGGAGATCGGCAGCCTGTCGCTGCCGTCCTGGGACTGGCAGGGGCAGAAAGGAACGGTGCTCGGCTACTACCAGTTTGAGGCGGCAGCGGTGAAGGTCAGCGCCATGACGCCAGAGGAGCGGGCAGAGTTCGCCCTCGCCTTCGGCCAAAAGGTGTTCCCGCAGTACCGGGCTTCCTACGAAAAGGCGTTCTCGGTCGCCTGGCATCGGGTGGAGCACAGCATGGGCGGCTGGGCGGAGTGGACCGACGAGGGACGCAAGGCCGCCTATCCCGTGCTGTGCGAGCCTGCCGGGCGGCTTTACCTGGCCGGAGAGCACCTGAGCTACCTGACGGGCTGGCAGGCCGGTGCCATCGAGTCCGCCTGGCAGCAGGTGGAGAAGCTGCACCGCCGGGCCAGCGCGTGACGCGCATTCTGGCCTTGGGGCTGCTTGCGGCGCCGCTGCTGGCCGCAGCGCCAGTCCGGGCCGCGGCCGACCCGGCGGGAGAAGGGTTGTTTTTGGCCAACTGCTCTGCCTGCCACCAGAAGCACGGCCGCGGCATCCCCAAAGCGTTCCCCGCCCTGGCCGGTGACGCGCTGGTGCTGGGAGCACCGGAGGGTATCGTCCGAGTGCTGCTGAACGGGCGCGGCGGGATGCCGAGCTTCCGTGCGCAACTGGACGACGGGCAGCTTGCTGCGATCGCGTCCTATGTGCGCTCCGCTTGGGGCAACCAGGCGGGGGGGGTTCCGCCGGAGGCGTTCGCCAGCGTTCGCGCAGCGCAGGCTGCTGCGCCGGCCGAGGACCGCGGCCTGCAGGCCCATTGATCCCCGGGGAGGAACCAGGACGCCACACCGCCGTCTCGTCCGCGCTGCCGCTGTTGCTCCGGCCTTGCTCGCGATGCTCCATGCCGGACCTGCGGGGGTTCTGGGCGTGGTCGGCCACCTGCTTGCCGGCCCCGACTTCCCGATCCTGTCCAGCGTGGAGGTGCCGGTCGGGGCGACCACGGTACACCTGAGCGCGGCCGGGGCACCGGTCGCCGACAAGTCAGCGCCGCCGCGGACCGTGCAGGCCTACGGCGACAAAGCGACGCGGACGGAGGCGACGCTGCTCGCGATTCATCGGACTTTGGTGGGGCTGGGCCTTGGCATGGGCGACGTGGTCAAGACGACGGTGTTCCTGGTCGGCGACCCCGGCACGGGCGGGCGCATGGACTTCGACGTGTGGGTCGGCTCTCGCCTGTCACCCCGCCTAGCTCTGCATTCAACGTTCTGAAACCAATCAATTAACCAGACGAACGCAGGATCCGAGATCGGCGCCAGTCGTGACCCCACGGTGCAATGGAGTTTATAGACCGAACCAATAACTTGCGCCTCATAATAACGAGGTCACAGTCGCGCGCCGATCCACCCTACGACACCTACTAAGCAAATCTCTGGAGGTTTGCGCACAGATGAAAAACTAAGCAGGCTTATGCGGCCTGGCACGGCCGCAGGCCACCTGTGTGACAGGCCGCATAAGCCTGCTTAGGGCAGCGTCAGCACTAATGTGACATGTTTACGCGCAGCAACGCTCGGGCCAAAACCAGCAGTTGCACTTATCAAATCAGGGATGATGGGCCATTAGGCCAATGTGGCCGCGTGTGACGCGCCCATTTAGGCAGTGCTGAACCGCTTGCAGGGCGATTGCCCGGTGCCCGCCACGGCACGCTCATCGCCGGCCTAGCTACGTGACGAACTCACCACCACCCCGGAACCCAACAAGAGCCATCGCGGTTTAGGGCGCGTTGCTGCGCTGAACCTCACGCCAAGAGCCAGGACTATTGCCAACCCGACAGCGGGACTTGCCGCTGCCGCAGACCAGGATCAAGGACGCGATCGGGTGTCAGCACGGTCCGACCCGCCCGGCCCTGAATCCCGCGTCAACGGCTCGGAACATAGACGCCCGTGAACCCGTTCCGGTTGGGCATCTGCACATTCGGCAGGGTGGCGGCATCCAGCACGGTGCCGTCAGGCACGATGCCATTCAGGTGCAGAAGGTAGGCGGTCACGGCATAGACTTGGTCTGTCGTCAGGGATTGTGGCGCCTGGAAGGGCATCGCACGCCGGATGTAGTCGAACAGCGTCGTCGCATAGGGCCAGTAGCTGCCCACCGTCTGCACCGCGCCGGGGGTCGCGAGCGTGCCGCGCCCGCCGACCAGCCGCAGGGCCGGGATGACCGGCTTCTCGCCCCGCTCGCCATGGCAGGCCGCGCAGGTACTGGCAAACAGCGCCGCCCCTTGCTCCACGCTGCCCTCTCCCGGCGGCAGCCCGGCGCCGTCCGCGCGCACGTCGATGTCCTCGGCGCCAAGCTCTTGCGGCGTCGCCGGATGGCCGAAGCCGAAATGCTGCGGCTCCGCTGCGGCGGAGCCTGCAAGGAGGCCGAAGGCGGCTAGCAGGAGAGCGTTACACCGCAAGCGACGTTACTCCGTCCGGAGCGATGCGCCAGGTGTTGATCGCATTGTAATGATACATGAAGTTTGGCCCACGCTCGGCCAGTAGGCTGGCGCGCGTGGGTTGGACGGCGCCGGTCTCGTCCGTCGCACGGCTTTGCAGCGCGGCTGGGCCGCCGTCCCAGGTCCAGGGCAGCCGGAACCGGGTCAGGCACTTCGGCAGGACCGGGTCCTGCAACGCCGCGTCCTGCCAGGTGGCCCCCTCATCCGTCGAGACCTCGACCCGCGCGATGCGGCCGCGGCCGGACCAGGCCAACCCGCTGACCTCGTGGAACCCCGGCTGGTCCGGGCCGCGCCCCGGCGAGGGCCGTGTGATCACGGACTTCACCTCCATGATGAAGTTGAACTGCTTGGCGGTCCCATCGGGGAGCAGGCTCGTGTACTTCGAGGTTTCCTCGCGAGTTTCGAACGGCTGGTCGCCGAGCTTCAGGCGGCGCAGCCATTTCACGTTCATGTTGCCCTCGTAGCCCGGCAGCAGCAGGCGGAGCGGATAGCCGTTCTCCGGCCGCAGATGCTCCCCGTTCTGCGCGTAGGCCAGGATGGCATCATCCAACGCTTTCTCGATCGGCACCGAGCGGCTCATCGCGGCGGCGTCGGCGCCCTCCGCCAGCACCCATGCGGCCTCGGGCCTCACCCCGGCTTCGGCCAGGACGTCCGCAAGCCGCACGCCGGTCCACTCCGCGCAGCTCACCTGCCCATGGGTATCCTGCACGGTCCAGTGCGCCCCGATCTTCGCGGTGTTGTAGAACGGGGTGTTGCCCGAGCACTCCAGGAAGTGCAGCCGGGATACGGAGGGGAAGCGGGCCAGGTCGTCCATGCCGAAGCTGAGCGGGCGCTCCACCAGCCCGTGCACCAGCAGCCTGTGGCGGCCCGGATCAATCGCCGGGGTGCCGGCGTGGCTGCGGACGTGGTGCAGGCCGTTCGGCGTGATGATGCCGGCCAGGTCCTGCAGCGGTGCTTGCGCGGACGCGGTCGTCATGAAGGGTGACTTATCCCGCACGCGGCGCACCACGGAGCGTTCGAACGGCGAAGGGCTGCCGTAGGGCGTGTCATCCGCCGCGGCGCCTTGCCGGGTCATCCAGGGCGGCGGGTTCAGGGCTGGTTCCGTCGCGGCGGTGCCGGCGCCCGATGCTGCGGACGCGCCAGCAAAGGTCCAGCCCATCTGCTGCAGCATGCGCCGCCGCCGCATCCCTGCGGTCCTATGCTCCGGCATGGCCGTTCTCCCCAAGCAGTCCGGCGGCCAGCAGCCTGGCCGCGGATGCCCCGCGTTTCCACGTCATATGCATTGGGAGAGTATGCATGAAATTCAGCGATGGAAAGGCACGGCCGCAGTCGGCAACGGCGGGGCGTTGCTGGGGCGGCAATGCGCTCGATCATAGGATCCCCCCAACCCCATCGCATTCTCCCGTACCTTCGTCTGTTTGGGGTGTGGTCCAGAACGAGTTATTTCCGGAGGACCTCGGGGCGGAGCAGGATGGCCTGTTCCGTCAGCGGCGTCCTGTAGCCCGTTATTTTGTCGGGTATGAACCGAGAGATCGGGCCGGACATCCCCTCCGCGCGCGCCGATGTGGCCCAGGATCTTGCTGTCCTTGCGCACCAGGTACTTCGCGCCGATAGCGGTGACGGCGCGGGTCCGCATGTCGGTGATCCCGCCCGCGTCCAGGATCGCCTGCGGCTTGCCGGTCTTGGGGTCAAACAGCGCCAGGATCGCCATCTCGGATGGCAGACCCTGTTCGTAGTTGTAAACGAAGTCGCTGACCACCTTCACCCCGGCCCGCTGCACGTCGCTGCCGATGGCGCCGCGCAGTACGTTGAAGTGCCCGTCCACCGCCAGGTCGGGCTTGAGGTGCATCCGGGGCTCGATGACGGCCTGCTTGCGGCCCTGGGTGGCCAGGCTGGCTTCGATGGCGCCGAGGATGTCCTCATCCGTCATGTCCAGCGCGGCGATGTCGGGTCCGTTGAGGAAGTCCACATAGATCGGTTGCGTCGCGCTGTCCTTCGTCGGGCAAAAAATGCAGCCCCGTTCAGCGGCAGGCCACCAGACCGGATCAGCCCACCAATGCCCTAGGACCTGCTGGGCCGCCAAGACGCATCCTAGCTTCCAGCGTGGGGGATCATCCTCCGGTGCCCCCGAGCATCTCCCGCAGCGTGCGGGCGGTGTAGCCGGTGCGGAACCGGCCGCGGCGTTGCAGCTCGGGCACCAGCAGCTCGACGATCGCGGTCAGGTCCTCCATCAAGCAGGCCGTGTGGCCCAGCATGAAGCCGCCGCGGCTGCCGGTGGCTTCGAAGGCTTCCTCCAGCCGGTCGGCGATCTGGGCGGCGGTGCCGGCCAGCATGGTGTTGTGGTTGGTGGCATAACGTGCGCCTTCCTCCAGGAACCCGGCGCGCGTCATCTCGGCATCGTAGCCCAGTTCGGCCGCCATCTGGTGCACCACGCCGACCGGCGAGGCATGGGCGGCGACGATCTCGGCCTGCAGCTCGCGCAGGGTGAACCGGGCCGGCAGCGTCGCGAAGTCGTAGCCGTTGTTGTAGGACAGGTAGGCCCCCACGGCGTCGGGCGGCATGGTCTGCAACTGGCGATCCCTGCGGGCCACCGCCTCCCGCTCGGTCGCCGCCACCGCGACCGGGGTCTGCCATAGGATGCCGACCGCGGCGGGGTCGCGGCCTTCCGCCACCAGGGCGTCGTCCAGCGCCCGGCGCTGCGCCGCCTGGGCGGACAGCGTCATCTCCCCGCCGAACACGTGGTCCGCCACGCGGGCCGAGGCCTGGATGCCGCGCGGCGAGCCGCCCGCCTGGATCAGCACCGGACGCCCCTGCGGCGAGGGCGGCGTATTGAGCGGGCCTTCCACCTGGAAGAAGCGGCCGCGATGGCTGACGCCATGGATTTTGTCCGGGTCCGTCACCCGCCCGGTGGCGGCGTCCCATAGCATCGCGTCCGGCTCCGCGCTGTCCCACAGCGCCCGGCACACGTCCACGAACTCCTCCATGCGGTCGTAGCGGGCGCCATGCTCCATCAACTGGTCGAAGCCGAAGTTCGCGGCGTCCGATTTCCGGGTGGAGGTCACCAGGTTCATCGCCACCCGGCCGCCGGTGATATGGTCCAGCGAGTTCAGCAGCCGTGCCGTGTAGTACGGGTGCATGAAGGTAGTGGAGTAGGTCAGGCCGAAGCCGATGTGCCGGGTCACGCGGGACATGGCGACCAGCAGCGGGTTGAAGTCCTGGCGCGGCCAGTTGATGCCCCATTCCACGGCGGCGTCGCGTGAGCCGCCATAGGTGTCCGGCACGCCGGTGCCGTCGCCGGAGAAGATCATGTCCAGCAGGCCGCGCTCGGCCAGGCGGGCGATGTCCTCGTAAAGCTCCACGTCGGGAAAGCGGCGGCCCGCGAGCGCCGCCGGGTCGCGCCAGCGGCCGCCCATGTGGATGTAGGACACGTCGAGCCCGAGGTGCATGAGCGGCTTGCGCGCGGCCCCGTCTGTCGGATGCCGCATCAGGCGGGCACGGCCGCGCCGAACCGTGCCAGGCTGAACTCGGGCGCCATGGCGCGGGCCGGGGCCATCGCGGCGGCGGCCACCGCCTCGCCCAGCGCCGGGGAGTGCTTGAAGCCGTGGCCGGAGCAGCACGAGGCCGCCAGCACGGTCCCGTCCTCCCGCAACCGGTCGATGATGAACCCGGCGTCGGGCGTGACCGCGTAGAGGCAGGTCGCCGACTTGCTAAGCCGGCGGCTTAGTCCGAGCAGGCGGCCCTCGACGTGGCGGTCGTAGAGGGTCCGCACTTCCTCCTCCGGGATGGTGCGGTCCACGCGATCCGGCTCGGTGTGGCCATCGTAGCGTTCGCTGCCCACCTTCACGCCGGGTTCGCCGGGCAGGAGCGGGAAGCCGTAGAGGTAGTCGGCCTCCGTGGCGCCGTGCATCCAAATGAACACGGGACAGGCGGCCGGGTCGTAGAGGCGCGGCTCATCCGGCTCGAACCAGAGCAGGGTCTGGCGGTGGACCTGCACCATGTCGGCCATGATCCCGCCGGCCAAGCCCGGCAACCAGGCGCCAGCAGTCAGCACCACCCGGCCGGCTGCGATGCTGCCATGGTCCGTCGTCACCAGCACTCCGTCGCCGTGGGGCGCGACCGACAAGACCGCCTCATTCGGCCGTATCGTGGCGCCGTGCATGCGGGCCAGGCGGAGTTGGACGGCGACACCGGCCTCGGGAAAGACGACGCCGGCCGTGGGTTCGAAGAAGCCGCGATCCGCGTCGCGCACCGCGAATTGCGGGTAGCGGCGGCGGATCTCGGCGCTGCCCAGGATCTCGTGCGCGATGGAGTGGCGGCGCGCGACGTCTATCGTGGCGCCCAGGAAACCCGGGCGGCCGTGGCTCGGGGCGCCGTCGCCCTCGCCGATCATGAGCAGGCCGATCTCCCGCAGCAGCGTCTCGCCGGTTTCCTGCTCCAGCTCCCGCCAGATCTCGTGCGAGCGGCGCACCAGCGGCACGTAGGCGTCGCCCTCCGCGACGGCAAGCCGCGTCACCCGGCTGCCGCCATGGGTGGAGCCGTGCGCGTGCGGCGGATCGAACCGGTCGATCCCGACGGCGCGCACGCCCTGCAGGGCCAGGCGGTGCAGCGTAGCGCTGCCCACCGCGCCCAGGCCGACGACGACGACATCCGCGGTGTCCATCAAGCTCCGTCTCCCTCACTGTCCCGCCCATCCTGAACCGGTTCCGTTGTCCCAGGTAGGCCTCACGCACCGCGTCGCTGTGCAGCAGCCCGGCTCCCGATGCCGCCAGCACGACCTCTCCGGATTGCAGCACGTAGGCGGTCTCGTGGCCGAGCGTGGCCGCACCGGCTGGCAGAGGGCGACCGGATACGGCAGGAGGAGCCAGGCTGAAGCGGCAATGGCGCGCTACAGACACTTGATCGGCACCAAGCTTCGCGCCCGGAGTCTGCCTGCTCAGCAGGGCGAGGCCGCTAGTGCTGTCGCGGTGCTGAACCCTGCGCCCGCCAGTTCCACCACCAACGTTCTGGCGAGCAGCCCGCGGCGCGGTTGCTCCGTCATGGCCGGCACGTCCGAAGCATCCAGGTCCAGGGTGATCTGCTGATTGGTTAGGTTCCAGGCCCATGAAGGGGAGGCACAAGCCCCACACGCGCAGCGGCTGGTGGTGCCCGGCCAGCGTCGTGCCGGTCCGATCGTCGAAGCGCCCAGCACATGCCTTGCACCGGTAGTGCTGGCGACAAGGCTAGGCATCGTCGTGGCCGTCCCTGATGATGGCGCTGCCGCCGCACACAGGGCAGCACGTACCCTCGGGCGAGCAATGCTGGCGCACCAGCGCGAAGCACATGGCGTCGTCGATCAGGCCCGAAAGGTTGAATAGGTCGGATGCCGCGATGACAAAAGTTCCTCGTGCGAGCCGGCCAGCTACTCCCGCCGGTTTTCGCGCACCAGGTGCCGGCATCCCAACAGCCCGGTCGTGGCCTCATTATCCTGGAAGCCAATAAGAGCCTTAAGCGGTATGGCGCCGCCGAACGGCGTGACCGATGCCCGAGATGACACGGCGAGCGGCGGCCTTGAAGGCGGGAACATAGAGCAGAAGCGTAAGCAAGGTGACCGTCGCCAAGCCCATCGAGATGGGCCGGGTGAAGAACGGTTCGATGCTGCCGTCGCTCAGGACAAGACCGCGCCGGAGACTTTTGTCCAGCAGGCCGCCGAGAACCAGGCCGAGCACGAAGGGCGCCATGTGGTAGCCGCGCCGGCGGAGCAGGAAGGCGCCGATCCCGACGAACATCATGGTGTAGATGTCGAACACCCGGGATGCGCTGGCATAGGCGCCGACGGTGCAGAGCACGAAGATGATGGGCATCAGCACCGCATTGCGGATGCGGAGAACCAGCAGGAGCGGGCGCACCAGGAACAGGCCGAACAGCAGGATGGAGAACATCGCCACCGTCGTCATGGCAACGACGTCGTAGATGAACTGCGGGTGTTCCACCATCAGCATGGGGCCGGGCTGGATACCGTGGATGATCATGGCGGCCATCAGCACCGCGGAGGGAGCGGACCCGGGAATGCCAAGGGCGAGCAGCGGGATCATGTGGCCGGGAATGGAGGCCATGTCGCCGGTTTCCGCCGCCATCAGCCCTTCGATCGAGCCTTTGCCGAACATCTCGGGCTCGCGGCTGACGGCGCGGGCGGCGGCGTAGGACATCCAGGCGCCGCTATCCTCGCCAACGCCGGGCATGAGGCCGGTGGTGACGCCGATGATGCCGGAGCGCAGCACGGTGGGCCAGTATTGCAGCACCTCGCGGAAGCGGGGGAGGACGCTGTCCCGCATCTCGACCAGCTTGGCCTCGACGGGGTTGGCGAGCTTGGTGAGGATTTCCGCGAAGCCGAAGGCGCCGACCAGGGCCGGGATGAGGGCGATGCCGCCGGAAAGCTGGTCCCAGCCGAAGGTGAAGCGGTCATGCGCATACAGGCCGTCCTGCCCGATCTGGGCGGTGAACAGGCCGAGCAGGCCCATGAGCCAGCCCTTCAACGGGTCGTCGCCGACTAGGGAGCCTGACATGGTGACGCCGAACAGCGCGAGCCAGAAGAACTCGTACGAGCCGAAGGACAGGGCGACCCGGGCGAGCAGCGGGGTGAACGCAGCGAGACAGATGACGCCGAGCAGGACGGAGGTGAATGCGCCGGAGGTGGCGATGCCGATGGCGCGCCCGGCCTCGCCGCGCATCGCCAGGGCGTGGCCATCGGCGCAGGAGGCGGCGTTCGCGGCGGTGCCGGGGATGTTGAGCAGGATGGCGGTGCGAGAGCCGCCATAGAGCGTGCCGACATAGGAGCAGACGAGCACGAGGATGGCGTCGTTGGCCGGGAGCTTGATGGTGAGAGTGGTGAGCAGGGCGATGCACAGCGTGGCGGACAAGCCGGGCAGGCAGCCGACGATGATGCCGACGAGCGCGCCGCCCATGCCGAGGGCCAGCGAGAGCGGGTTGAGCACGCCGCCATAGGCATGGAGCAGGTCGTTGATGCCGGCGAACATGGCGGGGTCCCGGTGCAGGCTAGGGTAGGCGAACGAGAAACAGCTGTTGGAACAGCAGGGTGATGACCAGCCCGGCACCAAGCCCGATGGCCAGCGCAAAGGCGAACGGCGCCGGGCCGAGGCGCCATTCTCCGGTCGGGCTGCGGCGCAGGAACAGTATGGAAGCGGCAACGAATACGGTGGCGGCCGCCCAGAACGGCAGGCCGTGGCCGACGAGGCCGGCGCCGAACAGGACGCAGAGGCCGATGATTCCGGCTGCCCGGCCCGGCGCGGGGCCGAGCAGCCCGCCGGGTGGCCCGGCCGGGCCGCGGGCAAGGCTGCCGGCGCGCAGGCTGCGGAACAGCAGGATGCCGCCTATCAGCAGCAGCGTGGTGCCGAGCAGGCCAGGCAGCAGGCCCGGAGCCGCGAAGGGCGGAACATCCTGGTCCTCCAACCGGTCCATCAGCAGGGAGCCGGCCAGGATGGCTCCGCCCAGCCCGAGCCAAACCAGCGCATCGGCCAGGTCGGCGCGGGGTGAGGCGGCATGCCCGTCGGCGCCGGCGCTCATGGTCACGCCGGTAGGGCTGGAATGCCGACCGTGGCGGGGGAAACCTTGGCCTTGCCGCTGTTGAACAGTTGCCAGGCATTGGCCTGAACCGCCGGAAAGGCGAGCCTCTGGGCCTCCTCGCCGCTGACTGGGCCGAACAGGGCGCCGTTCTTGGCGGCGTAGGCCTTCAACTTGGCGCTGTTGGCGATCGTGTCGCGCCAGATGGCCTCCAAGGCGGCAACGACCTCGGCCGGGACACCCTTGGGCAGGAAGATGCCGAAGTAGTTGGCCGGGGCGGTGAAGCCCTTGATGGTGTCGGACAGCGGCAGGATGGTGCCGAAGCCTTCCAGCGAAACCGGCTTGTCGCTGATGGCGGCGAGGGGGCGCAGCAACTTGCCGCGGATCATCTCGGCCTCGTCGGTGGCGACCTGGCTGGTGGCAATGGTCTCGCCGGCGACGGTGGCGACCACGGCCGGATTGCCGCCGTCATAGGTCACGTTGCGGTAGGTGACCTTGGCGGCATTGGCCAGCATGTCCATCGCCGCATGCCCGGCGGAGGTGACGCCCGCCGTGGCGACCGTGATGGCGCCGGGCTTGGCCCGCATGCCCTCGATCAGCTCGGCGACGGTCTGGTAGGGCTGCTTCGGATTGACGGCGAGCACGGCGACGTTGGCAACGCTGAGGAACAGGTTCCAGTCGGTAATGCGGGCCTTGACCGAGCCCAGCGTCTCGTATGCGCCGAGGTCCTGCACGGCGCCGCTGGTCCAGGTGTAGCCGTCCTTAGCAGCATCCAGCGTGCTTTTGGTGCCGATGGCGCCGGATGCGCCGGGCTGGTTGATGATGACGATGGACTGGCCGAGCGGGCCTTCGAGTTCGGCAGCGACGAGGCGGGTCACCTGGTCGGTGGAGCCGCCGGCGGCCCAGGGAACGATGAGGTTGATGGGCCGCGACGGCTTCCAGGCGGCAGTTTGCGCCCGGCTGGCCGCCGGCGCGGCAAGGAGGCCGAAGCTGGCGCCCAACAGTGTGCGCCGGGTAGTCTGCACGGTCATGGCGTTCCCTCGTTTTCCTGCTTACAGGGTGATGCGACGGCCCTCTTCAGCGGCCTGGTAGGCGGCGTAGTGCACGCGGATGGCTTCATACGCCAGGTCGAGCCCGGCAATCGGCTGGCGGCCGGTGGCGGCGCATTCCATGAAGTCCTGGATCTCGCCTTGGTAGCCGCGGGTCCACTCCTCTTCGAGGCAGACCATCTGCCACCCGGTCTTCCGGTCCACCTTCTCCGTGATGTAGACGCCGGCCAGCTTCTCCTCGTCGGTCGCGTAGCTCACCATGTGGGTGTTGGGGGCGATGTTGGCGTTGAGCACGCCGCCGCTGGTGTAGGTTTCCACCAAGTTGCGCACGCCGCCCAGGATCATGTCGCCGGCGAACACCGTGGCCTTGGTGCTGTCGCTCCAGGTCAGGGTGAGCATGCCCCAGTCTTCCACGTCCACCGGATGGGCGTTGAGGTAGCGGCGGTCGGCCTCCGGCACGTGCGGGGTGATGAGGCCGACATCGCAGGTGACGTCCTTCACGGTGATATGCTCACCGCGGGCCTGGGCTTCGACCTGCTTGAGATGGAGGGCGGCTGACAGCGGGTGGCAGCCCTGGCGGAGCAGGGCGCCACCCCCGGTCATGTCCCAGCGGGCAGCATGCTCGGCATGGGAGCCGCTGTGGCTTTCCTCGGCCTTGATGAACAGGACCTTGTCCTTGGTGGCGCGCAGGATCTCGGCGGTCTTGCGGACAGCCGGGGCATAGACCCAGTCCTCGGCATACAGGAACAGCTTGCCGGTGGCGCGAATGGCGGCCGCGGTGCGGTCCATCTCCGCCATCACGCGTTCGAACATCTGGGCTTTCGGGACCTTAAGGCCGATGGGCGTGGGATCGCCCTCCCTGCCGAAGTAGCCGGTGAACGGCTTCTCGCAGATCACGTGCTTGCCGGCCTGCATGCAGGTGACGACCATCTCGGTATGGGTCGCGGGCGGGGTGCACAGGTCGATGACGTCAACCGCCGGGTCGTCCAGCAGGCTCCGCCAATCCCGGGTGGTGTGCGGGATGGCGTGGCGGCGGGCAAAGTCCTCCACCTTGTCCCCGCGCGAGCAGGCGGTGCGGACCTGAACGTTGACCCCATAGACCCGGCGGTAGGCGTGCATGTGCAGCTCGGCCACGAAGCCCGTCCCGACGACCGCAACGCCGATGGTGGGCATGGCTGGGTCAGGCAAGCCGGACCGCCTTCTTCACCTCGGCGAGCTGCCGGGCCTCGGGCGCCTTCTTGTAGAGCGGGTCGAGCGGGTAGCAGCCGGAGATGATGCCGTTGCGCGGGGCGGTGGTGCAGTCGCTGAAGGTCCGGCAGATGCGCTTCTTCTGCAGCGCCCCGGTACGGAGCACGTCCCGCGGCAGCTCCGGGTAGGACAGCACCATGCGGCCGAGGCCGACGAAATCGGTCCAGCCCTCGCGGACCGCCGCCTGGGCGATGTGGGGCAGGTAGTCCTGCAGGTAGGTGTAGCCACTGCCAACGAGGGTGAAGTGCGGGAAACGCTGCTTGAGCGCGCGGGTGGTGTGCAGCAGGCGGAGCACGCCGACGAGCGGTTCTTCCGGCGGGCGATAGCCGTCGGACGGCGGATAAAGCGCCGGGCGGGTGATATGGGGATTGTAGTAGGGACTGCCGGCGGTGACGTTCAGCAAGGTGATGCCGAGCTGGTCCATGATTTCGCAAAAGGCGATGGCGGGGGCGAAGTCTGGCTCGGTCGGATCGTCCGCCTGGGCACCGAACACGTCCTGGTAGCTGCCGTCCCAGGCTTCGGGGATGCCGGGGCCGAGGGAGGTGGCGGTGGACAGCGCCGGGTCTGGCCGGAAGGGCACCAGGTCAATGGCGCTGAGGCGGACGCCGAGGACGAGGCCGGGTGCTTCGGCCCGGATGCCGGCTGCGATCTCCCGCAGGAACCGGGTGCGGTCCTCAAGGCTGCCGCCGAAGCGGCCCGGGCGGTGCACGGCGCTGAGGAACTCGTGGCCGAGATAGCCGTGGCAGTGCTTGAGGTCCACGAAGTCGTAGCCGCATGCCTGGGCACGTTTTGCAGCCGTCACGAAGTCCTGGATCAGGCGTTCGATGTCGCCATCCGTCATGACTGGGTGATCGGCGGGCAGGCCGAACTTCCGGTTGAGGATGGGGTGGTTGTAGAGGATGACCGGCTCCAGGGGGCCGCCGGGGTTGGGGCGGCAGAAGCGCCCGGAATGGGTGAGCTGCAGGCCGATGAACAACGGACCGGTGTCGCCGCCCTCCGCCTCCGTGTGGGCCGCGATGAGGGTGTCGCGGAGGGAGGCGATGTCGCCCATCGTGTCCTCCGTCATCAAGAGCTGACGGGGGTTGGCCCGGCCGTCGTGCCGCACGGCAACAGCCTCGCCGCACCAGATCAGCTTGGCGCCGGAGCGGCCGAAGTTCGCCCAGCGGTGACGCGTGTGTTCGGTGGGCCGGCCGTCCTGCGTGCCGTCCCAGCCTTCCATGGGCAAGATGCAGAAGCGGTTGGCAAGATGCGGGCCGCCGATGTCATATGGTTGCGCAAGGGGTGAGCCGGGGCCGGTCTCGACTACCTTGTCACATGGGAAGCTCAGCCCTGAAGCGCCGGCATGGGCGAGGAAGCCATCAATGCCGCCCAGGGAGGCGACCTTGGAATATTCGCCGAATTTCAGCTTCGTTCCCTCCACGACGGCCCGGCTGCCGGACCATGTTCCTCGCGACCCGGAGCCTGCGGCGGCCGGTGGGTGCTGTCAACAATCCCGCTCGATTGACTTGGGGCCGAGGGCGCCAGCAAGGTGACGGCCCATTGCGGGAGACGTCATGCATGCCGAACGGGCATATCGACCTGCCGGTGGCTGGTGGCCGGTTGGCACCTTACACGGTGCGGAAGCCAAGGTCGTTTCCGAAGCCGTCCGGGCCGTTGACGCGGGTCGTGTATTCCGCCGCGCACGTGGTGGCTGACCCATGGGCGGCGGCGGACCCGTGGGTGGATGCACCCATAGATTGGGATGGGACGCTGGCGTTCCGCAGGCATCTGTGGAGCCTGGGCCTGGGCGTGGCCGAGGCTATGGACACGGCACAGCGCGGGATGGGGCTGGGCTGGACGCAGAGCCTCGAATTGATACGGCGATCAGTGGCGGAAAGCCGGACTATTCCGGGCGCTCGCATCGCCTCCGGTGCCGGGACGGACCACCTGGCGCCGGGCCGGGCCTGCTCGGTGGACGAGGTAATTGCGGCCTATGAGATGCAGTGCGAGGCGATCGAGGGCGTGGAAGGCGACATCATCCTCATGGCTTCCCGGGCGTTGGTGGCGGCCGCACGCGGGCCGGACGACTACCACCGCGTTTATGGCCGCGTGCTGCCGCAGCTTCGCGGCAAGGCGGTGCTGCACTGGCTGGGCGAGATGTTCGACCCGGCGCTCGCGGGCTATTGGGGCTACGACGACCACTGGGCGGCGATGGACGTCTGCCTCGACGTGATCCGCACCCATGCGGACAAGGTGGACGGCATCAAGGTCTCCCTGCTTGATAAGGACAAGGAAATGGCAATGCGCGCGCGCTTGCCCGAAGGCGTGCGGATGTACACCGGAGATGATTTCAACTATCCCGAGCTGATCGAAGGAGCGGACGGCGTGCACTCGGATGCGTTGCTGGGCATCTTCGACCCGATCGCTACGGCGGCAGCGGCGGCACTGGGCCAGTTGGCGGCAGGCGATGCGGCGGGATTCAGGGAAACGCTCGCGCCGACCGTTCCGCTCAGCCGGCACGTATTCCAGGCACCGACCCGGTTCTACAAGACTGGGGTGGTGTTCATGGCATACCTGAACGGCCACCAGAACCATTTCACCATGGTGGGCGGGCAGCAATCGGCACGCTCGATGCTGCATCTGGCGGAGTTGTTCCGCCTGGCAGACGCGGCCGGGCTGCTGGTGGAACCGGACCGGGCCTGCGCGCGGATGCAGGCGGTGCTGGCGGGGTATGGGGTGGGTGTTTAGTGGACAACCGGCCTCGGCATTGTTGCAAGGCTGGGCCGGGCCTACCCGGACGATATTCAAGCAACCGGGAGGGAGATGTGCTTTGCCTTTAAGATTATGGGGTTCGCGGCGGAGCGCCTGCACGCGCCAAATTGCCATTGCATCCGATCTCGTTGCTGTTCCTGTTTCAACCGGCTAGCGTCCCAGGCAATGGCCAGAGAAGCCAACGGGGAGCACGGGACAATGACGCAGACCTGTCACGGCCGCCGCGACCTGCTGGGGGTTGCGCTAGCTACAACGCTTGGCTCGGCCACGGTTTTGGGCGCTGCCCGGAGCAGGGCAGCCGAAGCAGGGCCGCCCCGCACGGGGATCGACGACGTGCTCCGCCGGGCCGTTGAGGCCCGCGAGGTTCCCGGCATTGTCGCGGTGGCCGCGACCGATAAGGGCGTGTTCTACGAGGGCGCGTTCGGCACGCGGGACCTCACGAAGGGGCCGCCCATGACGCTGGATACGGTGTTCCGCATCGCCTCGATGACCAAGGCGGTAACCTCGGTCGCCGCCCTGCAGCTCGTCGAACAGGGCAAGCTGAAGCTTGATGACCCCGTGCCCCCCATTGACCCGGCCC
>DASWOJ010000164.1:0-20050 GCA_036398775.1 Acetobacteraceae bacterium
GATCACCCGCACCGGCAGCGCCAGCGTCGCGGTCAGGGCGACGCCGTACTGCATCAGCACCCGCTGGTTGGTGATGGTGTAGAGCGTGGTCCGTCCCGTCGCCCAAGCGGACGCTGCCACGCCGGCCAGCACCATGCCACCCATCACCAGCAGCGGCGCGATGTCACGCGCCGCCTGCCAGGGCGGCAAGTGCGCAGCCCGGGCCGCGACGGCGTTCACGAACACCAGGGCGCATACCCACAGCACGACGCCGCGAATGTGGAAGGCACCCACCGCCAGCCCGCGCCAGCACGGCTGCCCCTGCCAGACCAGGGTCTCCCCCGGCCGCAGCGCCGGGGCCGCCGGACGCCCGAGCAGGCCGCTCATGGCGCCACGCCGTCCGAGTGGAACCGGCCGCCGGCATAGTAGGAGTTCACCATGTCTTCTTCCCGTGCAGTGATGCTGTCCGGCGCCCGCAGGCGCGGCACGTCGTTGAACTGGCCTTGGTGCAGGGCGGTCACGCGGATGTCGCGCTCCCGCTCGTCCACGTCGCAGTGGTGGATCGGCAGCAGCACCGGGCCGGCGCCCTGGCCCTCGTCCAGGCTGATCTCCAAGTAGCGCAGGATCTTCACGCCGCGGTCCACCCACAGCTCCTCGACCCGGCCGACCGGCAGGAAGCGTATGTCCAGCACCCGCATCCCGCGCAGGTCGGTCTCGCCGGGCATCACCTCCCAGCCCTCGGCGGCGCGCAGCGGCTGCACCTGGTGGGTGCCGTCCACCATCAGGAACGGCTCGTCCCGGCGCATGGTGTAGGTGCCCGGCCCCACCGCCGATGTCAGCGGGTTGCCGTCCGGCACCAGCGGGCTGCCGGCGAAGCGGAACAGCGGATGGGCGCGCACCGGGGGCGCCGGGTCGTGGTGCGGCTGGGCGGTCGCGGTGCCGTCCAGGCGCAGCATCGGGCGGGATGGCGGCAGCAGTTGCGGCCCCGCCAGCGGCTCCAGGCCCAGGCTGTCCTTCGGGTAGCCTTCCCGCCGGTCCTCGCGCAGCAGCAGCAGCACGATGCCGATGAATGCCAGGAAGAACAGCCACCACGCGGCCTGGGCCACGTCTATGTAGTCGGTGATCGCGCCGGCTTGTCGCATGGGCATCCTCCTCAGCGTGCGGCCGTGTTGGTGCTGGCGGGGCCGAGCGCGGGGTAGTCACGCACCATGTTGGCGCCGTTCAGCGGCTGCGGGACGCCCTGGTGGCAGGTGGCGCAGACCACCAGCCCGCTGCCCTGCTGCACCCCGCGCTGCTGCGCCGGGATCACGGGCAGGTTGTTCTCGTGCACGAGCTGCCGGGTTTGCGGAATGGCGGCGGCGACCTGCAGCAGGAAGTTGTTGTTCAGGTCGCGCACTAGGCGCAGGGCGTTGTAGCCGGTCCAGCGCTGCGGCGTGCTCTCGTTCCAGTCCCAGAAGGCACGCGAGTTGTGGCAGTAGCCGCAGTTGACGCCGATGCCGTCGGAATACTGCATCATCATCTCATAGACGCGCTTGGCGACCACCTGGTCCGAGACGTGGTTGCTCGGCAGCGCCGTGTCGGACTGCACGTAGATCGGCTCGTCGCCCACGTACCACTCGTCCCAGCCGGCGTCCGGGAAGAACTTGCGAACGGTGTCGGCGGATTCCTGCCAGTTGTCCCGCTTGGCGACGTAGCGGCGGTGCGGCATCGGCGCCTGCGGGAACCAGGTCTCGGCCGGCACGGGCTGCCCGCGGTGACAGGAGTAGCAGGTGATGCCGCTGGGCTTCACGTGCTCCTGCCAATCGGCGTTCAGGTGCCGGGTCATCTTCATCATGATGCGTGCGGCGGCCTTGGCGGGCTTGGCGTCGGACGCCCAGTCGTCCCCGGCGTGGCAGAAGCCGCAGCCCTCCCGCGGGGACACCCACTGGGTGATGGCATACTGGGTCCGCATGAACTCGGCGGCGCTCACGTCGGTCAGGACCTGGACGTTCTTGTAGACTGCCGTCGCCAGGGGGCCGCCGGTCTCGGCAGCCGGCAGCGGCGCCGGGGCCTTGTTGGAGGCCAGCCAGGTCTTCACCGGCTCGAACTGGATGCCCTGGGGAAAGCTCATCTCGGTGCCCTTGGGCACGTGCTCCCAGGTCGGCACGAACAGGATGAAGGCGGCGCCGGCCAGCAGAGCCGCACCTGCGACGAGGGTGAGGGACTTCATTGCGGCGCTTCCGGCTGGCGCACCTCAAGCTGCGGCAGGCGCGGCATGATCCCCGCCGGCAGGCTGTCGGGGATCGGCTGCAGCCTGGCATACTGCGGGGCGATGCCGTGCTTCACGCCCCACAGATACCAGTTGTCCACCACGGTGCCGGTCATCAGGATGCCGATGCCGCCGGTCAGCGTCGTCAGGGTCGAAAAGACGAAAAGCCAGCGATGCACGGAATCGAAGTTGGCGTTGAAGCCCATCGTCCAGCGCCAGAACAGCGAGCCGCGCTCCATGGCCGTGCCGGGGTCGGTGATCTCATGCGTTTCGCGCTCGCCGCCGAACTTGGTGAGCGCCAGGATGGTGCCGCCGTGCATGGCAAACAGCATCGTCGAGCCATACAGGAACACGATGCTGAGCATGTGGAACGGGTTGTAGAAGATGTTGCCGTAACGGACCGAGAACGTCGCCGTCCAGTTCAGGTGCTCGATGATCCCGAACGGCACCGCCTCCGACCACGACCCCATCAGGATCGGCCGGATGAAGCCCAGCACGAGATACAGCCAGATGGCCGAGGCGAAGGCCCAGCACACATGGGTTCCCATCTGCAGCGCCTTGGCCCGGCGATACATGCGCAGCCACCACAGCAGGATGCTCGCCGTCAGGAAGAACCCGGCCATCAGCCACCAGCCGCCATCCTCCAGCGGCGGGAATATGGACAGGCCCTGCTTGGCCGACGGCGGTTCCAGCGCCAGGAACGGCAGCATCTTGATGAAGCGGATGACGTTCCAGTCCACCGACGCCCACATGTTGAGGCCGATGATCTCGAAGGCGATGAAGCCGCAGATGATCGAGGCCAGGCCTAACCCGCCCAGGTAGGTCGGCCCAACCTGGTTCTCGCCGATGCGGCCGAGCCAGCGGGAGCGGAACGGGCGTATCAGCCGGGGCGAGCTGCCGCGCGGCAGCGGTAGGCCCAGCTCGTTGGGCCCTTGCAGCTCGAAGGACGTGAAGAGGGTGTGGTAGCGGGCCATGGCGGCTCCTCCTGGACCAGCGGCGTCAGTTGAAACCCGTGGCGCTCCAGATCGGGATGTGCAGATACCAGTCCCACCAGTAGGGCCAGCCGCGGGTCCAGATCGTGCCGGAGATCAGGATGCAGATGGCGCTCCAGACCCCGGCATTGATCGCCAGGAAAAAGCCTAGGCGGTGGATGCCCAGCTCACCGATGGAATAGGCTATGGTGTCGCGGAAATAGACGCTTTCATGCTCGGAGGATTTGACGCGCCCGCCCGGCGGTGGATGCGCCGACGAGAGGATTTCCGCGCTGTGCAGCGCGAGCGCGAAAGTCGTGGTGAAAAAAAACGTTACCGCCAGCATGTGCGCCGGGTTGTAATGGAAATGCAGATATTGGTAGCCGGTGTTGCTGACCCAATCGAGGTGGCTCATGATCCCGTATGGGAAACCGTAGCCCCAGGCACCCATCAGGACCGGCCGGATCACGACCAGGCTGACATAGGCAAAGACGGCGGCGGAGAAGCCGATGGGCACATGCAGGCCCATGCCCAGCTTGCGGGCGATCTCCACCTGGCGGAGCGCCCAGCTCACGAAGGCGATAACGGCGCATAAGGTGATCCATTGCCAAAGCCCGCCGTCCCGCAAGGGGGCGAGGGCAAGGCCCCGGCTGATGGGCGGCGGGTTGATGGTGATGGCGAATGGAGCCCAGGTCGGACCGGTTGCGGCACCGTAAAAAATCAAAAGCGTGCCAAGCAACGCGGAAGCGGCGGCGGTTACGCCAAAAAATCCGACGTAAAACGGCCCGACCCAGAAGTCGAACAGGTCGCCGCCGACCAGGGTGCCGCCACGGACACGATACTTCGCCTCGAACGATAGAAGGGCCATCGCACTCTCCGGGAAACCCCTTGTATCTGTCAATAAATTCTGACAGACGACATGTCAACCGAAGCTTACACAGCAGGGGACGCAATCCATGAACCCTCTTCGATCCATGATTGCGGCAACGATGGCCGTCCTGGCCATCACTGTGCCAGCCCACGCCTGGACTGGCCATGCGACCCGCGCGACCTTCCTGCGCGCCGGGCCTGGGCTTGAGTATTCGGTGACGGACGAGGTGGACCGGGAAGCCGCCCTGGACGTGCTGAAGTGCGCTGACGCCTGGTGCGAGGTCCGGTTCGAGGGAGTGGTCGGCTGGGTCCTGGCAGCCACGGTGACGCAGGCTGCGGCAGCGCCCATGCCGCCGCATGGGACGCAGGCGTGCTTCGTGGACCGGCAGGCCGGTTACGGCAAGGGGGAGCGGACCCGCTTCTGCCCGCGGTAAGCGGCCGAAGCGCCTTGGCCTGCCGCCAGCGGCGTCACCCCAATCGCGCCCTCGTATTGTTTGATGAGGTGGATCTGGTCCTCAACCGAGAACCTCCAACTGGTTCGCAGATCCCTGCCTCAACGCCGCGGACGAGGCGTCGGGGCACTGGGACAGGCCAGTCAAGACCCGTCCCGGAAGGACCTCCCCATTACCGCGGGTCGTTATGCGTATCCGTTTCGACAATGTGGGTGAGTTGATAGGACGGGATGGTGGGGCTGAACGGGCTGCTGCCCTTCATGACCAGCCAGCCAGCCCAGAGAAGGACCGCCACGAAGGGGATCGCCGCGATCGTGTAGGTGCCATCGGGATAGTCGAACGCCATGAGCACCAGGACGCCTAGAAGGAAGGCGAGGGTCAGCCAGGAGGTGAACGGCGCGAACGGCATGCGGAAGGCAATCGGCGCGGTCTCGCCACGGTTGATGGAACGGCGCAGCATCATCTGGCAGACGACGATGAAGCCCCAGGTGCTGACGATGCCGAGCGAGGCGACGTTCAGCACGATCTCGAACACCTGGGACGGCAGCAGGTAGTTGAGCACGACGCCCAGGAGATAGACGACCAAGGTGACGAGGATACCGCCATAGGGCACCTTGTGCGCGTTCATCTTGGCGACGAAGGGGGGCGCCGACCCGCCCATCGCCAGCGAACGCAGCACGCGCCCGGTGGAGTAGAGGCCGGAATTTAGGCTGGACAGCGCGGCCGTGAGCACGACGACGTTCATCGCCGTGCCGATCCCGGGGACGCCCAGGGCGCTGAAGAAGGTGACGAACGGGCTGACCCCGGCCTTGTAGGCGGTCCAGGGCATCAGCAGCACCAAGAGGAGCACGGAGCCGACGTAGAACAGCGCGATGCGCCACATCACGCTGTTGATGGCGCGGGGCAGCACCTTGTGGGCGTCCTCCGCCTCGCCGGCGGCGGTTCCGATCAGCTCGATGCCGGCATAGGCGAACACGACGCCTTGGGTGATGATCACCGCCGGCAGCAGGCCGTGCGGGAAGATGCCGCCGTTCTCGGAGATGAGGTGCATGCCCGGCGCCTGCCCGGCCACCCCGTAGCCGGTGACCAGGAGGGCCAGGCCGACCAGGAGGAACAGCACTAGGGCGCCGACCTTGACGAGGGAGAACCAGAACTCCATCTCGCCGAACCATTTGACCGCGACCATGTTCATGGCGCCGACGAAGGCCAGGGCGCCCAGGGCGAAGGCCCATTGCGGCACGTCGGCGAAGGTGCCCCAGTAGCGCATGTAAAGCGCTACGGCGGTGATATCCACGATGCCGGTCATGGCCCAGTTCAGGTAGTACATCCACCCTGCGACGAACGAGCCGCGTTCGCCCAGGAACTCGCGCGCATAGGATACGAAGCTGCCGGATGTCGGGCGATACATCACCAGCTCGCCCAGCGCCCGCAGGATCAGGAAGGAGAACACGCCGCAGGCGAGATAGACGATGGCAAGGGCCGGTCCAGCCAACTGCAGACGGGCGCCTGCGCCGAGAAACAGCCCGGTGCCGATTGCGCCGCCGATGGCGATCATCTGGATCTGCCGGGGCTTCAGGCTTTTCTCGTAGCCTTCCTCATGGGAATTGAGCCAGCCTCGCTTATCGGGAACAGGCGAGGCGCCGGTCGAGGTCTGGTTGCTGGCGACGTCCATGGGAACCCTCTTTCTTTGTTGGCCCAGTGACCATGAAGAAGCGTATTTGGTCCGTTTGCGGTATTGGATTGCTGCTTACGCAATTTGTTTCAAAGGCGGATCGCTCAGGCTGTTTTCGCTGTGCGCCGCCTGAACGTTCGATTGGCCGGGGTGGTCGAGGATCTCGCGTGGAGCCAGGGTATGGCTCCGGCTGGGTACTGTCCCGTATGCAGCGTAGCGCAACCGATCCAGAACGCGCCAGCCAAGAATGATCCCATACGCTGCCGGGTTTGAATGCGAGGCCGTTATCCGGGAAGGAAAAGCACGATATAGCGGCGATTGGCTGACCGATGGCGCCGGAAACGGCGATGCCCATGTTCAACGGCACAGCAGGTTTACGCCTCTCCTCCCGGGCGGAAGCTTCGTAGAAGCGGTCTGCCGGCCTTGAACATCGAGATGAGCGCCAGCATCGGTGCTTTGCTTGCCCGGCAGCAGACGGGATGCGTGACCGGAAACGAGGTGACCGCGGCAACCTGCGCCGCAGCGGCTTGCGTCGAGGTTCCGACGCTAAGCAGGCTTATGCGGCCTGCCGCACAGGTGGCCCGCGGCCGTGCCAAGCCGCATAAGCCTGCTTAGTTTTTCATCTGTGCGCAAACCTCCAGAGGTTTGCTTAGCCGCTGCCGCCCTGTTTGCGACATTTGCCAGCGGACGGTTGCAGCCGGGTCCGGCCGCTCCCTGCCTGGACCCGGCTGCAATCTGCCCCATTCCGGCATGCGGCTACTTTACTTTCGGCGGACCTGGGCGGAATGCAGGAGAATGAATGCTGATCCCAACGGGGCGGATGCCCCGCCGGCCCCCGAGCCGGATACTGGCGTCGCCGAAGTCATCTCCGCGCCCAACTGGCAGCGCACCCTGTTCCTGATGATGGGCATCCAGCTCGGCATGAACATGGGGTTCACCGTGCTCAGCCCTGTCATGCCGCTGTTCCTGCCGGAACTGGGCGTGCACGACCCGGCGCAGATAGATATTTGGGCCGGCGTGCTGTCGGCCGTGACGCCGCTGGTGGCCGCCTTTGCCTCGCCGCTTTGGGGCCGGGTGGCGGACCGGCGGGGGCGCAAGCTGATGGTGCTGCGGTCCTGCTTCGCCATTGCCGGGTTCATCGGGCTGATGAGCCTGGTGGGCAACGTGTGGCAGTTCATGGGGCTTCGGGCGCTGATGGGGGTGTTCGCAGGGTTCAACGCGGCGACGATCTCGCTGGTGGCCAGCCAGGTGCCGCCGCAGCGGCTCGGCTACTCGCTCGGCTGGCTCAGCACCGGGCAACTGGTGGGGGCGCTGATCGGGCCGCTGCTGGGCGGCCTCATCGCGGACGCCACCGGCTCCTTCCGGGCGCCGTTCGTGTTCACCTCCGGCGTGTGCGCGATGTGCGGCGTGCTGGCGCTGGTGCTGGTGCAGGAGCGGTTCAGCCCGCCCAAGGTGGGGGCCGGCAAGGCAACGCTGTTCCAGAGCTTTGCAATGCTCTCGCGCTCGCCGGGACTGCTGCCGTTGTTCGTCGTGCTGCTGCTCGCACAATTCGGGGTGCAAGCGGTGCAGCCGGTGGTGACGCTGTATGTGGAGCAGTTGGCGGGTCCGCTGCCGGCATTGGCCACCTTGGGCGGATTGGCCTTTTCGGTGACGGGCGTCGCGGACCTGATCGCCTCTCCCTTTCTGGGCCGGCGGTCGGACGTGCTCGGCTACCGCCGCGTGCTGCTGATCGCGCTGGCGGGCGCCGCCCTGGCCAGCGCGCCGCAGGCCTTCGTGCCGAATTACTGGAGCTTCGTCGCGGCGCGGTTCGCGCTCGGCCTGTTCGTGGGCGGCATCCTGCCCACGGCCAACGCACTGGTCGGACGGCTGGCGCCGCCGGGGGACCGGGGCACGGTTTACGGCGTCACCGCCTCGGCCATGTTCCTGGGCCAATCGCTGGGCCCGCTCTCGGGTGGGGCCATCGCAGCCACGCTGGGGCTGCGATGGGTGTTCCTGGTCACCGCGGTCCTCCTCGCGGCGAATCTTCTCTGGGTCTGGGCCAAGGTGCCGGAGGTGCGATAGGCAATCGGTCCGGCGCTGATGCCGAACGCCCGGCGCTCTGACCGTTTCCGTCATTGCGAGGAACGTAGCGACGCGGAAATCCAGGGTGGCGAGGACCGCGTTGGCGGCCCTGGATTACCGCGCCGCAAGCGGCTCGCAATGACGGCTCGGCACGGCAAAATCAGTGCGGAACGACTCTCCAGGAGCGAAGCAGCGCATGTCTCCTGCGGGCATACGGCGAACCGCGGTAAACCATGCACCGCAACGTCTGCATCGAGCGGCTTGCCGCGAGCGCTTGCATCGGGTGACTGCATGCCCGCCTGCGTCAGCTCACCAGCACGGCTTGGATGTCTCCGGTGCGGCTGGTCACGTTCATCGCCACTTCGTCATCGGCCCGGCGCAGCCTGACGCTGATGCGGGCGTCGCCGACCTCCAGGTTCAGCAGGGACACCTCGTTCAGGCACTCCGGCAGGATCGGCCGGGTGAAGCGCACCATGCGGTTGGCCGGGTCGAAGCTTAGACCAAGGCAGGCCTGCAGCATCGCCAGCAGCGCCGTCGCGGACCAGGCCTGCGGGGAGCACGCGACCGGGTAGTCCACCGGCGCCTGCGCCCGGCGGCGGGAGAAGCCGCAGAACAGCTCCGGCAGGCGCCGCAGCTCGGTGGCCTGGCAGGCGTCGAACATTGCGCCCAACAGCCGGGTGGCCTCGACCCGGCAGCCGTAGCGCGCCAGGCCCAGCGTGATCAGCGCGTTGTCGTGCGGCCAAACCGAGCCGTTGTGGTAGCTCATGGGATTGTAGCGCGGCTCGCCCGCCGCCAGCGTCCGCACGCCCCAGCCGCCGAAGAACGGCCGGGACAGCAGTTGCTCCGCAACCAGCAAACCATGCTCCGGCGTGGCGATGCCGGTCAGCAGCAGGTGCCCGGCATTGGACGCGCGCACCCGGCAGGGCCGCTTCTGCCCATCCAGGGCAATGGCATAGGTGCCGATGTCCTCGCACCAGAATGCCGCCTCGAACGCCGTTTGCAGGGTGGCGGCGCGGGCATCGAGGGCGTCCGCCTCCGCTTCATGGCCCAGCTTGCGGGCGATGCCGGCTGCTGCCCGGCGCGCGGCGTAGGCGTAGCCCTGCACCTCTGCGAGCGCGATGGCGCCCGTCGCCAGGGCGCCGTCGGCATGGAAGATGGAATCGTAGCTGTCTTTCCAGCCCTGGTTGGCCAGCCCCGCCGGGGTCTGCCGGTGATACTCGATGAAGCCGTCGCCGTCGCGGTCGCCCGGCCCGTCAAGCCACGCCAGCGCAGCCAGGATGCTGGGCCACAGCCCGGCGACCGTCGCCAGGTCGCCGGTGCGGTCGAGGTAGGCGCCGGCCAGCATGACGAACAGCGGCGTGCTGTCCACGCTGCCGTAGTATCGGCGGAACGGCACCTCGCCCAGGGCCGCCATCTCGCCGTGGCGCACCTCGTGCAGTATCTTGCCGGGTTCCGCGTCGGCCGCCGCATCGGTTGCGGTCGCCTGGTTCTTGGCCAGGTAGGCCAGTACGCCGCAGGTGATGGAAGGGTCTATCCACAGGGTTTGCAGCGCCGTCACCAGCGCGTCCCGCCCGAAGGCGGCGCAGAACCAGGGCACGCCGGCATAGGGGTAGGCGCCGGTCTCCTTGTCGGTGACCAGCATGTAGAGGTCGCCGACCGAGCGGCGCATAGCCTCGTTGAACACCTCGTTGGAGGTCACGACCGCCGCGGCGCGGGCGCTTTCCCGGCGCAGGCGGCGGCGGGATTCATACAGCGCCCGCTTGAAAGCGCGGCGCGGCGGCTCGGCCGCGGGTGCGGCATTGCAACTGGCCTCGATGAACAAAAGCTGGGTCTCGCCGGGCGCGATGCTGAACTTGAACACGGCCCGGTGTCCGCTGAGCGACGCCGGCATGGGGCTGAACCGAAGCCGGGTGGTGCGGCACTGCCCGTCCAGGCCGTCATAGGCCAGCGTCACGCTGTCCCGGCTGCACTCCGGCGGGAGGTGCGGGCCGTGGCTGGGGCGCGTCAGGCCGCGGGCCTCGAACAGGTCGGCGAAGTCGGCGGCGAAGTGCAGCTCGATCCTCACCTGCGCCGGATGCTGGGCGAAGCTGTGCACCGACAGGCGTTCATGCAGGGTGGCCTGCCAGAGGAAGCGGGAGCGCCGCAGGTGCAGCATGTCCTGTTCGATGACTGGCTGTCCGTCTCCCTGGCCGTCTGCATAGAGGTCCGGGTTGGCGAGGTCGCAGGTCAGCTCGGCATTGTCGTCGCGCAGGGTGGAGCTGAGCAGCACCGGCCGCCGGCTGCCGACGAGCAGCACGAGCTTGGACAGGTGGCGGGTGTCGCGGAAGTATAGCCCGTCCGTGCTGCCGAGTATGCCGGGCACGTCGCCGTCCGTGTCGAACACCCCAAAGGCGTCGCCGCTTTTCAGCGTGCGGGTTCGGTGGGAATGCAGCGACGCGGCCGCAGGGATATGGAACTCGCCTGGCACGGCCCCGAGCTGGGTCACCGGCAGCGGACCTTGTGCCGGCTCATTTCAGGCCGCTCATTCTGCGGCATTCGCGAGCAGGACATACGGCTCAACCTGCCGGGCTGCCAGGTCCTGGTAGATCGCCAGGTAGTCCTCCGCCATGCGCCGGGCGGTGAACCGCGCCTCGAATGCGGCCCGCACCGCGGCGCGCGGCAGGCGGCCCAGGCGCGCGATGGCGGCAGCCGCGCCGGCCTCGTCCTCGACGATGAAGCCGGTCCGGCCATCCTCGACGATTTCAGGCGCCGCGCCGCGGTTGAACGCAATGACGGGCGTTCCGCAGGCCATGGCCTCGATCATCACCAGGCCGAACGGCTCGGGCCAGGAGATCGGCATCAGCAGCGCGCGGGCGCCGGACAGGAAGGCGGGCTTCTCGGCGTCGTTGATCTCGCCCACCAGCTCCGCGCCGCCTTCGGCCAGCATGGGCTGGATGACCGCCTCGAAGTACGATCTGTCGGCGTCGCTGACCTTGGCTGCCATCCGCAAGGGCAGGCCGCAGGCACGGGCGATGCGTATGGCGCAGTCCGGACCCTTCTCCGGCGCGATGCGGCCCAGGAAGGCAAGGTAGCCGTGCGGGCCGGGCTGCGGCATCAGCAGGCCCGGCGGCAAGCCATGCGGCACCGTCCCAACCCAGCGCGCTTGCGGCAGCGGCCCGCGCTGGCTTGCAGAGATGCCGACAACGGGCGCGTTTGGAAAGGCGTCGAACACCGGCTGCAACTCCGGCAGGTCCAGCCGCCCATGCATGGTGGTCAGGAACGGCGTGGGCTGCCGGCTGAACAGGCTGAACGGCCAATAGTCCACGTGGAAGTGCATGACGTCGAACTCGGCTGCGCGGCGACGGACGGCTTCCATCAGCAGCATGTGCGGCGCGATCGGGTCGCGGACGGACGGGTCCAGCCGCAACGCGTGCGGCCAGACGGCCTCAAGCTCGGCCCCGGTCACCGAGTCCCCGCTGGCGAACAGGGTGACGTCGTGGCCCATCGCCACCAGTTCCTCCGTCAGAAAGGAAACCACCCGCTCCGTGCCGCCATACAGCCGCGGCGGGACGGCTTCGTGCAGCGGGGCGATCTGGGCGATGCGCAATTGCTTGCTCCTGAGGAAAGGGGGACGGGCAGGGCGCGGCACGGCCTACTGCACCTGCGCGCTGGCCTGCGGCAGAGCGGCGAGGACACGGCGGATCTGCCGGACCCGCACCGCTGCGCCAACCAGGGGGACAAGGCCACGCTCCCAGGCTTGCAGGAACTGCAGGTCATCGGCACGGGCGAGCGCGTAGGCCTGCTGGCTGTGGGCAACGTGCGCCCCAGGCTGGTCGTCGTGCTGGCCGTTGCTCATTCCAGAACTCCTCCACCCGCGTCGCCGCCAGACCCACCCCAGCCCAGCCAAGCAACCATGGATACCGCAAACACAGGTGTCCGGCAGGGATCGGAAACTACTCATGACCAGCATGGCCTGAAGGCGGGAAGGCTCACGAGACGTAGCCGACGCCGGACCGCGCACCTGGTTTCACGGGGCATCATGAGGTGGCGCACTGCCCCACCCTGATCGGCGCGCAGCCGGTTGGGGAAGCCTGCCTGGCAGTGCGGCAGAGACTGGTTGAGGGACGGCCGCCATGGCTGCGGCTGCCAGGTGGCCGGTGACGGCGCAGGCACCTGAACCGCAGTTGATCCCTTTGCTGCCGGACCTGAAAGCGCCGCCAAGGCTGATGCCAGCGCCGTTGAGAGACGATGTTTCGTTAGCCTCGCCATCGGTAAGCTGGATGCTGTGACCGCGCCTCCGGCATCAAAGGCCGCTCCGATCCTGAAGCTGCCGATCAGCCGGGCCGGCGTCGCCGCCTCATCGGCCGTAAGCGAAATGAGCTCCGGCAGGCTGCCTGTGCAGCTCAGCGCGATGCTGCTGCTGGCGCCGATCCTTGATAGAGTGGATGACCCACGCGCCATCCATGCTTACCGGACACCCGGCGCAACGCCTCCGCTGCGCAAGAAGCAGCCGCCAGGAATGGCCGGCATAGCAGCATCCTCAAACCGGCACTCACGCAGGGCACCATGAAACCTCTCATCGCAGCAGCATTGCTCTCCCCGGTCCTGACCCTCGCCCAAACCGTGCCGGCCATCCCGCAACCCAGCGCCCCCGCCGGCAATCCAGCGTCACTGCAGCCCGACTCACCCACCCTGCCCGGCGTCAAATCCGACGCCACCGGCGGCATGCCATCCGCGCCGACGCTGCAGACGGAGGACGGCGCCGCGGCCGTCCGGGTGTCCCTCGGCGCGCCGATATCCGGCGGCCGCACCTGGTTGGGCGCACGCTCCTATCCCGTGCCCGGCCTGACCCTGATCCCCAACGGGCACCTCGGCGTCCAAGGCGCGACCCGCGGCTGGGGCGCGGGCGCCTCCATCCTGCAGGTGTTCGCCAACGACCCGGCGGGAGCCTCGTTCTGCGGCGGCGCCATGTCCTGCTACGTGCAGCCGGACGACCGCGGATATGCCGGGCAGGACGGCGTTGCAGCCACCTTCATCGCAAGCTCCCGCCCAGCCCTGGCGGAGCGCCTGGCGGTGGCCTCCATTTCCCCGGTCGCAATGGCCAACGGTGCGCCGGCCATGCGCATCACGCTGGCAGCGCCGCTAAGCCCGCAGCAGGCCGCGGCAGTGGTCCCGCTGATGAAGGTGGAAACCACAGCAGGCACGGCCGGGTTCTACGGCTACATCGTTGCGGCCGGGCTGGCCTACCCGCCGGTGTCCGCCGACGGGCGCACGCTCACGGTGGACGGCATGTTCAACGCATCGGGCGCCGCGATGCCTGCCCCGGCCCCAGGCACGCAACTGGCGCTGGACGTGCTGCACCAGGTGGACGGCCTGTATATCGGCACCCGGATCAGGGATGGCGACGGCATCCGCGACACTCACGCCATCGAGGGCGTGATGATCAACAACCGCACGGTGCCCACCGTGTTCTCGCCCTATGACCCGCTGGGCGACGTGCCGGACGTGAACGGCGTCTATATGCCGGTTTCCGCCGACGCTGCCGGCGGCACGGGCACGGGCGGCACGGCTTTCCTGGCTGCCGACACGGTAGGCAGCGCCCAGCCTGGGACCTGGAAGCGGGGGTTCGCCTGCCGCAACCGCCCCATCGCCGCCAGCGGGGTCACGGACTGCCTGCTGAACGCGTTTGCCACCAACGGACTTCACTCCGTCGCAACGACGGTCAACGGCGGGCTGACCAACAATGCCCTGCTGGTTCAGCCCAACGACCTCGGCGGCGCGGTGACGGCGCAAGTCACGCAGGCCGGGGCGGCGGCGTTCAGGTCCATCTCCAGCAGCGGGCCGGTCAGCGTCGCGGGACCGGCGGCCTTCGCCAACCTGAACGCCGTCCTGTCGCCGTTCAAGCGATCAGACCTGCCGGCCAGCGCCTGCACGCCAGGCAACGTGGTTTTCGTGCGGGACGGGCGGAACACCAGGCTTGACGGCGGTGGCCCCCCCACCGGCGTGCCGGCATTCTGCAACACGTCGCATCAGTGGATCGCGCTCACGACCGGCCTCGCCGTGACGAACTGATGGGCGGCTTGCCGCTTGGCTGACCGAACAAATCCTTCGCGACAAACTGTCACGAATAAAAACGGAACTTTATGACTCCGCCGCGCCGTCATGTGGGAATTTACGGGCTGTAGCGATATCTCTTCCAAATACCGGGCGTCATCATGCACACCGCAGCCCTAGCCACCGTTAACCGGTCGTCTTATCCGCCTGCCAGGCGGCTCAGGTTCTCCCAGGCCGCCTTGCGCGCGCTGGGTTCCCTGGCTTTGTCCACGCCGGGTGTTTTGGTTGACTTCAATGTGGACGATGCCGGGAACGCCTACGCCATCATCAGCCGCCGCCGCGGTCAGGGCGTCGCTGCCGTGTTCGCGGCTCAGGATGGGATGACGGTCGTGTCAGATCACGCGGGCGCCATCCTGGCCACGCTTGAGGATGACGAAGCCGGCATCCGGTGGGCCCTGCGGTGCGAGTTGGAAGGGGGTGGAAGCTCATGCCGAACATGATCCTCCTCGGCCTGACCCTCCCCGAAGCCCGCGCCATGCTCGCCATGTCGCGTCATTTGCCCCCGGACCACGCCATCGCGTGCCTGTCCGATCCCAGGGACGGCTTATTTGCCCAGGTCGTCAAAGAGGGCTTGGGCGTCGTTGCGGCTGTTGCAAGGGTCAACGGGCACCTCGCGCTGCTGGATTTCAAGCGGTGCCTGGATGGGGCGTCGGGACGGTATGAGGCCATCGAGGACGTGGTGAACGCCTTAAGGCTGTCCCTTGCCCAGCCCGGGCCAGGCCCCTATCACTGACCTCGTGCAGTCCCCAAACGCGCGACGCATCCCGCAGCCTGCTGCATGGGCAGTCTTGGCTGTCCGGCTTCCCTTGTCCGTCCAAGCAGGCTTGCAAGGCCCATGATGCTGGTGGCCTGCAGCCGTGCCGGGCTGCGCAAGCCGGCTTAGCTATTCATCTGTGCGCAAACCTCCACGATCTTGCTTAGCGGGCGGCTGCCCGAAGCAGCGCCGGGTCCGGCACCACCTGGTCCAGGACCCGCGCGGACGACACGACGCCCGGTATGCCCGCGCCCGGGTGCGTGCCGGCACCCACCAGGAATAGCCCCTCGACCTCCTCACTGACGTTATGCGGGCGGAACCAGGCGCTTTGGAACAGTTGCGGCTCCAGGGAAAAGGCCGCCCCGTTCAGCGACAGCAGGCGGTCGCGGAAGTCCTGCGGCGTCAGCATGCGCGACGTGACGATGCACCCGCCCAGCCCGGGCATGACCGTCTCCTCCAGCCGCTGCTGCATCTTCTGCCGGTACGGCTCGGCCTCCGTGCTCCAATCCGTGCCGCTGCCGAGGTTCGGCACCGGCGCCAGCACATAGAATGCGTCGCAGCCGGGAGGCGCCAGCGATGGGTCGTTGGCACTGGGCCGGTGCAGATACATGCTGAAATCCGGCGTCAGCACTTTCCGCTTGAAGATGTCCTGCAGCAGGCCCTCGTAGCGCGGCCCGAGCACCATGGTGTGCTGGTAAACGTCCTCGAACCGCCGGTTGGTGCCGAAATACCAGACGACCAGGCCCATGGAGTAGCGTGCGCGCGCCAGCTTGCGATCGGTCCAGCGGCGGCGCTTATGCTCCGACAGCAGCTTGGCATAGGTCCAGCCGACATCGGCGTTGGACACCACGATGTCAGCGGCGATGCGCTCGCCGCCGGCGAGACGCAGCCCGGAGGCGCGGCCGTTCTCGACGGTGATCTGCTCCACCTCGGCATTCAAGCGCAGTGTGCCGCCCTGGTCCTCGATCAAGCGCACCAGGGCCGCCACGATCGCCCCGGTGCCGCCCATCGCGTAATGCACCCCGTGCAGCCGCTCCAGATGGCCGACCAGGCAGAAATAGGCCGTCGTGGTGAACGGATTGCCGCCAATCAGCAGGGGGTGGAAGCTGAAGGCGATGCGCAGCGTCTCATTGCGGAAGTACTTCGAGACCTTGGCGTAAACCGTGCGGTGCCCGCCGAGCCGCAGCAGGTCCGGCGCCGCACGCAACAGGGTCGTCATCTTGTGAAACGGCTGGTCGCCGAGCTGGTCGAAGGCCACCTGGTAGATACGCTCGCTTTCGCGGATGAAGCGCTCGAACCCCGGCACGTCGCCAGGCTCGATCCGCGCGACTTCGGCGCGCATCGCGTCGTAGTCGGCCGTGGCGTTGAACACCGTGCCGTCGTCGAAGCGGATGCGGTAGAACGGGTCAATCCGGCGCAACTCGACATCGTCGGCCATGCTGCGCCCGCATAGCGTCCACAGCTCCTCCAGCAGGTAGGGCGCGGTGATGATGGTGGGGCCGGCATCGAAGGTGAAACCGTCCTGCCGGTAAACATACGCCCGCCCGCCCGGCGCATCGAGCTTCTCGACAACCGTGACGCGGTAGCCCCGCGCGCCCAACCGTATGGCCGCAGCCAGGCCGCCGAAGCCAGACCCGATGACGACGGCGTGCGGGCGAGACTCTGAAACCGCATCCGGCATTGGTCGTCTCCCGTACCTCTGCGGATAAATGCACTCCGGCGCGGCGCCCGGCAAGGCCAGGACGGTTTTCGCCTTATGGATAGCGATGCAGCCGAACGCTCCGCCGTCCCGCCGCCTTGTCAATCTGCTCTAGCCCGCGGGATGCGGTGCCGGTGGCCGCGGAGACAGGCTTGAACGGCTTTACAGGTCCCGTGCCGGGTCGGCCACGAAGCCACGTTCGACATATTCGAACCAGTCGAAGTCCGCATGCAGCCCGGTGCCAGCCGTGTCCTGGCAGCACATGCCGACGAACGCGCCAGTGAAGTTCGCCGTGCCTGGCGCCGCTGCCTCGTCGGAGAGGATGCTGGCGTCGAGGATGTCGGGGAGCCACTCCCACCGCGACCCGTCCAGGCTCCAGGCGAACAGCAGCCGCTGGTCGTCCACCTCCACCCGCAGGTGCACCCGGCCGGGCGGCAGCGGGACCGGCGCGGTGAAGCTGTCCGACGCCGCACCATCGGGCAGCGCGGACATCACCCGGAGATGGCGTCCGCCGAAATCGTCGTCATGTGAGACATACAGGTAATGGAACTTGGCGGCGTTATAGTAGCACACCAGCCCGGCCGATTGCTGGTAGTGGCGCGGCTCGAACTCCATCACCGTGCGCACGCCGTAGCAAAACGCCTGCTGCCGCCGGGCGACGAGCGACTGGCGGAACACGCTGCCGATGGTGTCGCGGCCGAACAGGCGCAGGTGCCCCGGCCGCTCCGTCAGGCTGAACAGCTCTTGCCAGTGCGGCGTGCGGAGCCATTGGAAGTCTATCGGCAGCTCTGGTCCGTCGAACTCCGCCCGGGCCGGCGTTGACGGAAACGGATGCGGCGGCAGTGCCGGCATCTCCGGCGCCACCTCCGGCGCGCTGCCCAGCCCTGTCACCAGGCGCGGCCAGCCGTCCTTGTCCCAGCGCAGCCGGGCGATCGCGGACTCCCGGCCCAGCACGGACCGGCCGCGGTTGCGCAGCGGGCGGCTGCACAGGAAGACGACCACCGTCTCCCCGGACTGCGTGTCGGCCCAGTCGGCGTGCCCGGCCCGCTGCAGCACCGCGTCCGGCCGGTTGCGGCTGGTGATGAGCGGGTTGTCCGGATGCACCTCGTAGGGTCCGAACAGCGACCGCGACCGCGCCAAGGTGGCCTGGTGCTGATAGTAGGTGCCGCCCTCCGCGGTCAGCAGGTAATACCAGCCGTCCCGCTTGTGGATGTGCGGCGCCTCCGTCAGCCCGGCGCGTGTGCCGGTGAAGATGTTGTGCCGCTCACCCACCAGGTGTCGCCGCGCCGGGTCGTATTCCTGGATGACGACTCCGCCGAACCGGTTCTTGCCGGGACGGTGGTCCCAAAGCTGGTTCATCACGTAGATGCGCCCGTCATCATCCCCAAAGATGGACGGGTCGAAGCCGGATGAGTTGAGGAACACCGGGTCCGACCATTCCCCGTCAATCGTGTCGGCGGTGACGAGGTAGTTGTTGAGGTCGCGCAGCGACGCCCCGGGCGCTCCGCCGGCGCCGGAGGTGCGGCCATACCGTTTCATATCCGTGTAGATCAGGGTGAACTTGCCGTTGATCCGGCGCAGCGCCGGCGCCCAGACGCCGCAGGAGTCCGGATCGCCTCGCATGTCGAGCTGGGCCGCCCGGCGCAACGGCCGGGTCAGCAGCCGCCAGTGCACGAGGTCGCGTGAATGGTGGATCTGCACCCCGGGATACCACTCGAAGGTGGAGGTGGCGATGTAGAAGTCGTCCTCCACCCGCAGGATCGAGGGATCGGGGTTGAAGCCGGGCAGGATCGGGTTTTGGGCGGTGGGCATGGACTATCCCTTGACGGCGCCGGCGGTCAGCCCGGCCACGATGTGCTTCTGCGCCAGGAAGAAGACGATGACCGTCGGCAGGATCGTCAGCGTGATGAAGGCGAGGATCAGGTTCCAGTCGGCCGAATACTCGCCCTGGTAGGCCATGATGCCCAGGGGCCAGGGATACTTGCTGTCGGTGTCCAGCATCACCAGCGGCATCAGGTAGGCGTTCCAGCTTTGTACGAAGGCGATCGTGCCGACGGTGGCAATGATCGGCCGCGACAAGGGCAGCGTGATGTGGCGGAAGAACCCGATGTAGGAGCAGCCATCGATGACCGCGGCCTCGAACAGCTCATGCGGCAGATCGCGGAAGAAGCGCCGCAGCAGCAGGATGGCCATCGCCAGCCCAAACGCGGCCTGGGGCAGGGCGACACCGAGGTAGGTATCCAGCAAGTCCAGGTCCCGCACCCTGATGAACAGCGGCAGGATGGCCGTCGCCGCCGGGAACAGCAGGCCGAGGGTGACGTAGCCCAGCAGCATGGAGCTGCCGAAGAACTTGATGTGCGCGAACACGAAGGCCGCCATCCCGCCGCACACCAGCGTCACCGCGACTGTGATCGTGGAGATCACCAGCGAGTTGCCGAGCAGTTGCCAATAGCGGGCGGAGGACAGGATGCCGGCATAGTTCTGCCATTCCCATACGTGCGGGATGCCGAACGGACTGGTGCGCAGCTCACCCAACGACTTGAAGCCGCCCAGCACGGTCGCCAGCAGCGGCATCGCGACGAAGCCGGCGACCAGCAGCAGGAACAGCGCGCGGTAGAGCACGGCCGGGTCGAGCGGGCGGCGGCGCAGGACGGCGTCACTCATTGCGCAGCACCAGTTTTTGGTAGCTGAACGCGAAGCCGGCGCAGATCAGGAACAGCACCACCCCCACCGCGCTGCCGAAGCCCACGCGCATCCGCGTCACGCCGAAGTTGTACAGGAACGTCACCATGGTCTGCGAGGAGTCGGCGGGTCCGCCGCCGGTGAGCGGCATGATGACGTCGAACAATTGCAGCGAGCCGACGATGGCGAAGAACACCGACAGCCGGATCGTGGGATACATGGCCGGCAGCACGACGTGGCGCAGGACTTGCGCGCGGCTCGCGCCGTCGAGCTGCGCCGCTTCGACTTGGGACTGGTCCAGGCCCTGCAGGGCCGCGATGAACAGCATCATGTGGAAGCCGAAGTACTTCCACACCACGACGACCAGGATCGCCGCCATCGCCGTGGCCGGGCTGGCCAGCAGGTGCGGCGGGTTATCCGATCCGAATGCGCGCCAGATGCCGGCCAGCAGGCCGTATTCGCCGTCATAGACGAACGAGAAGATCAGCCCGGCGGCGATCTCCGCCAGCACGTAGGGCATGAAGAACAGCATCCGCAACGCCACCGCGCCGCGGAACCGGTTGGACAGC
>DASWOJ010000165.1:0-1706 GCA_036398775.1 Acetobacteraceae bacterium
TTGCAGCACCCGCGGCAGCTTGAGGTAGGAACTGCCGTCCAGCGACGCCTGCACCGGGTTCCAGGCGTCCTGGTGCGCCCACTGCGCCTCCTCGAACCGGTGCTGCACCGAGAACAGCCAGACGCCCACGATGGACGCCAGGGCAATCGTCGGCCCCTGCACCATCAGGACCGGACCCGCGCCAAGCAGCAGCACCAGCACCCCCAGCACACCCGCAAGGGCGAGGTTGGTGCCTAGCACGCTCCGACGCTCCCGCTTGGCGGACCGCGTCGTGTCGAACGGCACGCGATACAGCAGGACGAAGACGACCGGCGGCAGCAGGAACAGGGTCAGCACCGGATGGCGCGCCGTGCGATACAGCAGGCGCCGCGCCGGCGACAGCGCCTGATACTCCCGCATCGTCGCGCAGGTCGAATAGATGTCGAGGCCGGAATCGCGGCGGTCGAGGTTGTTGAAGTTGGCATGGTGGTTCGCATGCTGCCGCCGCCAGAACTCATAGGGCGCAAAGGTCATGGCGCTGCAGAACCGCCCGAGCCAGTCATTGGCCCGGCGGGACCGGAAGAACGACCCATGTCCGCAATCGTGCTGGACGATGAACAGGCGCACCAGCAGCCCGGCCGCCGGCACCGCCAAGGCAAACACGAGCCAGGCCGAGACTCCCACCAGCGCATACATGGCCACGGTGACGGCCAGGTAGGCCAGGAACGTCGAGGCGAACTGCCACACGCTGTAGCGCAGGGACGGGACCTGGAACTGGGCGGTGGCCGCCATCAGGGCCTTGCGGTCGGTGTTGGATGCACTTGCGGCGGGATGGGTCATGGGAGCACCAGTGTCGGGTTGGCCGGTGCGGCAGCGCAGCAGCGCCGCACGACCAGCATTGAGCGGGCAGCCAAGTAGGGGGCGCCGAGCGTCATGGCCGGTCGCCGGAACGGGCTGCCATGTTGTACGTCGGTCTTTGCAAGGCATGATACCGTACGTTTTGCATCGTGCCACCATGCACCTTTCCGACCGCTTCATGGTAGAATTGTTTTTAGGATTGCTGCCGCGGCGAAGTGTGCCACAGGCCGCGCAAACCTGCTTCGGCCAAGAACCGTCTGGTGCGCCATAGCCGGCAGCGGCTGTATGGCCTCGCAACCGTCACTCGCATTTGGGCGGGATGGCACGGCCCGTGCCGGGCAGGCAACAGCGCCGCATAAACAACGGTCGTTGGACGAGTGTGTCCGCGGCGGGATTCGAACCCACGGCCCCAGGATTCATCCCACTTCGGCTTTCGCCGCCGCCCCGGCATGGGCCGGGCCGTTCGTGGTCTGGACTGTCCCTTCGCCATAGACCCCAAGAGGCCCCCAGGCGCCGCCCGTCCAGTCTCTACACCGTCCCCACCCTTTCGGACGGGGCTTGGCTCGGGATCGGCATGGCGCAAGCGCACCGAAGCGTTCCCCGACTTTGAGCGGATCCACGGCGCCGTTTCCGCGCGCCGCGCCCAATTCAACCAACCAGGAATCCTGTGCTCTATCCTGCTGAGCTACGCGGACGACACGTCGGCACCATACCTGCGTCAGCCCGCCCGGTCTAGCCGCCGGGCCGAGAGGGGTGCAACATCACCTGAACGCCACCCGAGGAAAGCCCCAGCCCATGCCCGGCAAAGTCGTCATCAGTTGCGCCATCACCGGCGCCATCCACACCCCCAGCATGTCCGACGCCCTCCC
>DASWOJ010000166.1:0-3243 GCA_036398775.1 Acetobacteraceae bacterium
GAGATGCCCGTAGACGCGCATGTTCTGCCGCACGGTCAGCCGCGACGGCAGCGCCACGTACGGCGAGGAGAAGTTCATCCGCGCCAGGGCGGCAAAGCGGTCCTTCGCCATGTCGTGCCCGAGCACGCTGATCCGCCCCGAGGTGGGAACCAGCAGCCCCAGAAGCATGGCGATCGTCGTGGTCTTGCCGGCGCCGTTGCCGCCCAGCAGCCCGACCGTCGACCCGGTCGGCGCGGCGAAGCTGATGGCGTCCACCGCCAGCACCGAGCCGTATCGCTTCGTGAGGTCGTCAACTTGAATAGCGTTCATGACGATCGGATAAGGCGCCCACGCCGATCCGCCAAGAGAGATTGGCGGGAACGTGTTCTCGGCTCTAAATTGTGTCATCATGATCGAACTCAGCGCCGCCCCAGCGACCTTACCCCCCGGACAGCGTGTTTATGCCCTGGGCGACATCCACGGCTGTCTGGACCGCCTCGTGGCCCTGCACGAGATGATCGCCGAGGACATCGCCGAGCGGCCGGTCGAACGCTCCACCCTGGTGCACCTCGGCGACTACGTGGACCGCGGTGCCGACAGCGCGCAGGTCGTCGACTGGCTGATCAACCAGCCGCCGGTGCCCGCCGACGAGATCGTCAACCTGATGGGCAATCACGAGCAGATGATGCTGCTCGCGGTCGGCGGCGGGGACAAGGACGCGCCGGGCCACTGGCTGATGAACGGCGGCGCGGACTCGCTGCTCAGCTGGGGTATCTCCCGCGCCGTCCCGCCGGCCGAGTGGTCCAGCCGCATCCCGAACCAGCATCTGGAGTTTCTTCGCAAGCTGGTCATCAGCCGCCAGATCGGGCCGTATCTGTTCGTGCATGCCGGCATCCGCCCCGGCGTGCCGCTGGACCGGCAGTCGCCGCAGGACATGCTTTGGATCCGCGAGCCGTTCCTGTCGTCACAGGACAATCACGGCGCGGTCGTGGTGCATGGCCATACCCCCAAGCGGCAGCCGGTGGTTCAGCCGAACCGCATCGCCATCGACACCGGCGCCGTGCTCGGCGGCGACCTTACCTGCGTGGTCCTGGAGGCGGATACGCTGGGCTTCCTGACGAGCTGACCGTCCCGGTTCGGCGCGTGGGGCGACGGGGCCGTCTCTGACGGTGGCATGGCTGGCTGACCGGGCGCCGGGAAGGGCAGGGCAATCCGCCCCGACGGCCCGGCCGCCGCCATCCGCCCGAGTGAGAAGGTCGCCCGCGCGGCCCGGCCGGCCGGCGTCTGTCGCCGAAAAGGCAACGCTTCGGCCCGCCGGCGTCAGCCGACTTGCCCGCCGGCGTCAGCCGACTTGCTCGCCGGCGTCGGCCTACTTGATTGTAAACTGGACCGGCACCTCGATCTCAACCGCGTGGGTTTCGCCGTCCGGTCCGGGCAGCGGCTGCGCCCGGCTGATCAACGCCACGGCCTCCTCATCGAGCGCCGCCGTCCCGCTGCTGACCTGCAGCCGGACGGCCTGCGCCGTGCCGTCAGGCATCAGCCTCAGGTGAACCAGAGCCGTGCCCTGGCGGTGCCGCATCTGCGCGTCGGTCGGGAACCGTTTGAAGCGGTTCAGCCGGGCGAGCAGCCGGGTCTGCCATGACACCGGGGTGCTGCTGGAGGCGGCGACGCTCGCGGGGGCGGTCGGGGTGGTTACCGGAGGCGCCGGCGCCGTGGGGGTCGGTGCCGGCGGCTGCACCTCCGTGGTCTCGGTGGGGACCGGTCGCTGCACCGGCCTGACATGCGGCGGCGGCGGCCGCTTCGGCGGCGGCGGCTTCTTCATGGGAGGTGGCGGCGGTGGCGGCGCGATGTCACCGGCCGGGGCGGCGGGCACCGGCAGCGGCTCGTCGGCGAGTTGCGGCACCGGGATCGTCTCGGCCGGCTGGTCAGCCGGCTGTGGCGGCTCCGGATCGGGTGGCGTCGGGGCTTCCGTCTTCGTCGGCTCCGGCGGCGGTTCGACCTGAGGCGGAGCGGGCTGCGGCGGGCTGGGCTGCGGCGGTGGCTCCTCCACCTTTGGCGCCTCCGGCTGCGGCGGCGGCGGTTCTTCAGCGACCTCGGGTGCCGGCAGCGGCGCCAGGTCGATCATCATGGCCGGTTCGGGCGGCGGTTCGGCGTGTGGCACGATCCGCTGCAGCAGCAGGATACCGCCGCCATGCGCCAGCAGCACGACGCCGAACATCATCGCCCAGAGGCGACCCTGGCGCGGGGCCGCGGCCGGGGTCATTCCACCCGCTCCAGCCCGACGAGGGCCACCTTCAAATAGCCGGCGGCGCGCAGGGCATCCATCACCCCCATCAGATCGCCATAGCTCACCGCCTTGTCGGCGCGCAGGAACAGCCGGGCGTCGTGGTCACCCTGGGTCGCGGCGTCCAGTGCCGCCGCGAGCCCGTCACGGGCCACCGTCGCCTCGCCCACCGCCAGCGTCAGGTCGGGCCGCACCGTCAGATAAACGGGCTTGTCCGGGTGCGGCTGCGGCTGGCTGGACGACGCCGGCAGATCGACCGCCACATCCACTGTCGACAGCGGCGCCGCGACCATGAACACGATGAGCAGGACCAGGATAACGTCGATGAACGGCGTGACGTTGATATCGTGGGTTTCGACCAGATCGTCGCCGCTTTGGCCGGAATCGAACTGCATGGTCCTACTCCGCCGCGGCGCGCAGAACCGCCGGCCGCGCCTGCGCTGCCCCGCGGATTGCAATCTGACCGTCGATCTGCCGTGACGCCCGGGTCAGCACGACCGCGGTGAGGTCACCCAGCCCGGCGCGGTAGCCGGCCATCATGCGGGCCAGGAAGTTGTAGGTCAGCACCGCCGGGATCGCCGCGAGCAGGCCGCAGGCCGTCGCCAGCAGCGCCTCGGCGATCCCGGGAGCAACCACGGCCAGGTTGGTGGTGTGTGCCTGGGAGATCCCGACAAAGCTGTTCATGATGCCCCACACGGTGCCGAGCAGCCCGATGAAGGGGGCGCAGGAGCCGATGCTGGCGAGGATCCCGGTGCCGAACTGCAACCGGCGGGCCATGCTGCCCTCGAGGGCCCGCAGACAGATCACGATGCGATCCTTGATCCCCTCCGGAGGCAGCCCCTGGGAGGCCTCCATCTCGGTCAGCGCCGCGCCGGCAAAGGAAACCGCGACCGGCACCGCGGCCCGATCGCGCAACGAACCAAGGTCGGCGCTGTCCCGCGCCGCGTTCAGCGCATCGGTCAGTCGGCGTCGCGCCGCCA
>DASWOJ010000167.1:0-6497 GCA_036398775.1 Acetobacteraceae bacterium
CGCCTGGCCCTGCTTGATGCCGACGTGGCGTTGCCCGTCGTTAAGACATTCATCGGTGCCGTCCGCGACCGCGCCTTGGGTGCCGAGGTGCTGGACAGCGTCAGTCCCGGGCAGCTCGTCATCAAGATCGTCAACGACGTCCTGATCGAGGCGCTGGGCGGCGCCGGCGCGGTGCCGCTCAACCTGGACGCCCCGGCGCCGATCCCGTTGCTGATGGTCGGCCTGCAAGGCTCCGGCAAGACCACGACGTCAGGCAAGCTGGCGCTGCGGCTGTCGAAACGCGACCGCAAGCGGGTCCTGCTCGCCAGCTTGGACACCCAACGCCCGGCGGCGCAGCTCCAGTTGCAGCAGCTTGCCCAGCAGGCCGGCGTCACGTCCCTGCCGATCATCGCGGGTCAGACGCCCGTGGAGATTGCCCGGCGCGCGATGGACGTGGGCCGGCGCGAGGTGTTCGACATCGTCATCCTTGATACCGCCGGGCGCTTGAGCATAGACGCCGCCCTGATGGACGAGGTCCGCGCCATCCGCGACGCCACCAACCCGGTGGAAACGCTGCTGGTGGTGGACGCCATGACCGGCCAGGATGCGGTCAACACCGCCCAAGCCTTCAACGAGGCCCTGGGCGTCACCGGCATCGTCATGACCCGGATGGACGGCGACGCCCGCGGCGGCGCCGCGCTGTCCATGCGCCAGGTCACCGGCGCCCCGATCAAGCTGACCGGCTCCGGCGAGAAGCTGGACGCGCTGGAGGAATTCCACCCGGAGCGCGTGGCCGGCCGCATCCTGGGCATGGGCGACATCGTCGGCCTGGTGGAGCGTGCGGGCGAAACCATCGAGCAGGAGGACGCCGAGCGCCTGGCCAAGAAGATGGCCCGCGGCACCTTCGACCTGGACGACTACGCCAGCCAGCTCAAGCAGATTACCAAGATGGGCAGCCTGCAGGGCATCCTGGGCATGCTGCCCGGCGCGGCCAAGATCAAGGACCAGCTCAAGGACGCCAACCTCGACACCGGCATCCTGAAGCGCCAGGCCGCCATCATCTCCTCCATGACCAAGGCGGAGCGCAAGACGCCGGACATCATCAAGGCGAGCCGCAAGAAGCGCATCGCCACCGGGTCAGGGGCGACGGTGCAGGAGGTCAACCGCCTGCTCAAACAGTTCGATGACATGAGCACCATGATGAAGCGCATGACCAAGATGGGCCAGAAAGGCATGATGCGCGGCGGCATGGGCGCCCTGATGCCCAAACCCCACCAGCAAATCCGCCGCCACTGATTTTCCTCTCCCTCTTCCTCCGGGAGAGGGTCGGGGTGAGGGGGTCTGTCAGCAAGCACCCAAACTCTACCACCACACAACAGCCAAGGAACCAAGAATGTCCCTGAAGATCCGCCTCTCCCGCGCCGGCGCCAAGAAGCGCCCGTACTACCACATCGTCATCGCCGACAGCCGCAGCCCGCGCGACGGCCGCTTCCTGGAAAAGGTCGGCAGCTACAACCCGATGCTCCCCGCCGAACACGCGGAGCGCATCCGCCTGCAGTCCGAGCGCATCCAGCATTGGCTGAAGGTGGGCGCCTTGCCGACCGAGCGCGTCGCCAAGTTCCTCGGCCACGCCGGCCTGGCGCCGATGCCGACCTACCGCGAGCAGCCCATTCAGTCCGCGCCGAAGAAGAAGGCGCAGGACCGCGCCGCAAAGGCCGCCGCCTGATCGTGCCGCTGCCGTCCCACCCTGCCGCTGCCGCCTGGGGCGCATCCGCGTCCTGGGCCGGGGCATCGCTGGCCTGACATGCCCGACCGCCGCATCCTGATGGGCGTGGTGGGCCGTCCGCACGGGGTGCGGGGGCTGGTGCGCGTCCACAGCTACACCACCGACCCGGCGGATCTTGCCGGGTATGGTCCCCTGCTGGACGATGGCGGCAGGCCGTGGACGCTTGCCTGGCGCGCGTCCGGCGTGGCGGAACTGCGCAACGCTGCGGGGCAGGCGCTCCCCGACCGGTCGGCGGCGGAGCGGATGGTGAACACCAAGCTCTGGATGGACCGTGACCGCCTGCCGCCGCCGGACGAGGATGAGTTCTACCTCGCCGACTTGGTGGGCATGGCGGCGCTGGACCCTGCTGGGGCGGCCATCGGCCGGGTTGTGATTGTCCATGACTACGGCGCGGGCGCCAGCCTGGAGATCGAGCGGCCCGGCAACGCGCCGCTGCTGGTCCCCTTCACCCGCGCCTGCGTGCCGCAAGTGGACCTGCCAGCAGGCACGCTGGTCGTGATGGAACCTGACGAGGTCCTGGTCGAGGACACGGCGGAGGCGGCGGAATGATCACCCTCACCGCCGTGGCTGCTGACCTAAGCTGCTTCTCCCTCTCCCTCCGGGAGAGGGTTGGGGTGAGGGAAGCCGCAAGTACCATGCCCCTACCTCGGCAGCTTGCCACACCAGCATTCAAGGTTCGTGCTGGCGGTTTGCCTCACCCCGACCCTCTCCCGGAGGAAGAGGGAGCATTTGGCCGCCCGTCTTGCATCAGCGGCAATCCTGCCCTCGGACATCCTACGTGGTGTCCCGCATGACCTGGCAGGCCACCGTCCACACCCTGTTCCCCGCCATGTTCCCCGGTCCGCTCGGTGGATCGCTGGCAGGCCGTGCCTTGGACGCCGGGCTGTGGCGCCTGGACGTGCGCGACATACGCGGCGCAGCCACGGACCGGCACCGCACGGTGGACGACACCCCGTTCGGCGGCGGCGCCGGAATGGTCATGCGCCCGGACGTGCTGGATGCCGCCCTCGGCGCCTCGGACGGTCGGCCGTTGCTGTATATGACCCCCCGTGGACGCCCGTTGCAGCAGTCGCGCGCCCGCATCCTGGCCGAAGGTCCCGGCGTGACCGTCGTCTGCGGCCGCTACGAGGGCGTGGACCAGCGCGTGCTCGACGCCCGCGCGATCGAGGAGGTCAGCATCGGCGACTACGTCCTGTCCGGCGGCGAGCTGCCGGCGCTGGTGCTGCTGGACGCTTGCGTCCGCCTGCTCCCCGGCGTCATGGGCGCGGCCGACAGCGGCACCGAGGAAAGCTTCAGCGCCGGCCTGCTGGAATACCCGCACTATACCCGGCCCGCCGAGTGGCAGGGCCGCCGCGTCCCGGACGTGCTGCTGTCCGGCAACCATGCCGCCATCGCCGCCTGGCGTCTGCGCCAGGCACAGGACGCCACGCGCGCCCGCAGGCCGGACCTGTGGGAAGCGCACGCCGCATCAATGGACACGGCGCCCGCCGCGCCGTAACACGCTTGCAAGAGAGGACTATCCCATGAACATCATCCAGCAGTTCGAGGCGGAGCAGATCGCCAAGCTCACCGCCGTCCGCGCCGTCCCCGAGTTCCAGCCCGGCGATACCCTGAAGGTCTCGGTCAAGGTGATCGAGGGCGAGCGCACCCGCGTCCAGGCCTATGAGGGCGTGTGCATCGCGCGCAGCAACAAGGGCCTGAACAGCAACTTCACCGTCCGCAAGATCAGCTATGGCGAGGGGGTGGAGCGCGTGTTCCCGCTGTATTCGCCGACTATTGCGGAGATCGCGGTGGTGCGCCGCGGCGACGTGCGCCGGGCCAAGCTGTATTACCTGCGCGGCCGCAGCGGCAAGAGCGCCCGCATCGCCGAGCGTGCGCGTGAGGTTGTGGTGCCGGTGACTGGCACGGCCAGCAGCGCCGCAGCCGCGGCGCCCGCAGCCGCGGACTAAGTCTAACCTAAACTGCTCGCTTCGCTCCGCCCGTCACTGCGGGGAGCGGAGCGGTAATCTGGGGGCTGGTCAGATGGCACCTGCCGCCTCTGGACTGCCGCGCCGCAGGCGGCTCACAATAACCGCGTCCAAGGACCAAATACGTAGGGCGGAAAAGCGCAGCGCCTTCCGCCAAAGGTCAGCGCAAGCCTGAACGGCGGAAGGCGCTGCGCTTTTTCGCCCTACAAAACTGGCGGCAGCCGGGACGTTGCTGCCGGAAAACACAGGAGAAACACCGCATGTCCCCAACCCCCCGCACGCTGTTCGACAAAGTGTGGGCCGCGCACGTGGTCCAGCAAATGCCGGACGGGACCTGCATCCTCTACATAGACCGCCACCTCGTGCACGAGGTCACCAGCCCACAGGCGTTCGAGGGCCTGCGCCTGGCCGGCCGCCGGGTCCGCCGCCCCGACGCCACCATCGCCGTCGTGGACCACAACATCCAGACATCGGACCGCAGCGTCGGCATCGCCGAGCCGGAGAGCGCCCTGCAGGTGGAAACCCTGGAGCGCAACGTGGCCGAGTTCGGCGTCCCCTACTTCCCGGTGCTGGACGCGCGGCAGGGCATCGTCCACATCATCGGGCCGGAGCAGGGCATCAGCCTGCCCGGCTTCACCATCGTCTGCGGCGACAGCCACACCAGCACCCACGGCGCGATGGGCGCACTGGCGTTCGGCATCGGCACGTCGGAGGTGGAGCACGTGCTGGCCACCCAAACCCTGCTGCAGAAGCCGGCGAAGAACATGCTGGTGCAGGTGGACGGCACCCTCGCGCCCGGCGTGACCGCCAAGGACGTGGTGCTGGCCATCATCGGCAAGATCGGCACCGCCGGCGGCACCGGCCACGTGATCGAGTATGCGGGCGAAGTCATACGCGCGCTCGACATGGCCGGGCGGTTGACGATCTGCAACATGAGCATCGAGGCCGGGGCGCGGGCCGGCATGATCGCCCCGGATGATACGACGTTTGAGTATGTCCGTGGTCGCCCCTATGCCCCACAAGGCGAGGCGTTCGACCGCGCCGTCGAATATTGGCGCACCCTGCCCAGCGACCCCGGCGCCCATTACGACCGCGTGGTGGCCCTGCACGCCGACGAGATCGCCCCGATGGTGAGCTGGGGCACCAACCCCGAGTCCGTGCTGCCGATCACTGGCTCCGTCCCCGACCCGGCCAACGTCGAGGACGAGGCGGCGCGTGCCCAGATGATCCGCATGCTGGATTACATGGCCCTGACCCCTGGCGAGAAGCTGACCGACATCCCCGTGGACGTCGTCTTCATCGGCTCCTGCACCAACGGCCGCCTGCCCGATTTGCGCGCTGCCGCGGGCGTGGTCCGCGGCAGGCACGTTGCCGAGGGCGTCCGCGCCATGGTCGTGCCCGGCAGCGGCATCGTGAAGCAGATGGCCGAGGCCGAGGGCCTGGACCAGGTGTTCCTTGACGCCGGCTTCGAGTGGCGGGAGGCCGGGTGCAGCATGTGCCTGGGCATGAACCCGGACAAGCTGACGCCGGGCCAGCGCTGCGCCAGCACCAGCAACCGCAACTTCGAGGGGCGGCAGGGACCCGGTGGGCGCACCCACCTGATGTCCCCGGCGATGGCCGCTGCCGCCGCCGTGACCGGCCGGTTGACCGACGTCAGGAGCATTGGGTGATGCAGGCCTTCACGACGCTGACGGGCGTGGCGGCGCCGTTGCCGCTGGCCAATGTGGACACCGACAAGATCATCCCGGCGCAGTTCCTCAAGACGATCAAGCGCACCGGGCTGGGCGTCCACCTGATGCACACGCTCCGGTATGACGGGGCGGGGCAGGAGCGCCCGGACTTCGTGCTGAACCGGGAGCCTTACCGCCAGGCGGAAATCCTGATCGCGCATGAGAATTTCGGCTGTGGTTCATCGCGTGAGCACGCGCCCTGGGCGCTGCTGGATTTCGGCATACGCTGCGTGATCGCGCCTAGCTTTGCCGACATCTTCAACAACAACTGCTTCAAGAACGGCATCCTGCCGGTGGTGCTGCCGCGGGAGGTTTGCGACCAGTTGATGGGGGATGCGGCGATGGGCGGCAACGCCCGGATCACCGTGGACCTGGCGCGGCAGGTGGTGATCCGCCCGAACGGGGAGGAGATTTCCTTCAATGTGGACCCGTTCCGCAAGGGATTGATGCTGGAGGGCTTGGACGACATCGGCCAAACCATGCAGCAGGGCGCCTCCATCGAAGCCTACGAGGGCCGCCAGCGCGAGCAGGCATCCTGGATGCCCGGCATCACCGTCACCTAACCTCTCCCTCTCCCTCCGGGAGAGGGTCGGGGTGAGGGGGTCTTGGCTGCGGCACGGAGCACCGACCGCGCCGCCGAACGGAGCCGCCAAGGATTGAGGGTCGTGCTTGCCCACCCCTCACCCTGACCCTCTCCCGGAGGGAGAGGGAATAGAAAGCGAGGCTTCTCCTGGCTGCTACTACATCCCCGCCTCACACCTTCCCCTGCACGCCCTCCGCCAGCCAGTTCATCGCCAGGATGTCCTTGTCCGCCAGCGCCGCTCCAGCCGCCACGCGCACCGCGCCGGTCTGGTCCTTGATCGGCCCGGCGAACACCGGCTTGCCCGCCACGATCGCCGCCTGGGCGGCCTCGGCCGCGGCACGGGCCTCGGGCGGCACGTTCGGGCCGAACGGGGCCATGCGGATCATCCCCGCCGCCATGCCGCCCCAGGTGTCCGTCGCCGCCCAACTCCCGTCCAGCGCCGCCCGTGCCCG